>NZ_VPBR01000003.1:0-340445 GCF_013418645.1 Acinetobacter sp. YH12132
ACCTTCCCCGCTCGACTTGCATGTGTTAAGCCTGCCGCCAGCGTTCAATCTGAGCCATGATCAAACTCTTCAGTTAAAATCATTTCGAACTTTATAAGTAAAGTTCTTAAACTTGGCTCATCAATTTTCTGACTTAAATTCGCTCAAATAAACTTCGAGTAATTTAAACCAATCAATTAATGAAAATATATTCGATTAATCAACCAGTAAAAATCCACACAAGTTGTTCTTCATAATCTCTTAATGATCTTCTCGATGCTTCGTCAGCATCAAGCTAGGTCGGCTATACTACTTTCTATTTTTAGAAAGTCAACATGCAATGTTGATTTTATTTCTAAACTTACCACCTAAACCAGAACTCAACCATTTTAGCTAAATCCTTGTTTATCAACAAGTTTTTATCAACATCACCGCCGATGGATGTGCATTATAGAGCAAATAAAACCTGACGCAACCCCTATTTTTAATTATTTTGGGAAATATATCTTAACTGTATTTTTTATGATCAATTTCGGGTTTTTCAGTTTATTTTTTATCCTTTTCTTTCATTTTTATTTTAGTTAGACTGCGGCCATAATTTTATTTTTAACTTTTTATAAAAATGCCTTCTCTCCCCTTACACAAAACACTGTGTTTTTTGCTGTGTTTATGTTTGCACCCTGCCCATGCCAATAGCCCAACCGCTGGTACACCCCAAATGGTGTATGCCATTTTAAGTTATGCCAAATGGGAGCAAAATACGCCGAATATTTGTATTGTGAATAATCCGGCGCTAGCACAACAATTTAAAAGCCAGCGTAGCGCACAGCATGTTTATAAAATCAGCCCACTACAATTAGACGATTTAAAACAGACCAGTTGTCAGGCCATTGTCTTTTCTAACCTAAGCCCGCGTGAAGAGAAGAACAGAATATTCTGAACAATGCAGTGCGTTATCCCGCCTTAAGCATTAGCACTACCAATTCAGCCTGTGAACTGGGCAGTGTCTTTTGTCTTTACCAGAAGAAAAATCAGCAGTATTCATTTAGGGTGAATATGCAAAGTCTGACGCAGTCACAGGTACATATTGACCCCCGGGTATTATTACTGGGTAAAAACGGGGGCCTAAAGCATGAATAAGCCCAAAGCAGTATCGCTACGACGTATTTTCCGTTCGTACCAGCTGGTGATTTTTATTCTGACCTTTGGTTTATGACTAGGTATTTTTTGTGTGGTGTCTAATTACACCCTGGAAGTTATGCCAAACAGAGTTTGAGTATTTTATCCGGTTCTCTGGCAGAGCGGATTCAGCCCGCTGTGGTCTTTCATGACACCTATACAATTCAGAAGATTCTGACTGAATATGCCGAGCAATATCCGATTCATTCGATTCAAGTCATCGCTACCAATGGTGAAGTCCTGTCGACCATTCATCATCATCAAAATGCGTTACCGTTTATTCAGTATTTACTGGACTGGCTGTATTTTCGTGAGCCAGTGACAGTCGAGATTCAGCATCAGCAGCAAAATTTTGGACAACTGGTGGTCTATGGCAATGCCTCTACCCATGTCAGTTTTTTCTATACCATTCTACTGGCGCTGACCATTAGCTTTATTTTGCTGCTGGCCTTACTGTTCTGGTCGGCAAATGCGGTTTACCGACATTTGATGAAAGCGGTCAATCCACTGGTACAGACCACACAGACCATCAGCACCAATAAAAATTATCAGCTACGCCTCCCCTCGTCTGAAATTTCCGAATTTCAGGAAATTAATCGCGTGGTAAATGAACTGCTGGACAAAATTGAAGCCTCAACCCGGGCGCTACAACATGAAAATCATCAATTGTCACATCAGGCCCGTCATGATGGATTGACCCAACTTCCTAACCGTGAATATTTCCATCAAATGCTGGCACAGAGTTTTGCCCAAGGTACGCAGGACAGCATTGCCCTGCTGTTTATTGATAACGATAACTTTAAAGAAATTAATGATCGCCACGGCCATGCCGCCGGTGATGCCGTGCTGCTGGAAATGGCCAAACGCTTGCGCCAAGCGTTAAACCAGCATGATTTTGTGTCCCGCCTCGGTGGTGATGAGTTCGCAATTATTGTAAAAAATATTGAAGATCATCATGATTTAATTAGAATAAGTGAAAATTTACTCCACTGCTGTCGCCAGCCTTTAATTTTTAATCATCATCCTATTTATTTCAGTTTTAGTATTGGCATCGCACTCGCTCAGTCAGCATCATCTCCTGAAATGCTGATCAATAATGCAGATATGGCCATGTATAAGGCCAAGCAGCTCGCACAACACTGGTACATTTTTGCAGAGCACGGGCGCATGGCCAAAGGTTAGTTTATTCATGTTAAAACATATTTTTAAAACTGCTTGTCTGCTGCTTGCACTGACTACCCTCAGTGCCTGCATGAGTCTGGGGCAGCTCAATTACAAACAGGCTCGCATGCTCAAGCAGGAAGGTTTTAGCCTGACCAGCGAGGGCTGGAGCTTAGGCCTACCAGAAAAACTGCTGTTCGGTTTTGATCAGGCCGAGATCCAGGCGCATAACCAGCAAGCCTTACAGCAACTCTCGAGCAAGTTGCTGAAATATAAACTAGATAAAGTCAAAATTATTGGACATAGCGACAATGTCGGCGACCTGACCTATAACCTGAAGCTGTCCGGAGAACGCGCTGAAAATGTCGCACAGATTTTTATGCAACAAGGCTTTCGACCAAACCATTTACAGGTAATTCCTCGCGGTGCAGAACAACCACTGGTGCCCAATACCTCTCCTGAAAACCGGGCGATGAACCAGCGTGTAAATGTGGTGATTGTGCCTTAAGTATTTTGCCACTTTGTAGAACTAGCCTCTTGCAGAGGCTTTTTTTATGGGGAGATTTGATCCGCAGACTCAAATTTCAGGCATAAAAAAACCGCTTAACGCGGTATCTTTTATCTTTCAACTTTAGGGAAATTGGTCGGAGCAGTAGGATTCGAACCTACGACCCCCTGGTCCCAAACCAGGTGCACTACCAGGCTGTGCTATGCTCCGATGTTCAACTTTAAAAGTTGGGGTGAATGACGGGATTCGAACCCGCGACAACTGGAATCACAATCCAGGGCTCTACCAACTGAGCTACATCCACCATCAATTAGTTCTACAATACCAAGCCACCAAAATGGCGCGCCTGACAGGATTCGAACCTGTGACCATCCGCTTAGAAGGCGGATGCTCTATCCAACTGAGCTACAAGCGCTTAACCGATGATACCAAAAACACATCGTTGCCTTGAGAAATTGGTCGGAGCAGTAGGATTCGAACCTACGACCCCCTGGTCCCAAACCAGGTGCACTACCAGGCTGTGCTATGCTCCGTTTCATCTCAGCTTTTCGTGTATCGCACATCGTGCGGTACGGTGTGCATTCTAGGCGCGACGCCCGTGGACGTCAACACCTATCTTTAAAAAAATATGAAAAATCTCTTCAACCGCTTATTTATCAAGCATTTTAGACATTTTTCAATCAATTTTTAGCGTTTTAGCTGCGCACTGAAGTTTAACATGCGATCGAGCGGTAATTTGGCGCGTTCTGCCAGCGTAGGATCAACAAAAATTTCCTGATCACCCTGCTGTAAAACCTGCAAAATCCCATCTAGTTCGTTCATAGCCATCCACGGGCAATGCGCGCATGAACGACAGGTCGCGCCTTCACCGGCGGTCGGTGCTTCCACCAGAATCTTGTTCGGTACCGCCTGCTGCATTTTGTAGAAAATCCCGCGGTCGGTCGCCACAATTAAACGCTCATGTGGCAAAGTCTGGGCAGCCTTGATCAATTGCGAGGTACTGCCGACTGCATCAGCAATATCCACCACCGATTCTGGTGATTCTGGATGCACCAGCACCGCTGCATCCGGATAAAGCGCTTTCATTTGTGCAATCCCGCGGGCACGGAATTCTTCATGCACGATACAGGCACCATCCCAGAGTAGCATGTCTGCGCCCGTTTTTTTCTGGATATAACGACCCAAATGCTGATCCGGTGCCCAGATAATTTTTTCACCCAGGCTATCGAGATGCTCGACAATTTCAACCGCACAGCTTGAGGTTACCACCCAGTCGGCACGGGCTTTCACAGCAGCCGAGGTGTTGGCATACACCACTACGGTATGATCAGGATGGGCATCGCAGAATTGGGTAAATTCATCTACCGGGCAGCCCAGGTCAAGTGAACAGGTGGCTTCCAGCGTCGGCATCAGCACTGTTTTCTCAGGTGACAGGATTTTGGCGGTTTCGCCCATAAATTTCACCCCGGCCACCACCAGGGTTGACGCTGCATGATCACGACCAAAACGTGCCATTTCCAGTGAATCCGATACACAACCACCCGTCAGCTCTGCCAGCTCTTGCACTTCAGGATCGCAATAATAGTGTGCCACCAGTACTGCATCACGTTTTTTAAGTTCGGCCTGAATTAAGGCAAATTTGGCCTGCTTGGCTTCTTCAGTTAAATGATTTTCTTTCGGTTCACCCAAACGGTCTAAATGCGCCTGCACAATCGACTTTGCTTCATTGGCAATTAAAATGGTCGCATCATTCATAACAGCGTCTTCTCTATCGAAATGCTTGTTTGCACAAGCAGTTACATCAGCAATTGGTCAGTGTCAGCGCTTGACCAATCATTAAAAATACAGCGTTGTAAAAAAGCCTCACAACGGAGGCTTTTTCAGAAATACATCAGGGACTTAAGAACGGTAGTCTGCATTAATCTTGACATAATCATAAGATAAATCGCAGGTATAGACGGTATCTTGAGCCTGGCCACGACCTAAATCTACACGAATGGTCATTTCCTGCTGCGCCATGACACGTGCGCCGGCTTCTTCGGTATAGTCCGCTGCGGCGCCGCCATCTTTACAGATTTGTACATCATCTAACCAAACCTGAATTTTTTCAACGTCTAAATTTGGCACGCCCGCATAACCAATGGCCGCCAGAATACGGCCCCAGTTTGGATCTGAGGCAAAAATAGCGGTTTTTACTAGCGGTGAATGAGCAATACTGTAAGCAATATCGCAACATTCCTGGGTATTTTGTCCACCTTCGACTGCAACTGTAATAAATTTGGTCGCGCCTTCACCATCACGCACAATCAGCTGCGCCAGACGTGTCATCACCCGGGTTAAAACCTCTAATACTACGGCATAACGCGGATCTTCCGTCGAGCTGATTTCTGTACCACCGGCTTGGCCAGTTGCAATGAAGATACAGGAGTCATTGGTTGAGGTATCGCCATCTACAGTGATGCGGTTAAACGAGACATTAACCGTACTACTCAACAGTTGCTGTACCAGTTCACGGCTGATTGGAGCATCAGTGGCCACATAACCAAGCATGGTCGCCATATTCGGGCGAATCATGCCGGCACCTTTAGAAATACCGGTCATGGTATAAGTGATGCCATCCAGTTCAAACTGCTCAGATGCACCTTTCGGTGTGGTATCTGTGGTCATAATACCGCGGGCAGCGTCGTCCCAGGCATCGGCACGCAAGCTGTCTAAGGCCGGTTGTAAACCCGCAGTTAAACGCTCAATTGGTAACTGCTCGCCAATCACACCAGTAGAAAACGGCAATACTTCGGCGGTCTGTACACCCGCCAGTTCAGCCAGCTTGGCACAGGTTGCTGCTGCATTTTGCATACCGGTTTTACCGGTTCCGGCATTAGCATTGCCGGTGTTAATCACTAAATAGCGTGGATTACCCGCCTGCAGATGTGCTTTACAGATATGCACAGGTGCTGCACAAAAGGCGTTTTGGGTAAACACACCGGCGACATTGGCGCCTTCGGCCAGTTCAAAAATAACAAGGTCACGTCGGTTCTTATAACGAACATAGGTTTCTGCTGTCCCAATTCTCACCCCTTTGACCACATGCATCTGTGGCATAGAAACGTCACCTACTGCCATTTTTAAACGTCCAACCAGTTAATAATTCAGTGTGCACAGCTTAGAACAAAATCAGGAAAAAATCGAGCAGAACCCATCATCCACAAAATTGTGGCCAGACTCAACTGCCGTGCAATAAAAAACCAGCCCGCAGGCTGGTTAGTGTTGTGTGCTTGACCCTTAGTTTTTGGCCAGTTGCACAGCTTCGTTTAATAAAGCCTGTTTGGCTTTTTGCTGGCTTTCTGCAGACAGGGCCGGGTTAGAAGCAACAATGCGGTCGGCATTGGCAGCATTGGCCGGAGCAATGGCTGCAGTCTGGAGCACAATCGGACGTTTATTCGGGTTGGCAAAGGTATAACGGATACCGGTACGTGGGCTTGCAACCGTCACCTGGTCATTATTGACCACTGCTTGGGTAGTGCTTACACCGACTGCGGCCTGAACTTTTTCCGGCGTGGTGGTTTGGGTATTGGCAAAAGCCAAAGCAGGCGTTGCTAAAGCAACAATCAGTAAAGGTTGTAATACTTTTTTCATTGTGTTTTCCACTTTTCGGTGTGCAATGTGCAACTAAATACCATTTAATTTCCTGCACTGCAATCTGTATTCACATCTTGCAAAACTATTCAAACACTTAGCGGAATAAAAAAAAGCAGAATCGAAATTCTGCTTTTTGCGAGATGTTTTGAATGGCTTAGATTTTGCCGTGGCACTGTTTGTATTTCAGACCTGAACCACATGGACATGGTGAATTACGGCTTGCCGGTGGCGTAAACACCGTTTCGGTTGGGGTTGTCTGCTGCGCATCGGCTTCGAAAGTTTCACCGGTCAGACTGTCCACATCGGCATGAGACAGATTCAGCTGCATCGCCTCGGCTTGTGCCTGTTTCTGTGCTTCAAGTTCAGCCAGTTCTTCAGCTGTTGGTACGTGTACGCGAGACAAGTCAGTCACGACATCAGACTTGATCACAGCGAGCATGTTCACAAACAGGTTAAAGGCTTCTTTCTTGTATTCCTGCTCCGGATTCTTTTGCGCATAACCACGTAAATGAATGCCTTGACGCAAGTAATCCATTGCTGCCAGATGGTCTTTCCAGTGACGATCCAGCGAGTTGAGCATAAAGTGACGCTCCAGCATGGCTGCAGATTCATCACCCATTTGCTGACGGCGGCTGTTATAACGAGCCACCAGCTCATCAGAAATACGTTCGACCAGACCTTCTTCATCCAGACGGCGATCTTCTTCTAACCATTGGTTAATTGGCAGATCTAAAGCCAGATCTTCACGTAACGCCTGCTCCAGACCGTCAATATCCCACTGATCATGAATCGACTCTGGTGGTACATAGTTGGCAATCACGCCCTGAATCACTTCACGGTGCATTTCTTCGATGTAATCTTGCAATGAGTTTGCGGCAAGAATTTCATCACGCTGTGAGTAAATAATCTTACGCTGTTCATTGTTGACGTCATCGTATTTCAACAGGTTCTTACGGATATCGAAGTTACGTGCTTCAACTTTGCGCTGGGCATTTTCAATCGAACGCGACACCATTTTGTGTTCAATGGCTTCATCTTCTTTCAGGCCCATGGCACGCATCATGGCCACCACACGATCACCGGCGAAAATACGCATCAGGTCATCTTCAAGTGACAGATAGAAACGCGACACACCCGGGTCACCCTGACGACCGGCACGACCACGCAGCTGGTTATCAATACGGCGTGATTCATGGCGTTCAGAACCAATAATATGCAAACCGCCTGAGGCCAGTACCGCTTCGTGGTTCTGGTCCCATTCTTCTTTCAGACGTTGTTCATCTTCAGGTGTCGGGTTTTCAATTTTGGCCAGCAGAGCTTTCCAGTTACCACCGAGCAGAATATCGGTACCACGACCCGCCATGTTGGTGGCAATGGTCACCGCACGTGGTGCACCGGCTTGGGCAATAATATCGGCTTCACGTTCGTGCTGTTTGGCGTTCAGAACTTCGTGATGAATACCGGCCTCTTTCAGTTTGTCCGAGAGGATTTCTGAGGCTTCAATGGTGGCAGTACCAATCAGGATCGGCGCGACACCGGATTCCTGCACGCGCAGGATTTCCTGAATAATCGCATTGTATTTGCCTTCACGATTTAAATAGATTAAATCGTTATGGTCCTGACGGATCATTGGACGGTGGGTTGGAATAATTACCACATCCAGACCATAAATTTCTTTCATTTCTGCCGCTTCAGTATCGGCAGTACCGGTCATACCGGACAGTTTTTTGTACAGACGGAAGTAGTTCTGGAAGGTGGTGGTGGCCAGAGTCTGGTTTTCAGGCTGGATTTCCAGACCTTCTTTGGCTTCAACTGCCTGATGCAGACCTTCAGACCAGCGACGACCCGGCATGGTACGGCCGGTGTTTTCATCGACAATAATCACTTCACCATCATGGATGATGTAATGCACATTGCGCTGATACAGGAAATGGGCACGAATGGCCGCAGACACGTGATGTACCAGATTCAGGTTGGAAGCAGAATACAGGCTTTCCCCTTCTGCCAGCAGCCCCATCTGAATCAGCTCATTTTCTACGGTTTCATAACCGACTTCGGTCATTTCAACCGAACGCTGTTTTTCATCAATCCAGAAGTGACCGCCATCTGGCACTTTCTCTTCTTTTTGCGGATGCAGTTTAGGCGGAATGGTATTAATCGCCGCATACAGCTGTGATGAGTCTTCGCTCTGACCCGAGATAATCAGCGGGGTACGTGCTTCATCAATCAGGATCGAGTCGACTTCATCGATAATGGCATAGGTCAGGCCACGCTGCTTTTTCTCTGCCAGCGAGAACACCATGTTGTCACGCAAATAGTCGAAACCAAATTCGTTGTTGGTCCCGTAAGTAATATCGGCACGGTAAGCTTGCGCTTTTTCGGTCGGGTCCTGCATCGAATAAATAATGCCGATGCTTAAACCCAGAAATTCAAAGAGTGGACGGTTGAGCTCGGCATCACGCTGTGCCAGGTAGTCGTTCACGGTAATCACGTGTACGCCTTCACCACTTAAGGCATTCAGGTAACAGGCCAAAGTCCCCATTAAGGTTTTACCTTCACCGGTACGCATTTCTGCAATTTTACCTTCGTGCAGGGTAATACCACCAATCAGCTGTACATCATAATGGCGCATGCCCATGACCCGTTTCCCGGCTTCACGGCAGACTGCAAACGCTTCTGGCAATAACTTATCTAGACTTTCGCCCTTGTTATATCGTTGTTTGAATTCTTCGGTTTTTGCAGATAAGTCTGCATCGCTTAAGGCTGATATCGTCGGCTCGAGCGCATTAATCTTGTCTACGATTTTACGCATGCGTTTGAGTTCGCGCTCATTTTTGGTACCGAAGATTCCTCCGATCAGACTTGCCAACATGAATAGACTCTCTAAATCTTGCTTGTCAAAAGAATAATTTGTTCTCAGTCGTTATTATGGTGCTAGAAATTTGAAGTACAAGGGTTTTGCACACAACCCATCAAAAAATTCTGATGATTTCTATCCGTACAGCGAAGCTAAGGCAAAATAATGTAGCAAATTTTAATCGGATGATATAGTCAAAGCATGACAATATGACTGCATGTTTTTTCAGCATTTCTGCAACTACTTATTCCATATATTCATAAAGAATTACAAAAAAAGTATTTTCAATGCTAAAAGAATTGCGCCATAGTCAATTCCATCCCCCAATACAACAACGATATGAGGCAGTTAAAATGAGTTTACGATTAGGCGATACCGCACCCGACTTTACTCAGGAATCAAGCGAAGGCACCCTGAACTTTTATGAATTTCTGGGCGACAGCTGGGGCATCCTGTTTTCACATCCTGCCGACTACACCCCGGTCTGCACCACCGAACTGGGCTATACCGCAAAACTCAAACAGGAATTTGAAAAACGTGGCGTCAAGGCCATTGCCCTGTCGGTCGATGATGTCGAATCACACAAAGGCTGGATTAATGACATTAACGAAACCCAGAACACCAGCGTGAATTTTCCGATTATTGCCGATCAGGACCGTAAAGTATCGACGCTATATGATTTTATCCATCCCAATGCCAGCGAAACCCTGACGGTACGCTCCCTGGTGATTATCGACCCGAATAAAAAAGTGCGTCTGATTATTACCTATCCGGCCTCTACCGGACGTAATTTCCATGAAATTTTACGCGTGGTCGATTCCCTGCAACTGACCGACAACTATAAAGTGGCCACCCCGGCCAACTGGCAAGAGGGTGAAGATGTGGTGATTGTGCCTTCACTGCAAGATGAAGCCGAATTAAAACAGCGTTTCCCGAAAGGCTATACTGCAGTAAAACCGTACCTGCGTTTAACCCCGCAGCCGAATCGTGACTAAATAATCAATATCCGTTCATCTTCCTGTATGCCTGTCTTCGGACGGGCATTTTTTCATGGTACAAGGTCAGCACCTCAGCCGTGCTACACTGGAATGACCCAGCACAACCAATTAAAACACTATGCCCAAAAATCTGCTTGCCCTGGTCCTGACCTGTATTTGTTGCACGGGCTGCATGACCACACCGGCCTTGCCTGAACAGCAACGCCCGAGTACCTGGGCTCAACCGCTGGATGCGCAGCACAATTTTTATCAGGTCAGCCCGATGCTGTTTCGTAGCGAACAGCCCGATCAGCAGCTGGCAACATTGTTACAACAGCATGAGATTGATGTAGTGATTAATCTACGCCCCAAAGCGACAGAGGCTAAACCGCTGCAGCAGCATGGATTGCAATCGGTGCATCTACCGATTCATACCTGGGCCATTGATCGGGAAGATTTATTGCAGGTGATGCAGCAGATTCAAAGCGCCCAAGCCCAACAGCAAAAAGTGCTGATTCATTGTTATCATGGTGCAGACCGGACCGGGGCCAGTGTGGCCATGTACCGGATTATATTTGAACACTGGCCGGTGGAACAGGCGCTGGCAGAAATGAAATATGGCGGCTTTGGCTTTCATCCGATCTGGGTCAATATTGACGCCTTATTTCGTCCTGAAAATATAAAATGGATTCGACAGCAGCTGTCGAATCCATCAGATGAAAACTAAGGGCAAAATGCCGAAGGATACTTACAACTAGTTCCGCTTGTCTAACGGCACCCAGTCAATCACCCAGGCCGATTTCATGTTCAGGCTGGCATCTGCCGCAATTTTCTTGCGTGCTGCATCGGCACTTTCACGGTCTTTGGATGGCCCCACCATAATCCGGATCCCTTTAGAGGTTGGACTCTTGATAACTTTATAGCCTTTGGCTTTTAAGCGCGCGGCCAGTGCATCGGCATTGGCCTCATTGGCAGCCAGTGCCACCTGCACCATCCACTGCTTGCCATCATCTTCGCCTTCCAGCAGTTTACGTGCTTTCTCGGCTTCAGCTTTCTTTTTGGCTTCTTCTTCGGCTTTACGTTTGGCTTCTGCCTGACGTTTTTCCTCAGCTTTGCGCTTCTCTTCTGCAGCTTTCTGTTCAGCAGCCTTACGTTCCTGCTCGGCCTTGCGTTTGGCTTCTGCCTGACGCTTTTCTTCGGCTAAGCGTTTTTCTTCCGCAGCTTTTTGTTCTGCTGCTTTTTTCTCGGCAGCAGTACGTTCCTGGGCCGCTTTCTGCTCGGCAGCTTTTTTGGCTTCAGCTGCTTTTTGCTGTTCCAGCTTTTTCTGGGCAGCCAGTTTTTCTTCAGCCAGACGTTTTTGTTTGGCCTGCTCATCTTCAACCAGCTCTGGCGGAATATTGTCGGAACTTTGCTGCTGGCCATTACGTAGCGCATTTAAGGCCGCATATTCTTCTGCAGCCTTACGGGCGGCTTCTGCTTCTGCCTGCTGCTGCATGGCCAGGAATTCAGCGGCACGCGCTTCCTGTTCAGCCACGGCTTTTTCACGGGCACGGCGCTGCTCTTCCAGCAGACGTTTTTCAGTTTCTACATCTACCGTTAAAGGTTGTAGCTGAATCATTTCGGCTTCAGGCACAGTATTTTGCTGTAACTGTTCGACCCGTTCTGGCGTTTTGACATTATTTTGATGTATTTCTTCTTGGCCTTTCAGGAGTAATGCTGCCAATAACACACCACCACCCAATAAAACAACGCCGCCCATCCAGCGCTGTTTGTTATTCATTGACATTCTTCCAAATACTCCCATACCGCTTCTAAGGTATGAAATGATCCACATACCAAAATCAGCTGATTATTGTTCGTTTCATCCAGCGCTGATTTAAAAGCTAATTGAACACTATCAAAGTGCTGTACTGTTTCGCCCTCGAGAGCCGCATCCAGTTGTGTGATGTCTGCCGCACGAGGAACATTTAATTGTGCAATTTTCCACATTAAAACATGTTCTTTCAATAAGGCAACGACAGAATTCACATCTTTATCGGCCAGCATGGAAAACACACTGATCACTTCGGTGTACTGTTTATTGTAATTTAAATAATTTCGCAATTGCTTTAACAAAAACTCTACACCGTGCGGATTGTGCCCGGCGTCAAAGATTACGGTCTTGCCGGCAATCTGGCGAATTTCAAAACGGCCCGGGAGCTGGGCCTGTTGGATGCCTTCGGCAATCGCCTGCTGCTGGATGTTCAGACCGCTAAGTAACACGGCGGCAACTGCGGTCGATATATTTTCCAGCGCCAGCGTGCCAAGCGGTAATTTCAAGGTGCTGCCACTGCTGGCAAATGACCAGGACTGGCCATCTGCAGCAGTGCGGTAAAAATAATCACGATTGGCGACATATAGCGGGGCCTGACACTGTGCTGCCTTGTCCTGAATGGCTTGCGGTAATTCCTGCACGCCGCCAAAGATCACCGGAATATTCGGGCGGATGATGCCGGCTTTTTCAAAGGCAATTTTTTCAATGGTATCGCCCAGCCAGTCGGTATGATCCAGCCCGATATTGGTAATCACGGCCACATCGGGATGTACCACATTGACCACATCCAGACGGCCGCCCAGGCCAACTTCCAGCACCCAGACATCACAAGCCTGCTGCTTAAAAATGACAAAAGCCGCCAGCGTGGTGGCTTCAAAAAACGATAAACTTAAATTACAGTCACGACGCGCCTGATCGACCTGTACAAAGGCCTCAATCAGTTGCTGGTCATCGACCTCGACGCCGCCCAGTTTGACCCGTTCATTAAAACGGTAAATATGCGGCGACTGATACAGCCCCACCTGATAACCCTGAGCATTTAAAATCGCGGCCAAGGTGGTGGTGGTGGAACCTTTGCCATTGGTGCCCGCGACAGTAAACACTTTTGCGTCCGGGTGAGTGACGCCCAGCTTTTCAGCCACAGGAATCACCCGTTCCAGACCTAAATCAATCCCTGTAACGTGAACATGGCTCCAATAATTGAGCCATGTTTCTAAAGAGTCGGTTGCAAGTGGTGCTGTATTCAAGACAAATTCATCAGTTTCGTGACAATGCGATATACAGTATCACGTAATGCATGACGATGAACAATCTGATCGACCACACCATGATCAAGCAGGTATTCCGCGCGCTGGAACGGTTCATCCAGTTTTTCACGTACGGTTTGCTCAATTACACGCTTACCGGCAAAGCCAATCATGGCTTTTGGTTCTGCCAGATGAACATCACCCAACATTGCCAACGATGCCGTTACGCCACCATATACCGGATGGGTTAAGACCACGATATATGGTAAGCCCGCTTCTTTTAAACGCTGGATGGCTGCTGAAGTACGCGCCATCTGCATTAAAGACAGCATGCCTTCCTGCATACGCGCACCGCCTGAGGCGGCAAAGCAGATTAACGGCTGACGTTGCTGAATGGCACGTTCCGCTGCAAGCACAAAACGGTCACCGACCACCGTGCCCATAGAGCCGCCCATAAAGTCAAATTCAAAGGCACAGGTGGTTACCGGCACGCCTTTTAATAAACCTTGCATGACCAGTAAAGCTTCAGTTTCACCGGTTTTCTTTTGTGCTTCGGCCATACGGTCCGGATACGGCTTGCTGTCCACAAATTTCAGTGGATCTTTGGCAGAAAATTCCTGACCCAGTTCGGCATCGACCTGATCGAGGAACCAGGTTAAACGGTCACGCGCTTTCATGCGTAAATGCTCGTCACATTGCGGGCAGACATAGGCATTGAAAGACATGGCTGTACGAGTCACCAGTGCATGACATTCCGGACATTCGATGGTTGGTTCGGTGAATGTCGCCTTTAAGGCTTGCTGCTCATCCGGTACATGAATTCCCGGTACGCCGCGTTCTGTCCACGGCGTAGTTGGGCTTAAGATTTTCCCTGGCTTGACTTCTTGACTCATACTAACTCATCGAGCGCGGCTCGAAGCTCCTTGACTTTATTAACCGTTTCAACCACGGCTTGTTCTGGTTCGAGGTTGGCAAACTGTTTTACGAAAGCACTACCGACAATGACTGCATCTGCCACGGCACCCATGACTTTGGCAGACGCCGCATCACTGATACCGAAACCGACACCAACCGGTACATCGGTGACTGCCTTGATTTTCTCAATCCGCTGCGCCGCTTCAGAAACATCTAAAGTGGCTGCACCGGTCACGCCTTTAAGCGACACGTAGTAAATAAAGCCGCTGGCCTGTTTCACTACATGCTGGATACGCTCATCGGTAGAGGTTGGTGCCAGCAGGAAAATCTGGTCCATATCATACTGCTGTAAGATCTGGTCTAAATCGGCAGCTTCTTCTGGCGGCAGATCCACCAGCAAGACACCATCTACCCCACATTCATGCGCATAGGCGACAAACTTCTGGTAGCCAATGACCTCAACCGGGTTTAAATAACCCATGAGCACCACTGGTGTTTCCGTGTCTTTTTGGCGGAATTCCTTGACCATATTCAGTGCATCGAGGGTATTGGTTCCCCCTGCTAATGCACGTTCTGCAGCCAAGGCAATGACTGGACCATCGGCCATCGGGTCAGAGAATGGCAGTCCAAGCTCAATCACATCTACACCCGCCTCAACCATTTGATGTAACAGCGGTACCGTTACCTGTGGCTGTGGGTCACCTGCCATGACATAAGATACGAGGGCCTTACGTTGTTGAGATTTCAACTGTGCAAATCGGGTGGCTAAACGTGACATAGGGCTGTGCTTTCCTTGAATAATTCAAAACTGATAAGTTGCTATTGTCGAAATACAGGACATCGCATTGTAACGCTATTTTTTGCTCATTGAACAGAGCACAGCTGGTCGATGCCCGATTTCATCAGCAAAGCGCGAATTCCAGAACAACCCGAAAGCTACATTTACCGATATTTCGGTTTTTTTCTCAATGATCAAAGATGCCTAATTTCGCTATTCCCAGCAATCTCAAGCAGTTAGAAAAACCCAATGACTGAGCAAAAAAGATGATAAAAATAGGACAGTTAGCATTTACATTTAAAGTTTTCAGAAATAGCAAAAGCTGCTTTATACTAGCGCCGTTTTCAGACTTTTTCTTATTTCTATGATTTCCGACTCCCAGGCAAAAGTGCACGCTCGCGGGCTTGCGCTGTTGCCACTTATTGTATTTTTAGCCATTTTTTTAGGCAGTGGCATTTACCATTCCCTGATTGGGACCGAGTTTGCCTTCTATCAGGTCAAGGCGCCGGTGGCGGCCATTCCAGCCATTATCCTGGCATTATTGCTCTATCGTGGTCAGCTGAACCGGGCCATTGAAGAATTTTTGCAGGGCGCCAGCCATCCGAACCTGATTCTGATGTTTATGGTGTTTATGCTGGCCGGTGCCTTTGCCAGCACCAGTGGCGCCATTGGCAGTGTCAATGCCACGGTACAGCTGGGCCTGTCGATTATTCCGCCGGAATTTGTACTGCCGATGCTGTTTCTGATTTCAGCCTTTGTCGCCACCGCCATGGGCACTTCAATGGGCACCATTGCAGCCTGTGCGCCCATTGCCTTTGGTTTTTCCGAAGCCACGCAAATTGCCACGGTCTATACCATTGGTGCGGTGGTTGGCGGTGCCATGTTTGGTGATAACCTGTCGATGATTTCCGACACCACCATTGCCGCCACCAGCAGCCAGAAAGTACAGCTGCGTGACAAATTCAAGGTCAATGTCTGGATTGCCGTACCGGCTGCACTGATCACAGTACTGATTTATATGCTGATTAACCAGAATACCCAGGCCATTGCCTATCAGGAGTATAACGCCTGGCTCATCTTGCCCTATGTGGCGGTGTTTGTGCTGGCCTTTTCTCGCCTGCATGTGCTGGCAGTGTTAACCATCGGGATTTTACTTTCCGCGCTGATGGGACTGTTGATGCTGCCTGAGTTTGATCTGCTCAAGCTGAATGGTGCTATTTATGACGGTTTTGTCGGCATGTTTGAAGTGGCGTTGCTGTCGATGTTCCTGGGTGGCTTATCGGCCATTATGCAAAAAGAAGGCGGCCTGGAATGGCTGATTCAACGCATCTACAAGCTGACTCGCCTGTTTAAGGTTGGCGCGCAACGTGCTGGTGAGTTGGGGATTAGCTTTCTGGTGGTGTTTTCCAACCTGTTTGTGGCCAACAATACCGTGGCGATTATCCTGTCTGGAGATATGGCGCGGGAAGTGGCGCAGGAATATGGCGTCGATCCGAAACGCGCTGCCGCCCTGCTGGATATTTTCTCCTGCGTGGTACAGGGCCTGATTCCTTATGGCGCCCAGTTATTGCTGGCCTGCTCGATTGCCAAAATGTCACCGGTAGAGCTGATTGGCAGTGTCTATTATTGCTGGGTGCTGGCGATTTTTGCGATTGCCGCTATTGCCTTGCGTTTCCCTAAACTGCGCACGGCTTAAGACTGTACTTTTTAATTTTCCAAGCGGCTATTCAGCCGCTTTTTATTGGTGGTCTGTTGCTGACGCAGTACCCGGCGCCGCTCGGTTAAGGTCTGGCCGCAATGCGCTTTATAGGCACGCGCCAAAGCCGACTGATCGGAATAACCGAGCTGGCTGGCAATCTCGGTCAGACTCAGCTTTTGCGGTAATAGCAACTCACAGCGTTTGATCCTTTCCATGTCCAGCAGCTGTTTAAATGAGGTCCCCAGTTCACTCAGTTGACGCTGCAAAGTGCGACTGGACATACACAGCTCGACAGCCAGCTCATCCAGCTTGGGTGCTTGTTGCTGCAGCCTTAAATAATCGGCAATCAAATGACGCAGCTTCTGGTCCAGCCCTTCCAGCAAAGGTTTGGCCGCCATCGCTTCTTCAGCCTGTTTTTTTAAAATCCCGATTAAAGTTGGATCAGGCTGCTGTGGTTGCAGCTGCAGGCTGTCGATGCTCAGCACCAGCTGATAATCCGGCTGATCAAACAACACTTCGCAGCCATAAAACTTTTGATATTGATACAGCGCCGTTTGCGGAGCATGGGCAAAATGAACCCGGCGCAAGGGAAAGTGTTCGGCCGCAAACATCTGCCGGGCCAGCTGCAGCATACAGGCAAAGGTGATTTCGTGAATCAGCGTGCTCTGATCCTGCGGATTCGGCCAGGAGACAATCAGCAGATCATCCTGCTGCTGAATCTGCATGGGAACCGCTTCGTTAGCATCAATCACCAGCCGGCTAAACTGGGCAATATACTGCAAGGCCTCGGCCACGCTATTACTGCGCGAGGCCATATAGCCGAGCACACCAAAATGTTCCGGACGGATAAAACGCGCCAGTTCAAACACCAGATAGGCTGTGTTCAGCTGCTGCCGGGTCTGTTCCAGCAGCGTAATAAAAGCCTGACAGGAAGATTGGCCATCAATCGGCAAACTCAGTACATGCTGCACATATTGCTGCAAGCTGTCTGACAGCTCGAGCTGTTGCGGCTGCACACCTTGTGCCTGCAGGTAGGACTGCCACAAGTGTACATAGCCGTTTGGAATCTGAATATCACTCGGGTAAGTTGTCATCCTGACATTTCTTATTTTCACTATGGCGTAAAATGTATAAAAACTGGCAAGACTTGTCAAAACAAAGCCGCTAAAGCCCGACATACTGCAGATATGAACGACTAGATGAAGTAAAACAAGATGAATGCCATAGTCCAATATCAGGCGCAACCAGTGGTGCGCAGCAATCTCGACTTTAAGCTGGAACAGATTCCACGCTTCTGGTTTGGTGGAGATCCTTTTCTGACCCGCATGTTTGATGCCTTAAGCCTGACCTTTCCCGATGGGGAACGCTATTTTATTCAGTCGGTACGCTTGTACCGCGAGCAGATTCAGCAGCCAGAACTGCAGCAACGCGTGGCCGACTTTATCCGCCAGGAAGCCCAGCATGGCATCGCGCATGACAAAATGAACCAGCTAATGAAAAATCAGGGTATGCCGGTGGATCAGTTTATCCGCCAGCTCAACCGGATTTTTAAATTTGAACTGGAAAAACGCTCACCGGAATACAATATTGCCACCACGGCAGCAGCCGAGCACCTGACCGCCCTCATGGCCGAAACTTTTTATGCCCATCGCTCGACGTTAGCTGAAGCACATCCGTATGTACGCGCCTTGTTTGCCTGGCATGCGATTGAAGAAATGGAACATCGGGATGTGGCCTTTGATGTAATGCGCGATGTGGCCCAAGTTTCTGAAGCGATGCGGCATTTTGCCCTGGTCTGGACCACGTTCCTGATGTTTGGTTTTACCATTTATCGGGCCAATATCATGTTAAAACAGGATGGCTTTAGTCTGTGGCAGCGTCTGCAACTGAATGCCAAAGGTTTGCCGTGGTTCTTTGGCAAAAAAGGCACCTTAACCCGGATGGGCCGGCTATATAAAGACTGGTTTAAAAAAGATTTTCATCCCAGCCAGCATCCGATTATTGCCCAGTATGAAGTCTGGATTAACACCCTGGAACAGACCAATGATCCGATTCAGGCCGGTGAAGCCTTCTGGCAGGCGGCTAAAGATTAAAGAAAAGTTATGATGGATTAAAAAAGCTGAATGTCAGGTTCAGCTTTTTTATTCGATGGATGAGTTGTAGCTTTTTGGTGAGAAGGAGCAGCGACGAAGATCTACCATTTGGCATAATGCTGTTCCAGCAAGGCATATTCATTCAGGAACACAATTTCCTGATCATCCTGCACAATGGTGCCGCTGACTTTGGCCTGCCACTGGCTAAACTGGCTGCCCACCAGGCGCAGGTTCAGATTTTCATAACGGCGCCAGCCGGTGGTCACGGTTAAATTCAGGCTTTGATCCAGCGAGACAATATTCCACTGGTTATCTGACTGCTGCTCAAATAACACATCTGCCAGCGGATACAGGCGGCCATTGACCCACAGACAGTTTTCATTGCCAAAACTTTCATTGACGCCAGAAGCCAGATTAATGCCGACCCGCTTGTTCTGGGCATCCCAGAAATTACAAGACAGCCAGAACCAGGCCGTTTCCGGTCGTAAAAAACCACAAGTATCATCCAGAGAAACAAAAGTTTTGTCATGAAACTGGATGGTTTGTCCCTGCTTGTTGATAAAAAAACCTTCACAGCCGAGCGTGGTCAGCTTTTGGGTATAGGTCCAGCCATTAATCCCATTCGGACTGCACATGCTTAATGGATCAGTGCCGGCACAGAAAATTCGCGCACTCAGACGCAGTTCGCCGTATTTAGTCACCCGGATATAACGCACTCCATTGGCATGCTGAATATCCAGCTGATAACCGGCTTTATGAAAATGACTATGGTTAAACAGCGGCTGCTCGTCCAGCACCGTATGCCGGGCCAGAAAACTGATCGCATCCCATTCCAGCACTTCACCGGTCAAATGATTGTAGATATAAACAAAACCATGCCCGGCCCAAGCAATATCAACAATGGCCAGGCCAATGGTATAGTGCTCATGCTGAATACAACAAAATTTAAATTTCTTATATTTTAATCGTTTACGCCAACCAGACAGCACATCACCATAGGGGCTTTTATATTGATAATGATGGTATTGGATACTGGTCGGTAATTGCTTAAAACGTCCGTAACGTGGCTGTCCATTCTGTTGTATTAAATCCATGTACGACATTCCATGTGGTTTGAGACACTGTAGCTACCGCCTTATTATGCCTATAAAATCTGGCCAGAAAAATAAAAATAAGATTATTTTATCTAAACAATAACAAAAACATAGATTGCTTTCTTTCACAATATCCAAGCCAAACCAATTGCTTAAGTCTGCTACAGTCAGGATTCTGAAATAGGCAAATAGGTATTTTCCCAGCGGTTTCCAGCAAACTCCCCGGCCACCAGTTGTACATAACGGCCATGCACCTGATCAATGGCGATGCAGTCATCGACATCCAGCACCCGGTCAGTATGCTGCTTTTGCCAGTGTGCAGCAAAATATGCCTTGCCACGCTGTTTGGCCACCATGGCATTTTGTGCAACCACCAGAACATAGCGATGCAATTCGCCAAATTCACGCGCATCGTAGCCGCCTAAATTGATTAGCCAGAGTTTTTCATGTGCCTGATTCGGGGCCGCATTACTAAATTTCAGCTGATATTGTTGGCCTTCAAATTCCACCCCATTGATTTGCGCCCAGGCATCAATATGTAGGCCTTGCTGCTCACCAAACCAGGCCTGTCTTAGCTGAGGGAAAGTCTCTTCCAGCGTATCAGCCACGGCAAGGACCACATCATGCACTTCGGTATTGGCGCGGGCATGACGACCGCCCAACATAACGATAAACAGACTTGGCATGGGAGACTCCAGAAGATGGTTTTGACCAGGTAGAAGATAAATCAGCAATATGATACGCGTTGGCGACAGGGATGTCTGCTCAACAAAAGTCTTTGCTTACTTTGGGCTTTTCCAAAGTAAGGGAAAATCTGGATGAATTATAATTGCCTGAATTTGTGTCAAAAATCGGATCTGAATAATAATCCTCCCCTCGTCCCTCCTTTAAAAAAGTGGGGAACTTTCATTACAACAATAAAAAAATCGCACCCAATTGCTTGAATGCGATTTAAATCCTCCCAACCCTCTTTTACTAAGGAGGGCTATTCCCTCTTTCTTAAAGAGGGTTAGGGAGATTTTTTACATATCCACCATTTCCACGCCATCAATACGCGCTACCGTCATCAAGTCTTTATCACCACGGCCTGAAACCGTTGCAATAATAATTTGATCTTTCGACATGGTTGGCGCCAGCTTGGTTACATACGCCATCGCATGTGAACTTTCTAATGCCGGAATGATGCCTTCAATCTTGGTCAGGTCACGGAAACCTTGTAAAGCTTCCTGGTCATTAATTGGCACATAATCCACACGATGCATATCTTTCAGGAAGCTGTGCTCAGGACCCACACCCGGATAATCCAGACCAGCAGAAATCGAATGGGTTTCAATAATCTGACCTTGTTCATCTGACATCAGGTAAGTACGGTTGCCGTGAAGGACACCGACATGACCGGCATTCAATGGCGCAGAGTGTTTCCCCGTTTCAATGCCTAAGCCCGCCGCTTCAACACCGTACATTTTCACCTCCTGATCATTCAGGAATGGATAGAACAGGCCCATAGCATTAGAACCACCTCCCACACAGGCCACAAGTGCATCCGGCAGACGGCCGGCTTGTTCCTGAATCTGACGGCGTGCTTCACGGCCAATAATGGACTGGAAATCACGCACCAGTTGCGGATAGGGATGTGGACCCGCCACAGTTCCGATCACATAATAGGTTGAATCGACATTGGTGACCCAGTCACGCATCGCTTCATTCATGGCATCTTTTAAAGTTTTAGAGCCACTTTCTACCGCGACGACTTTGGCACCCAGCAAACGCATACGATACACGTTCATGGCCTGGCGCTTCACATCTTCCGCACCCATGAACACTACACATTCAAGACCTAAACGCGCCGCGATGGTTGCTGTCGCCACACCATGCTGACCGGCACCAGTTTCGGCAATAATACGTTTTTTACCTGAAAGTTTGGCCAATAACGCCTGACCAATGGTGTTGTTCACTTTATGCGAGCCGGTATGGTTCAGGTCTTCGCGTTTTAAGTAAATCTGTGCACCACCCAACTCTTTCGACCATCGCTCAGCATAATACAGTGGACTTGGACGACCGACGTAATAAGCGAGATCACGGTCGAATTCTGCCAGAAACTGTTCATCATTCTTCATGCGGAAATAGAGCTTTTCCAAGTCTTCTAAAGCCGCCATCAGGGTTTCTGACACAAAACGTCCGCCATGGATACCGAAGTGCCCTTTTGCATCAGGGAACTGGGTATAGTCAATTGCCTGTTTTTCTGTATTAACAGTTTGCTGATCCACGATGGACTCCTTGCATAAAGCGTTCTATGAGTTGTTGGTCTTTAATACCTTTTGCGGATTCTACGCCTCCGCTCACATCTACAGCAAACGCGGCTGTGGTGTGAATGGCGTCTTCAATATTGTCAGGGTTTAATCCACCGGCCAAAATCAGTGGAATATCCAGTTGGGGAAAGCTGCTCCAGTCAAAGCTGTGCCCGGTTCCGCCCTTTAATTCAGGATGCCAGGCATCTAAAAGTACAGCGCTGGCACCGGCCTGCTGATATTTTTGAATTTCAGCCACCACATCTAGCCCCGGTTTAACCTGAATCGCCTTGTACCAGCGACGTCCAACCTGCTGTGCAATTGACTGGCACTGTTCCGGGCTTTCATCACCATGAAATTGCAGGATGTCCAGCGCGACTGTATTGAGAATGGCCTGAATCTCACCGGCTGAGCTATTTACAAATAAACCCACCACCTGTACATAAGGCGCAATGGCCTGTAGCAGAACGCTGGCCTGTTCTGCGCTCACACTGCGCGGACTTGGAGGATAAAATACAAAACCAATTGCATCTGCACCACTGTTGACGACGGCATGTACATCTTCAACCCGGGTGATGCCGCAAATTTTGGCACGGGTTCGCATAACTTGTTTGGCTCTCGTAATGCCCGCTTTATAGCCTATCTATAAATATGGGGCCGGCTCATTGTAATGCAAATTTTTTCACTTGAGTAAAGTTCAGCCTGATAATTCTTGCACAAGTTGTTTAAAATGCATACGGCACTTATACTGCGCCCGTTTCACAGCAAGTTTAAGCCTTGGCTTTAGGGAAATTGGTGAAAATCCAACACTGCCCCCGCAACGGTAACAATGAAACATATATCAGTTTAAATCATGCGATTTACACCACTGTATTCAGATATGGGAAGGTGGATATATAGGTCCAGGTCATCATCAAGATGCTTGGCGCCACATTGAAGTCCGGATACCTGCTTGTTGTGCCCTTTAACTCAATCATTCACGTGGGGTGAATGTATGGAGCACATATCATGTCTATTCAATTTCAACCTACTGCCTTGGTAGGTGCAATCGCTCTTGCGATGGGGTTTTCAACTTCTGTCTTTGCTACGGAGTCTCAAGAGCAACCTGCCGTCAATGCGGCCCTGGATACCTTGGTGGTTACAGCTACTCGTTCTGAAGAGAAGATTGGCAATGTGCCTGCGCGGATTTCAATTATTGAGCCACACATATTAGAGCAATCTCCAATTGCGGAACTCCCCCATCTTTTAATGTCCGATGCATCCATCAATATGGTGCAATCGGGCGGTTTTGGGCAAGTGTCTTCAATTTTTACCCGCGGAACCAACTCTAACCATACACTCGTACTTCGTGACGGCATCCGTCTAAATACAGCCTCTTCAGGTATGGCCTCTTTATCTTTCTTAGATACCACCGATATTCAACAAATTGAAGTTCTAAAAGGCCCTGCATCTGTTCTATACGGCACAGATGCAATTGGTGGTGTCATTCAAATGGTTTCAAAAACACCTGAAAAAAACCAAGCCTTGCTAACAACTGAAGTGGGTGAAAATTCTACCTATAAAACTGTTATCGGTGCTGATCTGGCAGAACAGGGATTTTATGCTCAAATTCGTGGCCAGCGTTTAGAAACAGATGGGACAAAAATTAAAGAAACCAGTCATGAAACTGCTGCTTTTGATCAGAAAGGCTATAGCGCCAAACTTGGTGTAGATCAACAAAACTATGCTGTTTCTCTGGATTATCAGCAAAATGAGGGAAATATTAAATATGATAATTTTGGTGCTCTAAATAATCAGGACTTTGAAACAGAAATTATTAATCTAAAAGGTCATGTAAAATTAAAGCCACAACTTGAACTGAATGCTCGCCTTTCCCAGTTCCAAGATGACTTATATCAAAATGATCCTAATTTTATGGGACAGTTTGACTTTGCTTCCAGTCAAACTCGAGAAGCAGAATTATATGCAAAATTACAGCTTAACTCTGCCCAGCAAATTCTAATTGGTACACAACATCAAAATATTCAGGGTAATGTGCTGTCTTATGGTCAAAAATATGAAACTGATCTAGATTCACTGGGCTATTATTTCCAGCATCAATATCAGACCAATACACTGAATACCCAAGTAGGTATCCGTGTTGAAGATCATGAAAAATATGGTACACATACTATCGGCCAGGCTGCAGCCCGATACCAACTTCTGCCTCAAACCAGCCTTTATACCAATGTTGGAACGGCTTTCCGATCACCAAACCTAAACGAACTTTATAGCTCATCCGGCAATCCGAATTTAAAACCTGAAGAAAGTCTTTCTTTCGAAATTGGCCTAGATCAACAGCTCAATCATGGCTTGACAACAGGCATTACCCTGTATCGAAATCAGGTAGATCATCTAATTGATGCCACAGAAGCGACAGGCTACAGTTTTAGAAACCTGGATCGTGCAATTTTTGAAGGTAGTGAACTGTATCTGAATTGGCAAGCCCCACATGCTTTTATTAAAACAGGCTACCATTATGTACGGGCCAAAGATGATACTACCGGTGAAGACTTAAGCCGTAGACCACGCCAGAAAGCAACCCTTACCCTAGGATGGGCTGAAGAACAGTTTGGCTTATCTACCACTTTAACAGCGAACTCATCTTCAGATAACAGTGCTTATGATGATGTCAGAATTCCAGGCCATTTCAATGTAGATATGAGTGGCTATTACCAACTTCATCCAGCCATCAAATTATTTACCAATATTCAAAATGTTAGTGATAGTAAATATCGTACAGCCTATGGTAGTGGTAGTTACTACATCAACGGCGGCCGCCTCGCCTCTGTCGGCGTAACGGTTAAATACTAAACGCCCCAAAGGACATATAAATTTTGAGGATCATGTCGTGACTGTGGCATGATCCTTTTTATATTCACATGATTAAAAATTCAAGGAACAGCTATGGGCCACCGTTTAAGTAAAATCTATACCCGTACTGGCGACTCAGGCACCACCGGTCTGGGTGATGGTTCACGTGTTGCCAAAGATGATTTACGCATTGCTGCACTCGGCGATGTCGATGAACTGAATGCCACCATTGGCGTACTGCGCGCACAGATTGCCGCCAGCACCATTCAGGACAAAGCCAGCTGGGATAAATCTTTAAGCCTGATTCAGCACTGGCTATTTGATTTAGGCGGTGAAGTCTGCATTCCGGGCTTTACTCTGGTACAACCGGTATCAATCGAGTTTCTGGAAAACGACATCGATCGGATGAATGAAACCCTGCCCATGCTTAAGGACTTTATTCTGCCTGCCGGCACCTTGGCGTGTAGCTATGCCCATCAGGCCCGTGCTGTCTGCCGCCGTGCTGAGCGTAGCGTGATGTCAGTGCATAGCCGTGACCAGAATATTCAGGCCACGTCTTTGCAGCTCTTAAACCGTTTATCTGACTGGTTATTTGTGGCTTCACGCACCCTGCAACGCAGTGAAGGTGGCGCTGAAGTGCTGTGGCAAAAAAACATTAACGAAACGATTGAATAAAGCCGTAATTTTCATAGAAAAAATTGATGAAAATATGCGCTGATCTGACTTGTATAAATTTAAGATCAGCGCACAATAGCGCTGTCACATCCTGGTCATCTTAAAGGCTCACAATGAAACTTCCTCTCCAAACGCTGAGCCTGTTATGCGTATAATTGGACATCGTGGTGCCCGCGGCGAAGCCCCGGAAAATACCCTGGGCGGTTTTCAGTATATTCAGGATTTAGGCGTACGCGCTGTCGAATTTGACGTACGTCAGCTCAAAGACCATCAACTGGTCATTATGCATGATGATCATTTGATCCGGACCACCGGTCAGGACCGTCCGCTGTATGAATGCAGCACGCAAGATTTACATCATTATAATCAGGCCTATGGCTGGAAAAACTGGTCGAATTTTGAAATCACCCCGTATTTAAACCAGACCCTGGCCCTAATCCAGAACTTTGAACATATTGAAGTTGAAATTAAAGCGGTAGAAACCCAGGCACAGGCTGAACAGCTGACCCTGGCCTTGCACCAGCAGCTCAAAGGCTTTGAACATTCTGCTGTGATTACCAGTTTTGACCTGAAAATTCATCAGGCCTTACAGGCGCAGCAATCGACCTTTAAGCGCGGTTTACTGATTGAAGAAGATATTCAGGAACAGGCGATTGAACAGGCATTGCACTTTGGCTGCTGCCAGATTGGCTGGATGAATGAACTGGCGACCCCGCGTATGATTCAGGCCACCCAGCAAGCACAACTGGGGGTCAGTGTCTGGACGGTGAATGAAGTAGAACGTGCCAAACAGCTGAAAGATTTAGGCATTAACGGATTAATTACCGATTTTCCAAAACTAATGATGCAGCATATTTAATAGAAACAGATGCTCAATCAACCTGCATGTTACAGGCTGATTTTATATTGATTGAACTTCTATTTAGCGTTGATTGGCCTGAATCAGCATTAGCCCGCGCTCATCCAGCAAATATAAGGTTTTACCCTGTAACTGGAAGCGTTTGACCCGTTGCAAGACATCCATCAAGTCGGCTTCCTGCGCCAGCGCATGATCACAACTATTATGCGTGGCACGGCTGTTCAGGCTTAAACGGCCCTGACTGAACTGCAGCTGATAGCGGCCGAAAAGAGAATTACAGCCGGTATTGCCCTGCAGATTCTGAAAACGGGAATTGAGCATTAAATACGGGCTGGCATGAAAATAACGTGCCTTTTTCCCCTGAATGGTTTGAATTTCCCAGCGAATATCCTGCAGACCATCGCTACTGCGTTTAACCGCTGCCGGTGCTTTTACCGCACGTGGCTGTGACTGGACTTTGGAGGCTGTAGAAGACGGCGGTGTGCTTTGACAGGCCGTAATGAAAACCACCGCGATCAAATACGGCAAAATTAAACTAATTTTACGGTATCTCATGTGATTGATTTCGCATTGATCAAGGATTTATCTTTATCATGCCGCAGCCTTCGATAAAATCAATGAAGCTTCAATCTTATTCTGTTACTGTTTAGTACAATACATCTGTACAATAATGCTAGTGACGCCGAAACGCGCATGCTAATATGCTCAAATCTTATTCCATACAAAAAGTAATGGATTAAGCACTTCTTTACACCTCCCCAGCTTTCAGGAGTACTGTTGGAGATGAATGCTCCCCTACCCAAAGCCCCAATTAACTGGGTTGCCGTTTTTGCTCTGGTGTTCTTGCCAATTGTCGCAATCATTGCCATCCCGTTATATGCTTACCACCATGATTTTAGCCTTGCAGCTTGGATCAGCATGTTTGTTTTACTTGGCGTTAGCAGCTTGGGTATTACAGCAGGTTATCACCGTTTATGGGCGCACCGTGCCTATGAAGCCACTTTACCTTTGAAAATCATTTTAATGATTATGGGCACCTTTGCCGTACAGAACAGTATCCTGTTCTGGGCCTCAGGTCACCGTACCCATCACCGTCATGTCGATGATGTCGATAAAGATCCGTATTCGATCAATAACGGTTTCTGGTACGCCCATTTAGGCTGGATGCTGCGCGACTATCCGGCAGCAGAACCGAACTATAAAAATGCGCCAGATTTGCTGAATGACAAACTGGTGATGTTCCAGCATAAATACTATGTGCCTTTAGTGATTCTGGTACATGTTGGCATCTTGCTGCCAATTGGCTGGGCTGTGGGCGACATCTGGGGTGTTTTACTTTTAGGCGGTTTGATGCGTCTGATTCTGAGCCACCATGTGACCTTCTTTATTAACTCGCTGTGTCATATGTGGGGCAAACGTCCATATACCGACGAAAATACGGCGCGTGACAACTTCTGGCTGGCTATTGCCACCTGGGGCGAGGGTTATCATAACTATCACCATATCTTCCAGTACGATTACCGTAATGGCGTGAAATGGTGGCAATATGACCCGACCAAATGGTTAATCTGGAGCTGTTCGAAACTGGGTCTGGCAAAGAACCTGCGCCGTATTCCAAGCTTTAATATTAAAAAAGCGGAACTGGCGATGAAGTTCAAATATGCCGAGCAGGACCTGGCGGTATATGGCCACAATGTCAATGACGACATCAGCAGCGTCAAACAGCGTCTGGCACAAGAATATGAAGCCTTTACCCACACCTTGAATGACTGGGCCAAATTAAAAGAGCAGGAAATTCAGGCCAAGAAATCGGCAGTGGCAGAAAAAATCCATCAAATGGATGACAAGCTGAAAGTTGAATTCCAGCTTGTGGAACAGCGTCTAACCCATCATCGGGAAACCCTGAACATTCTGATGCGCAACCTGAAAAAGAATCCGGTTTCACAATAATACCAAAGCCCTGCAAAAAGCCTCCTGATGGAGGCTTTTTCTATTCGGAAACACGACACTTTTCTCCAGCCAAGTTTGTTATAGTGAAGGCCTGTTCTGAATGGCTGTTCTGCAATGCAATTTAACTCGCGCTATCCTACCCTGCCTTCCCGTCTGTATCACCAGCAACAACCGCTGCCTTTAAAAGGCGCCAAAGCCGGGCATTTCAATGCAGCACTGGCCGATGAACTGCAATGGTCAAATGAAGACAAAGCACAGTGGGTCGAAATCTGTAGCGGCCAGAAAACATTTGCTGAATTTCCGGCATTGGCTATGGTTTATGCCGGGCATCAATTCGGGCAATGGGCCGGTCAGCTCGGTGATGGACGTGGTTTACTGATTGCCCAGATTGTTGACCAGCATCAGCAGACCATTGATCTGCATTTAAAAGGTGCCGGTGCTACCCCTTATTCACGGATGGGCGATGGTCGCGCGGTGTTACGCTCGGTGATTCGTGAATATCTGGCCGGTCATGCCTTAAATGCCTTGGGCGTACCTTCCAGTAATGCCGTGGGATTTACTTCATCCACCCAAGGGGTACAGCGTGAAAAACTGGAACCGGGTGCAATGATGTTACGTACCTCGGACTGTCATATTCGGCTGGGGCATTTTGAATGGATCAATCAATATCAGCCAGATTTACTGCCTGAATTTACCCAGAAATGTATCGAATGGCATTATCCGGAATGTCTGAAGGCCGAGCAGCCTGTTTTAGCTTTTGCCACACAGGTGGTGCAGCGTACCGCAGTGATGATTGCCCAATGGCAGCTGGTCGGCTTTGCCCATGGGGTGATGAATACCGATAATTTAAATATCACCGGTTCTACCCTGGATTTTGGCCCTTACGGTTTTATGGAGCGCTTCCGTCCGAACTGGATCAACAACCATTCCGATTATCAGGGACGTTATACCTATCAGCAGCAGCCGAGTATTGGGCACTGGAACTTGTGGACCTGGCTGAACAACCTGATTCCACTTTGTCCGGCAGACGATGACCAAGAGCAATGGAAAACGGATCTGGCTCAATGTCTGGCCCATTTTGAACCGACCTTCCTGGAACACTACAAGCATGGTTTAAACCAGAAAATGGGCTTACCCAGCTTCCATAAAGACAGCTTTGACTGTGCGATGGCTTTTTTAAGAATCTTGCAAAGCGAGCAGCTGGATTACACCCAGAGCTTTATTCGCCTGCAACATAAAGACTATGAAACGATTAAAGATGACTGCCTGGACCGCCGTCAGTTTGAAGCCTTCCTGACGCAATATGAGCGTATTCGTGAACATCAGGATACCGATGAACTGGATGCCGCCATGACCGCCGTCAATCCACATTACATCCTGCGCAACCATATGGCGCAAAAAGCAATTGAACTGGCCGAGCGGGATGATTTTTCTGAAGTCGAGCGTTTATTTCGCCTGCTCAGTCAACCCTATACCCGACAGACTGCGCTGGAAAAACCGGAAGATTTAGCGCCGCTGCCAAGCGATGTGCCTGAAGTGATGGTCAGCTGCTCGTCTTAAAGTATCCACATTAGCCTGGTAAATTGTGGATAATTTCAGCATTATCCACAAAGTGCCCTTCAACCTAAATTGCGTATGGCTTTGCATCCACTTGCGGCAAAAGTCGCTACTACCCTGCCTGAAGTCACAGTGACCCAGCCTTTTGGTGAGGGTTGTGATGTGTTTAAAGTGCAGGATAAAGTCTTTATGTTACAGTTTCATCTGCACGGACAAGCGGCCATTAATTTAAAAGTAGCGCCAGATCATGGTGCCATGCTGCGTGATATTTATCCGTATATTCGTAGCGGCTGGCATATGAATAAACAGCACTGGATTTCAGTGTATGAAGATGAAGAGCTGGATGAAGCTTTAATCGAAGATTTAGTGCTGAATTCTTATGCGTTGGTGGTGTCCAAACTCAAGAAACTGGATCGACAACGTATAGCGTTACTCAAAACTGTAGGCTCGCGTGTTTAGCTCGGGCAAAAACACAGAGATAAATCGTGCCCACAGTTTAATCCTGTCTCTCGTATGTAAAATCAGCGATTAAACTTTATATTTATCATTGAACAACTCAAAGGCTTTGCGCCACCCTGAATGTTCACTGCTGTGCTGGCTTTTTGCAATTAAATACTGCAATAGTGCTTTGATGGTGGCCACTGTATCGGAATTTAAACAGACAATAATCTGCTGTACACAGAAGTTGATCTGATGTTCCAGGCGGGAACTATCCTGGGTTTGTTCAAAATAGTGTATCGCGGGGGTGATATTGCGCTGAATTAAGCGTGCGACAAGCTCAGTATTGACGTGCATAGAAAAATTCCCAAAAGCGGGCTGCGGATTATACTGGAATTTTATTTACTTCAATTTTCAGGCTTATTAAAATTTACAAAATATTCTTGTTAAAAATTAAATTCATTTAAAAATTATAATATTAGAAATACCCCCTTTTATTTTGGTCTTATGCTTGATCAGTCTGCTGATTGATCATGGTTCTGGTACTAAACGTACAACCTACTTTCATAAAAAAAGCGAATAGACACATATCTATTCGCTTTTTTACTCCGCATGAAATTAATCTTCCGGATATTCAAAACGGTAGCCAACCCCATAGACTGCCTGAATCCACTCATGACGATTACCGGTTTCTGCCGCTTCGGAAATCTTGCGGCGCAGGTTTTTGATATGACTGTCAATCACCCGATCTGCAACATCAAAACTGTCCGGGTTAATATGATCCAGCAACTGGGCACGGGAATAAACCTGCCCAACATGCTCTAAAAACAGTTCCAGTAAACGAAATTCGGTCGGGGTCAGGTTCAGTGCTTTTTGCTGATACCAGATCCGTTGCTGGGCTTTATCCATCCGGAATAAATCATTGGTTTCCGGTTCAGCCTTGCGGTCTAAGCGACGCAGCACTGCCTGCACACGTGCCACCAGTTCTTTCGGACTAAATGGCTTACAAATATAGTCATCTGCACCCATATTCAGGCCTAATACCCGGTCAATTTCTTCGGTACGCGCCGTAACCATAATAATGGGTAAATCAGACTGCTCACGTACTTTACGGCAAATGGTCAGCCCATCCATACGTGGCACCATCAGATCCAGAATCATCAGGCTCGGTTTACGCTGCAAAAAGCTGTTATAGGCTTCTTGTCCATCATGAAACATACTGACCTCAAACCCAGCAGCTTCAAGATAGTCGCGGACCAATTGAGCGAGTTCAACTTCATCTTCAACCAGCATGACATGTTTCATGAATATCTTTTCCTTTTATTGTTTGGTCGGAATCGGGAAAGTCAGTTTGCAGCGCAAGCCACCCAATGGCGAATGCGCAAAACTCAGCTGGCCCCCCATGGCCTGCGCAATTTTAGCAGACAGCGCCAGACCTAAACCGGTACCGCCAGTGCTCCGCGTACGCGAATCATCCACCCGGTAAAAACGCTCGCCTAAACGGGCTAGCTGTTCATCGGTCAGGCCAAATGGACTGTCATCGACATAGACACTCCATTCTGTTGCCGTCTGCTCACTATGAATATGAACCTGCCCACCGGCCTCAGTATAACGAATACTGTTCGCAATCAAGTTCACCATAATTTGTTTAAAGCGGTCTATATCTAATTGTAAAGGCACAGCTTCACCTTCTAGACGCACGCTTAACTCGGCCTGTTCAAACTTCGGCCGGAAATTCTCGACTTCCTGTTCAATCACCTGCCAAGGGTTGATTGAGGCCAGATAGAATTTCAGCTGCATGGCTTCGGCCTGGGCTAAATCAGCCAGGTCCTGAGTCAGTTTTTTCAGGCTGCTGACCTGACGCATCATTGCATCTAAGTGTTCCGGTGTGGCTTTACGGATACCATCCTGCATAGCCTCAATTTGGGCCTGTAACACTGCCAGCGGGGTTTTTAATTCGTGTGAGGTATCAGCCACCCACTGCCGGCGTGAGGTTTCATGTTGATCTAAAATGACTGCCAGCTGATTCAGCTCTGTAGATAAATCACCGAGTTCATCATTACGGTTTACTTTCACCTGATACTGATAATTGCCTTTGGTCAGTTCACGGGTCCCATTGAGCAGACGCTGAATCGGCTTTTTAAAATAGGTCGCCAATAACCAGGCCACCAGTAAACTGGCAATAAAGGACAGACCATAAATCAGCAGCAGATAACGCTTTTGTTCGCTAAAGAAATTAATGCTGAGCGCATCATCCTGATCCAGCACCGGTTTTAAACCCAGATAGCCGACCACCTGATTGTTCATTAAAATCGGGCGATACGACATTTGTCCTTCTGCCGGCTCACCGACCACAAACTGGCGTTTGGCATCATATAAAGCCAGACGCGAGCTAAGACCCAAACGGTCCGGCATGGAAATAAACTGTTTTTTGCCATCCGATTGTGGCTGATTCGGACGCGGGTTCTGGGCACTGCCCTGATTAACCCGGGTGGTATTCTGCTGCGCGCTTAAAGGAAATTTCAGGCCTTCAAAGGGACGGTACTCGGAAGGCAGATTCATTTCCAGCCATTTTAGTTCCTCCTGCGAGGCCTGGCGTTTCTGCGGATCTGGTTCAGCCAGCGTTGGTGCCACATTCATTAAGGTATGTTCTTCAAAATAACGCTGCTGCAAGGCAATATCGTACTGACGGCGCAACCACCAGCGCGACAGGCGGTCATAATCTTCCGGGCCGGCCTGCCCTTCAATTTGCAGGATTTGTGCCTGAATGGCATTGCCCCAATCATGATAGACGCCATACACACCGGCCAGATTATGAATCACATGATCCAGCTTCTGCATTTCGACATCGGCCACGTATTTGGTGAAATTGCGTTGCATATTCCAGTGCAGCACCCACAGGCTGACCGTGGAAATGACCAGCGCGGTCAATAGCACAGTCAAAAACAGGCGCAGGGCGATTGGAATCCGGCGTATTTTCAAAACACTCATCTCAATTTTTCTTTTATTTCACTATTGTAGCGAACAGTGTTTGAAAAAACTCTCCATTGTTTCTTCATCTTTATTATTTATTCTTGTCGCAGTTAAAGATAACTGTATCGCGGTTCTGTGTGGAGACAATAATCATGAAAACGATGACAAAAATTGCGCTTGTTTCAGTGGGTTTACTCAGTGTCGGAACACTGACAGCCTGTCAGTCAACCAATAGTACAGCAACGCCGGAACGTGAAGGCCCTATGGCTCATTCCATGCACGGCAAACATGCACGCCTAAGCCCGGAACAGCGTGAACAATGGCAGCAGCTGCGTACTGAACGCCGCCAGATGATGCAGCAGATCAAAACGGCCTGTGAAGGCAAAGCTGCCGGACAGGTGGTTCAGGTCAAAGCCGGTGAAAAAACCGTGAATGGGACCTGTACCCTAATATTTACGCCGGAACGCCAGCAGCTTAAACACAGCCGTGAACATCGTCCAATGCGTGGCGATGTACGCCAGTTTAAACAGCATGCTGCTCAGACGGGTGCCTTAACCGATGCCAAACGTGCCGAACTGGTGAAACAGTATGATCAGCGCCTGGCACAGCGTCAGGCCCGTCAACAGGCTATGGCCAATGCCTGTAACGGCAAAACAGCCGGTCAGACTGTCCAGATTAAACTGGGGGATAAATCGGTCAATGGTCAATGCAGCCTGCGTTTTAAACCGAATACCGCTGTGACCATTCCGGCCAAAGTGGCTTAAGCGAAGTCAGCAAATAAAAAAGGCGCATGGTGCGCCTTTTTTATTGGACATATCTGTTTACGTTTTTGACTATTTGTCCACTTCCTATACCGATAAATCTGTTTACACTCAATACACTTAGCTATTTCAAGTTAAAAATCTTTGACTTTACAGTCACCAAGAAAAGCCATTGAAATGCTTGTACCCAATTAGAAGATGTTGCACGATTAAAACATTCAAGATGCGCCTGTGAAGGCGCGTGAACTCACTGATTTAGGATTATAACCGCTGGTTAAACCAGTATTGAGGAACCCGATATGCCACAATACAAAGCGCCACTACGTGATATGCAATTTGTTTTGCATGAACTATTAAATACTGAAGAACATTATGCAAAACTCCCTGCATTCTCTGGAAACGTAAGCCGTGAGTTGGTTGACCAATATTTAGAAGCTGCTGCTGACTTCTGTGAAAATGAATTATCTCCTTTAAACCAGGTGGGCGACCGCGAAGGCTGTACCTGGAACGATGGTGTAGTCACCACGCCGACTGGCTTTAAAGAAGCGTATCAAAAATATATCGAACTGGGTTTCCCGTCTTTATCTGCCGAAGAACAGTACGGCGGTCAGGGTTTACCAAACTCTCTGGGCATTACCATTTCTGAAATGGTCGGTACCGCAAACTGGGCTTGGGGTATGTATCCGGGTCTGTCTCATGGTGCAGTACGTACCCTTGAGCACCACGGTTCGCAAGAACAAAAAGATACCTATCTGCCAAATCTGGTATCAGGTGTCTGGACCGGAACCATGTGTCTGACCGAATCTCATGCCGGTTCTGACCTCGGCATTATCCGTACCAAAGCGGAACCAAATGCGGATGGCAGCTATGCGATCTCTGGCGAGAAAATCTTTATCTCTGCTGGTGAGCACGACATGGCCGAGAACATCATCCATATCGTTCTGGCACGTTTACCAGGTGCACCGAAAGGCACCAAAGGTATTTCACTGTTCATCGTACCGAAATTCAACCTGAATGCTGATGGTTCAATCGGTGAGCGTAATGCTGTGCGTTGTGGCTCGATCGAACACAAAATGGGGATTCACGGTAACGCGACTTGCGTGATTAACTTTGACAACGCCAAAGGTTACTTGATTGGACCTGAAAACCGTGGTCTGAACTGTATGTTCACTTTCATGAACACGGCGCGTATCGGTACTGCAGTACAAGGTCTGTCTGCATCTGAATCTTCATTCCAGGGCGCTTTGGCGTATGCAAAAGACCGTCTGGCCATGCGTTCACTGTCTGGTCCGAAAGCGCCAGAAAAAGAAGCCGATCCGATTATTGTGCATCCAGCAGTACGTAATATGCTGTTGACCCAAAAAGCATTTGCTGAAGGTGGCCGTGCGCTGGTTTACTTATTGGCTCAATATGCAGATGTGGTTGAGCAGGCTGCTGAGGAAGAAGACCGTAAATTTGCCGACAACATCCTGTCTTTATTGACACCAATTGCCAAAGCCTTCCTGACCGAAACCGGTTCAGAAGCTGCAAAACACGGTGTACAGGTGTTTGGTGGTCACGGCTTTATTTCCGAGCACGGTATGGAGCAGATTGTACGTGATACGCGTATTTCTTGCCTGTACGAAGGTACTACTGAAATTCAGGCACTTGACCTGCTTGGCCGTAAGGTTCTGGGTACGCAAGGCGCGATGCTGAAAGACTTCACCAAGATCATTCACAAATTCGCAGAAGCCAACAAAGACAATGCCGGCATGAAAGAGTTTGTTGAACCGCTGGCCGCGCTGAACAAAGAATGGGGCGACCTGACCATGCAAATTGGTATGCGTGCGATGCAAAACCCTGAAGAAGTCGGTGCTGCAGCAGTCGATTACCTCTACTTCTCTGGCTATGTGACGCTGGCTTACCTCTGGGCACGTATGGCACTGGTTGCACAAGAAGCCTTGGCTGCAGGTACTACCGATGTCGACTTCTATAATGCCAAAGTGACCACTGCACGCTTCTACTTCAAGAAGATCCTGCCACGTGTACGCTCACATGTTGACGTGATTGCGACTGGCCTGGATCCATTGATGGCGCTTGATGCTGAACACTTCGCCTTCTAATGCACGTGATGTGTAGTAACTTGTAATGGATGTAAAAAGGACGGCCAGCTGTTGGCGGTCCTTTTTCTCTATTTATCACGCTATATTAACCTTTCGTCGTCTAATCAATTGAAATCTCATCGTTTAGACTGACCTGATCACTATGAATAAACAAGAAACAGGTGAAATGAACTATGCCAATTTATAACGCACCGCTTGCCGATATGAAATTCATCCTGAATGATGTCTTCCAAGCAGAACAATTCTGGCAAAATAACGAAAATCTCGCCCACCTCGATGCTGCAACCGCAGAAGCCATTCTTGAAGAAATGGCCAAATTTACCCAGAACGTTACCCTGCCCTTAAACCGTACTGGTGATGAAGAAGGTGCCCAATATAACAATGGCAGCGTAACTACCCCGGCCGGTTTTAAAGAAGCATTCAAGCAATATGCTGAAGGCGGCTGGATTGGCCTGGGTGCCGATGAAGAATGGGGCGGTCAAGGCATGCCAAAAATGCTGACCGTTCTGTCAGATGAAATGATTTTTGCCACCAACCCGTCATTCATGCTGTATCCACTGCTGTCAGTCGGTGCGGGCATGGCACTGAGCAGCTATGCTTCTCAGGAACAGAAAGAAACCTATTTACCAAAAATTTATTCAGGTGAATGGTCTGGCACCATGTGTCTGACTGAACCACATGCCGGTACCGATTTGGGGATTATTAAAACCAAAGCGGAACGCAACGAAGATGGCAGCTATAACATTACCGGGACCAAAATCTTTATTACCGGTGGTGATCATGACCTGGCTGAAAACATCATTCACCTGGTACTGGCCAAAACCCCAGATGCACCTGCCGGTTCACGCGGTATTTCGCTGTTTATCGTACCGAAATTCCTGGTCAATGCCGATGGTTCACTCGGTGAACGTAACCCGGTTGGCCCAGGCTCTATCGAACACAAAATGGGGATTAAAGCCTCTGCCACGTGTGTCATGAACTTTGATGGTGCCAAAGGCTATCTGGTCGGTAAAGAAAACGAAGGCCTGGCAGCCATGTTCGTGATGATGAACTATGAACGTCTGTCAATGGGTATTCAGGGTTTAGGCGCCTCTGAATTTGCTTACCAGAATGCAGCACAATATGCGACTGACCGTTTACAGGGCCGCAGCGCTTCAGGTGTACAATCACCAAACAAACCGGCTGACAGCATTTTAGTACATGGCGATGTACGTCGTATGCTCTTGAATGTGCGTGCCAACAACGAAGCATCACGTGCCTTTGCAGTCTATGTCGGCCAACAGCTGGACATCACCAAATTCTCGACTGATGCAGACGCGGTGAAAAAAGCCAATGACCGTGTGGCGCTGCTAACGCCTATTGCCAAAGCCTATTTAACCGATACCGCTTTCCAGGCAACACTGGATGCGCAAATGTGCTTCGGTGGTCATGGCTATATCCGTGAATGGGGCATGGAGCAATGTGTACGTGATTTACGTATTGCGCAAATTTATGAAGGTACCAATGGCGTCCAGTCACAAGATTTAATTGGCCGTAAAACCATTAAATGTCAGGGCGCCTATATTACAGAATATATTGCTGAAATCCGTGACTTTGCCAACCAGTTAGATGCCGATCTGAACTTCATTAAAGATGCGACCTTAGATGCAGCTACAGAAGTCGAATCGGTAACGCAATACATTCTGAATGCGGCGTCTGAAAATGCAGAATTCCCGAATGCAGCAGCGGTCGATTATTTACACGCGGTTGGTCTGCTCAGCTTTGCCTATATGTTTGCCCGTATTGCCCAAGCAGCGCAGGCCAAACAGGGTGAGTTCTATCAGAACAAACTGGCGCTGGGTCTGTACTTTGTACAACGCATTCTGCCAGAACTGGAAATGCGAATTACCCGTATCAAAGCCGGTTCTGATGTGATCATGAAATTCTCGGAAGATTATTTCACTCATCAGGCTTAAGCTTTTTATCTCTCAAAAACGCCTGCACTGTCAGGCGTTTTTTTATAGCATCCATGTTTTCCTGCTGTTTTTACACCACTTTTCCTGTAGTTGTGCACAGTTTTTGCATGAGTTTTTCTTATTCATTCAGCAGAATCAGGAGGAGCATATGACAGCACAGCATCCCAAAGTAGAAAAAATAGAAACCCTCCTCGACCGGTTGGGTAATCTGGCCGTTGAAAGTTTTCACTATATTGCCCTGTTCGTAATTGGCTGTATGGTGATCTGGTCGGCCGGCCATACCGTGGTCGATATTCTGACCGTCAAACAATATGCCACGATTGATGATATTTTACTGCTGTTCATTTATCTGGAACTCGGCGCCATGGTTGGTATTTACTTTAAAACCAACCACATGCCAGTACGCTTCCTGATTTATATTGCCATTACCGCCCTGACCCGGCTGCTGATTTCCGATATCCAGCACGACCATAAAGCGGATATTGACCTAGTAATTATTACCGGTTCGATTCTGATTCTAGCCTTTGCGATTCTGGTGGTACGTTTTGCCTCCTGGAATTATCCATCGGTAATTCGGGATAAACACAGTGAAAAACCGTTGCCACAAGGCAAGACCCCACGCCCGGAAGATGATGAACTGGCCTAAACACCAAAATCACATCCATCATTCAAATCTGAAGAACAAAAAGCGCGCCTGGATACCACTACGGCGCGCTGATTTTTGAGTGAAGATTCACCAGATCATCAGTTTGGTTCAAATAGTTTTCCTTAGCGCTGGAGCGCTCCGGATGATCTAACGGTTTGGCACCAAAATATAACGACCATTTTCATAAATCCAGTAGCTGCCATTTGGCGGAGCCGGCAAACCTAAACGGCGCCAGTCAGTAATGATGGTCTGCGTGCTGCTTTCAATCCGGGCTACATTCGGATCACCATTGACCCAACTATAACTTTGCGAATTCTGGTAAATGGTGGTGGGCGCCTGATATTGAATACTAATGCCCGGACGTACCGGTTGATGGTCCCAATGCGGACGTGGTGGATAATATTGTGGCGGCCTGTGCTGCGGATAAGACGGGCGATGCTGTGGATAATGCTGCACATGCGATTTACGCTCCACACCCTGATAACTGGCCCAGCGATTGGTATCGGCCAGCGATAATGTCGAGATGGCAGACAATCCAATGCCTAACCATAAACCTGCTTGTATTCTTTTCACTACCCGACTCCCAAACATCAGCCTATTGATTTTACTATAAAACAGGATTAAGGATAAAAAATGAACATGCATGCTTTATACAAGTTTTTTAGATGAATGGCGGTAGATCGGCCGTATTTCTCAGTGAAAATAATGGCCTACTTTTATGCTACACTCGCTTTTTTTCATACTAGGTTCATGCTTGTGTCTGATTTAAGTTTTGATCGTCTTTATGAATATTTCTGCAAAGTACCCAGTGTTCAAAAAAACTTGATCGATGCCTATGGCACAGATGGTGCTCAGGCATGGTGGTTTAAATTTCAGATTAATGTAGCACACCCACTGGCCTGGCAAACCGTACAGGAACTGGGTCATGTGCTGAACTATATTTCCAAGAATGAACGTTTGCCAACGCAGTTTTTACCGGTATCGCCACCACCTTATATGAATGGTGAAGCCAAAGATTTCCTGTCTTGGGTAATCCAGTGTAACCATGCCGATTTCCCGCCCGATGTGGTCTGCGACTGGCTGGAAGCGCGTTTGCCGAATCCAGTTGAGGATGAAAGCCAGTGGAAAATTAAAACCGACCTGAGCGAGCTGGATGAGCTGTCTGATAAAGATCTGGATGAACTGGTACCACCGAATCCGGGGCCAAACTAAGCGTTAAACCTTAATCTTGACCTCTCCCTGACTCTCTCCTAGAAGGTTAAGGAAAGCGTGTCTCCCTAACCTTCTCTTACGAGGAGGAGAAAAAGCTATTGTTCCTAACTCCCCTTGTAAGAAAAAGGAAATTGCTCCTGTAGTGGTTTAATAAAGTTGGACACCAAATTAGGTGATAATAGATTCACCAATGAGGTGCTTATGAAACCAAGACGTACATTTACTCCAGAGTTTAAAGTTGAAGCTGCTAGCCTTGTACTCGATCAGGGCTATTCTATCTTACAGGCTTGCCGCGCTTTAGATGTTGGTCAAACTGCTATGAGACGCTGGGTTGACCAGCTTCAACTCGAACGTAGCGGACAAACTCCAGTAGTAAATGCTTTAACTCCTGAACAGCGCAAGATACAAGAACTTGAAGCCCGTATTTATCAGCTCGAACAGGAGAAGATGATTCTAAAAAAGGCTACAGCTCTCTTAATGTCAGACGAGTTCAAACATATGCACTGATAGACCAGTTAAGAAAGTTACGTCCTGTTGAGTTGGTCTGTCGTGCCTTTGGTATTCTGCGTTCAAGTTACTATCACTAAAGCAGACATTGGTTTTTATTTAATGCAGTACTACAACCGCATCCGACCACATCATTTTAATCAAGGGATCAGCCCTTATGAGGCTGAACAAAAACTTAAAACTGTGTCCAATATTTGTTGACCACTACATCCTCCTTAACCCTCTCTACAAGGTGGAAGAAAACTCATTCTTCCAGCTCTCTTATAAGCAGAAGCCACGGCTCCCAAACAGAAGCGTGGAATAAGGGAGATTAGAACGTCGACCAGCCACTCCATTCCATTAAACGATACAGCCCATATTTCAGCGTCGATTCATCGGCATACTGGGCATAATCCACGCTCATCTGACGGCCATTTAAGTTTGACCAGGCGGTATCAAAATACTGCTGGGCATCTTGAAATACCGGTGCTTGAGCCGGGCCTAACACGCGTAAATTGGTTTCCAGATTATAATTTTTTAAATTCCGCGCGGTGAAATTGGCCGAACCTAAAATCATCTCCTGTTGCTGGGCATTGCGCTTGATCAGCATTTTGCTATGACATTGCTCGCCTTGGGTATTACACCAGCGCAGTGGAATACCAGCCTGATGTAATTCTGCTGCCACTGGCCGGTTCGGTACACCATTTTTTTCCAGACCAAACGCATCTTTATTGGCATCCAGCAGCACCCGCAATTTCACCCCACGCTCATGGGCTGCAAGCAGGCTTTTGATAATCTGGCGCTCGGACAGATAGAACATCACCAGATCAATCTGTTCATTGGCTTTAGCGCTATTGATCAGGTTTAAGGTCGCATCATAAATGGCTTTTTCAGTTAGTACCTGCACCTGAGGTTCAGTAGCAGCGGCCTGAAACTCACCGACAATCACCCCGGGAATATTGCTGCCGGACATGAGCGCCACCGACTGCTCGGTTTTCAGAATATCTACCGCGGTGTTGCCTTTGACCACCAGCGCCACATTGGAGTGATGGGAACTGGCATCATGCGGATTCATTGAGGTCACCAGAGCTTCCCAGCCGTCCGAGGTATCAACCACAATGGTTTTACGGTGATTAGCCTTAAAATTCAGCAGCTCGGAATAACTACGCAGGGTGATTTTGCCCTCACCAAACGGATTGGCCAGCCAGCCGGCATCCGGATTATTGCGGATGCCCTGACAGCAGATGTACCAGAACCCGGACCACATCGGATTGGAAGCGCGTAGCGGGGTTAAATTGGTTTCAATCACATCAATTCCGGCCTGGCGCAGTTGCCGATAATGCTCTGGCGCAAGCCCGCCATAAACCGAGTTAATCGGATCGGTAATCAGCTTGATTTCAATATCCGGCTGGGTACGGCGTTTTTGAATCAGTGCATCGGTCAATTGCTGACTGAGCGGTTGATGCTGGGCCTGTGATGCTCCGGTTTGCGGATTAAATAGAAACATATCCAGCACAATTAAGCTTTGTGCTTCATCAATCAGGCGCAGCATTTCATTAAAAATCTGATGATCATAATGCTGCTGGCCCTGTGCATCCAGATAGGTCTGATCGGCCAGAAATTTGACTTCGGCATGACGTAGTGGTCCCGCATAATTCAAACCATCCGGTAAGGGCTTATAGGTATGATACAGTGCCGAGGATAAATAGCTTAACGCCAGCAGGCCCATCATCACGCCCAGATAACGCCGTGGTGACCAGTTCAGTTTATTGTGAATTCGTTGAAAGATACGCATAAGAAAAAACCTAACCCAATCAGCTCAGGCTAGGTTTTCTTCAGGCTTTTTTCAAGAGGATTTCCGTGACATCCTCTTGATTTTGGCAATAAATTTAAGTTCTGCTTAGAAGTTATATTCTAAACCAACGGTAAAATTACGGCCCACTTGCGGAATATTGGACAGGAATGAGGTATGTGAATAAACCTGATCATCCAGCAGGTTATTGGCTTTAAAGAACACGCGGTAGTCCTGGTTATTCGCCATGGCACCTGCATACGCCAGACCGACATTGACCATGTTATAGCCTTGGGTTTCCTGTTCATAGCTGGCAATCTGGTCCTGTTTAAAGACATGATAGTACTCTGCCAGACCTGACCAGCCGTCAGCAAAATCGGCTTCTACTTTGGTACCTAAACGGCCTGCTGGTACACGCGGTGCGTTTTCACCATCAATTTTGCCACGCACATAGTCACCAAACAGGCTGACTTTATAAGCATCGTTAATGGCATAGCCTAACTGCGCTTCTGTACCGTAGAAACGGGCTTTGTCTTGTTTATAATCAACTAGACGGAATGTTCCTTCGCTGTCGGTTGTTGAGCCATAAATATAGTTATCAAACCAGTTGTGATAAACATGCACATGATAGTCGAGTTTTTCACCTTCATAATGCAGACCTAACTCAAGGTTATTTGACTTCTCAACATCCAGATCCTCATTTCCACGCTCATAGGTATTGGTGGCAAAGTGAATACCGTCCGCATACAACTCTTGTGCCAGTGGTAAACGTTGCTGATGCGAGCCAACCGCAGAAAGCTTATAGTTTGGAGCAAATTCCCAATTGGCTGCTGCTGAACCTGACACACCGGTATCCGAATAGTCTTTTTGAGTTGAATCTACATCAATTTTTTGATGTTCTACACGTGCACCCAATTCCACATGCACATCACCAAACTGCTTATGTTCTAAACCGAACAGGCTATATTTTTCGGTCTTGGTGTCTGCCATCAGCACGCCACTATGAGAATGCCCATCATGTTCTTCCGCACCACCCGCAAGATTAATTTTCTGTTGGCTATATTGGGTACCAAAGACCCCTTCCCAACCCGCGACTGGTTTATGAACCAACTCTAAACGGGCATCATAGCCTTTGCTTTTAAAATTACTGATAACTTCACTTTCTTCCAGCTCGTCATGTTCATAATCGGTATAGCTGGCATGGGCACGTAACTTGTCAAAACCGGCAAATGGCTGATCCAGTTCTGTACGGACATCATAACGGTGTGATTCCAGATCGACCCATGGACCACCATGAGCATGTTCGCCCCCATCCTCATCTGGAGCTGAAACGCCATGTCCGCCGCAATGAATTTCATTACCATGAGGATGGCAGTCATGATATTCATGACTATGCCCTGGTAAACCGTATTTGTCCTGACGGTTGCTATAAGACACCCCGACAAAACCACGGTCATGAATCCATGAGCCGCCAATATTCACAGTTTGCCCTTCTGCAAAGGTATTGTCTACACGACGGGCTTTATCAAAATGTGTTTCATGTTCTTCTTCAGCATCATGTCCATGATCATGATCTTCATGGCCAGCTTCATCATTATGATGTTCTACCCAGTAATCTGGGGCAATATAGTTATTTGCTTTACGTTTGGAGCCTTCTACACGTAAGGCAAAGTTGTCACCAATTGCTGCTGTTACCCCCGCACTGGCCAGCTTCTCATCGCTACCCGAGTTATAGCGCACGCCGACGGTGCCCTCTAAGCCATCTGCTGGGATTTGGGTTGGAATTTTCTGATCGGTTACATTGACCAAACCACCGACGGTACCAGCACCATAGAGTAAAGTCGATGGACCGCGAATCACTTCAACCTGTTTTGCCAGAATTGGATCTACCGTAACCGTATGGTCTGGAGATAAAGTCGATACATCGGCAGTTTCAGATGCGTGTTGTAAGACTCTGACACGCGGGCCATCTTGACCACGAATCACGGGACGGCTTGAACCTGTGCCGTACTGATTTGAATATACACCCAGTTCATCAGCCAGTGCATCACCAATGGTTGTTGGGCGTTCCGCCAATACTTTCTGTTCCACCACCTGATCTGCTACCGCAAAGTCTGCTGCAGTCTGAACCAAAGGATGGGCTTTTAGCTGGATGGTTTCAAGTTGCTGTGCATTGGATAGATTCGCCTCATCTGCAAAAACCACAGGGGCCACAACAGCAAAAATAGACAGTGTTATTAAATTCTTATGGAAGGACATGACTCAGGCTCAGAGTAACAAATTTGAATAATGTTATAATATAACATTCCAACTGTTTTGCAATAAAAAACATAAAATTCATCTTTGCTTGGTTAAGCTATAGGGCCTCGCGGATTTTTCCGTTTTTATTGTCTACGCCTGTATGCCCTTTACCTTATCTCATGCAGTTTTAGCACCCCCCATTGCCCAGCTGACAGGTCATCGTCTTCCCATTGCGGCCCTCGCTATTGGCTGTATGCTGCCCGATTTAAGCCGTTTATTTACCACCGATCAGGGCGGCTTGAATCATTTATGGAGTTCAATTGTTCATCCAAATTTATGGCTGGGTCTGGCTTTTTGTGCGGCGTGGTATCTGATTTATCGTCCGGTGCTGTATCGGGCGCTAGGCATACAACATGAGCTCAATCTGGACTCGTTCAAGTCGGCCCTTGGTTTTTTGCTTGCGGTAGTCCTCGGGCTATTGCTGGGCAATGCCACCCATTTAATTTGGGATGGTTTAACTCACGTCGACTTTCGCACTTTTGCCTTTCATGACCTTTTAAGCCAGCCGGTGTCCTGGTTTTCCCAGACCTATCCACTACATTTTATTTTGCAGATTGGCAGTTCGCTTCTGGCCCTGCCGTTTTTGCTGTGGATGTGCTGGCGTTATTATCAGCGCTATCGTCAGCATTGGCCAGTGAGCCGACGGGTCAAACAAGCGGCAGCGATCCTGATTGGCCTGGCCATTTTGCTAGGTGCTTATTCGGTCTGGGATTATGCCCGCTATTTCAGTGATGAACTCTGGTATAGCCATCGTTATTATTTTCTGGGCCGGGCTTTTAATGAGTTTAGTCAGGGTGCCTTAATCATTTTAACCACGGGCTGTATTTTATTCCAGATTCTGGACCGCAATCATGAGTTCGGTTAACTCGAAATAACAGGAAATTGCCGGGTTTTTCACGCTAGTTCTTGTGACAAAACCTGCAAAGAGGCATAATCCAACATTCACTTCAAGCGGTACGCTGTTTACGTATGCGCTGTCATTAACCCATATAGTTGGATTTTTTACGCTATGATGCGAACTCATTACTGCGGTTCTTTAACCGAAGCTCAAATCGACCAAACCGTAACCTTGTGTGGTTGGGTACATCGTCGCCGTGACCACGGTGGGGTGATCTTCCTGGATATGCGTGACCGTGATGGTCTGGTACAAGTGGTTATCGACCCGGATACCCCAGAAGCGTTTGCCACAGCAGATAAAGCTCGTTCTGAATTCGTATTAAAAATTACAGGCCGTGTACGCCGCCGTTATGCGGGTACTGAAAATGCCAATATGGTCAGTGGCCAGATTGAAGTATTGGGCAAAGAAATTGAAGTGCTGGCTCAATCTGAAACGCCGCCATTCCCACTGAATGATGAAAACACCAATATTTCTGAAGAAATCCGTCTGAAATACCGCTTCCTGGACATCCGTCGTCCAGAAATGTTAGAGCGCTTACGTTTCCGTTCTAAACTGACCAACCTGATTCGTAACTACTTCGAAGACAACGGTTTCCTAGACGTTGAAACCCCAATTTTGACTCGCGCAACGCCTGAAGGTGCACGTGACTACCTGGTTCCAAGTCGTGTGTCTAACGGTAGCTTCTACGCACTGCCACAATCACCACAGCTGTTCAAACAGTTATTGATGGTAGGTGGTATTGACCGTTATTACCAAATCGCCAAATGTTTCCGTGACGAAGACTTACGTGCGGACCGTCAGCCAGAATTTACCCAGATCGACGTTGAAACATCGTTCATGAGCGATGATGACATCATGGATCTGATGGAACGTTTGACCGTGAAGATGTTCAAAGAACTTCTGAACGTTGAATTCGAAAAATTCCCGCGTATGACCTATGCCGATGCGATGCGTGACTATGCATCGGACAAACCGGACCTGCGTATTCCGTTGAAACTGATTGATGTTGCAGATTTAATGCAAGACGTTGAGTTCAAGGTATTCGCTGGCCCTGCCAAAGATCCAAAAGGACGTATTGTGGCACTTCGCGTTCCGGGTGCTGGCTCACTGCCACGTAGTGCAATTGATGAATACACCAAATTCGTGGGCATCTACGGTGCTAAAGGTCTGGCGTATATCAAGGTGAACGAACTTGAAAAAGGTATCGAAGGCCTGCAATCGCCAATCGTGAAATTCATCGAGCCAATCGTGCTGGATCTCTTAAAACGCGTTGGTGCTGAAAATGGTGACATCGTCTTCTTCGGTGCAGATAAAGCCAAAGTTGTAAACGATGCGATGGGCGCGCTTCGTGTCAAGATTGGTCACGACATGAATCTTTCGACGTGCGAATGGGCTCCGCTTTGGGTAGTTGACTTCCCAATGTTCGAAGAAACTGATGATGGCAAATGGACTTCTGTGCATCACCCATTCACGCTGCCAAAATCAAGCGTTGAAGACGTGAAGAACAACCCGGGTGCTGCGCTGTCTGTCGCTTACGATATGGTATTGAACGGCACTGAAATCGGTGGTGGTTCACTGCGTATTCACAACCTGGAAATGCAAAAAGCCATCTTTGAAGCTTTAGGTATTGGTGAAGAAGAAGCTGAAGAGAAATTCAGCTTCTTACTAAATGCTTTACGTTACGGTGCGCCTCCACACGGTGGTCTAGCATTCGGTCTGGACCGTTTAGTGATGCTGATGACCGGCGGTGCGTCTATTCGTGATGTGATTGCATTCCCGAAAACCAAGACTGCTGAATGTCCATTGACTCAAGCACCAGCACCAGTTGAAGCTACTCAACTGCGTGATTTGGGTATTCGCTTACGTGAAAAACCAAAAGCGGAATCTCAAGAATAATAGCTTGTCATTCTAAAGAAGCCCTGCACTTGCGGGGCTTTTTTATTACATTGAGATCACTGCCGAGCAATGGCATAATAACTGCAGTTTTCATTCTTAGGTGATTCAGCAATGGCAATGCGTCCTGCAGTACGTAACCGTGGCATCATGCTCATTGTCTTTTCGATTGTACAATGGCTGTTCATGCGTTATATCTTGGCGAATAACCTGTTTGCGCTTGATACCAATGACCGTATTGTGTATTTCAGCCTGAGTAGTATTATCGGCGCCTTGCTGATTTTTGTCGGACTGATTTATATGGTCTTAAAAGGCAATGCAGATCGACCATAATTGCGCGGACCCTTGCTTGATTCATGTATTCCCTTCTTAAAAATTTCTCCAAACTCCCCCTGCGTTTGATTCAGGTCACTGCCCGATCTGTGGGCTGGTTGCTGTATGTGAGCAATTCTTCTGCCCGACGTGTGACCGAAATTAATTTAAAGTCTGCTTATCCAGAGTTATCTGAATCAGAACGGGAGCAACTCACGCGGCGCAGCCTGAAAAGCCAATGTATGACCTATGCAGAATCGGTCAAGATTTGGGGTTCTGCGCCGGAGTTTGCCCTTGAACAGATCAAGGTCGTGCATGGAGAAGATATTTTTTTAGACGCCCTGCAAAACCCGAATGGGACCTTGGCAGTGGTGCCGCATTTTGGCACCTGGGAATTGATGAATGCCTGGGTGAATTTACATACTGCACCGGTCATTATGTATAAACCGAGCAAAAATCCGGATGTAAACCGGTTTATGCTGGAAGCACGGCAGCGCCTTAATGCCACACTGGTACCCACCGATGAAACGGGGGTACGTGCCTTATTTAAACATTTGAAACAAGGTGGATTTGCCGCGATTTTACCAGATCATGTGCCTAAAGAGTCGGGTGGCATTTATTCACCTTTCTTTGGTCAGAATGCACTTTCCTCTACCTTGCTCTCTAAACTGGCAGCCAAGACCCAGTGTTCAGTGATTGGTTTAAGCTGTTTACGCCGTGAAGATTTAAGTGGCTTTGAGCTGCATGTGCAGACTTTATCGGCAGAAATTAATGCCAAAGACTTACAGCTTTCAGTCGATACGCTGAATAAAGAAATGGAACGCATGATTCATGTCGCTCCTGAGCAGTATTTATGGAGTTATAAGCGCTTTCGCAATTTAGAAGGCACACCCTCTAATCTTTACAAATAACATAAAACACCCATCTTCTGCTTTGGTCGATTATGATGAAAAATGCATCTCGCCCCTATCGAATTCTGTGTATCGTTGACCACTTAAAAGGTGGTGGTGCAGAAAAGATTCTTCTTGATACAGCTATTCATTTAACCAAACAAGGTCATCAAGTCACAATTGTTCCATTAAATCCAAACGATATAAAGATGGATATTCCTGATGCCTTGACCCTGATTTGCCCAGACTTTGACGCATCCCTTTATACAGGCAAATTATTAAGAAAGCGCACCTTACCGGATGCTGATGTCGAAAAAATAAAAATAATCATTGCTGCGCAAAAACCTGATCTTATTCTTCTTTCTCATGCATTTGCATTTTGTCTTTCCCATGTCATTCACGGCAATGTTTGGCTATGGATACATGGTGAAATTTTTAAACCTTACAGACAACCCACCGCAAATTTGTTTCGATGGTATAAAGAATATCGACGCTACTATTTGGAGAAAAAATATTTTATTCGGCTATTTGATGGCAAAAAGATCATCACCGTCAATCAAGACTTGGAAAAAGACTATCAACGACTGTTACCTAATGCACAATTGACAACGATTTATAATGGCATTGATATCACACAGATTGATCAACATAAATTAGCCGCCCCTCAAAAACATTGGGACTGTGTATTTGTCGGACGTTTAAGTCATGAAAAACAGCCAGATCATGCCATCCGGGCATTTGCCCAATCTAAGACAGCAAAAAATATGCTGATTATTGGCGATGGAGAGTTAAAAACAGATTTACAGGCGTTATGCAAACAACTAGAGATTGAAGATCGTGTTGAGTTTTTGGGTTGGGTCAATCACCCATATGCATATATCCAACAAAGCCGCTTGCTGATTTCCAGTTCACAAAGTGAAGGCTACGGTCTTGTTATTTCAGAAGCACTGTATTTGGATGTACCCGTAGTGGCTTATTACGTCAGTGATGCAATTGATCATCAATTAAGTATTGCAAATTTAAAAGATAATCTCGTTCAGCCACAAAATATAGATGCATTAGCTGAAAAAATAGATCAGAATCTCGCCCAATACCCCGCTTTAAATTTTGATAAAACATTGCTTAGTAATGAAAATATGGTCGGGAAATTCTTAAGTCTGATTCAGGATGATCACTGTTCACATGTTTAACTTAACCATCATCATTCCTATTTATAATGTTGAGCAGTATATCCTTGATTGTATTCAAAGTGTCATTGCTCAATTAACCGATGACATTGAAGTGATTTGTGTTGATGATGGTTCAACGGATCATTCGATCGATGTCCTCAGCACATACCTGAAGCAACAGCCACAAACACACATCAAAAATATTAAAATTCTCCAGCAGCAAAATGCTGGGGTGGCTGCTGCTAGAAATTTAGGTATTAGACATGCGCAAGGCAAGTATCTCACGTTTTTGGATTCAGATGATGTGCTGTTGCCGGCTTATGCACAAGAAATTCAGCGAGCGATTGCAAGTGATGCCGATGTCATCAGTTTTGGCTATCAAAGTCTCTCTGAAGATCTCACGCCAATCTCACATCCATTTATTCCTCAGCAGGTCCTTGATCAAACGCAGCAGCATCAGCAGACACTGATTGATATTTTTAATGTAAACCGTTGGTTTTCAGGCATTCACCTCTATAAAGCCTCACTTTTTCAAGGCATCGAATTTCCTAAACTCAGTCATTATGAAGATGCAGCCACGATTCCAGATGTCATCATGCAAGCCCGCTCTTTCTATACAATCCAAGCCGCTTTATATGGCTACCGTATACGTGCCAGCAGTGCCACCAATTGCAAAAATGCGTCCAATATTGATCGATCACTGCAATGCCTTGAGCAACTCATCCCAACCTTGATTGAAAAGACCAAAGCACAGGTAATTTTCATCATTCCATTAATGCATTTCTTTTATATTTATATATATCAAAGCACTAAATTTAAAAATAAACAGTGCGCAAAACACAATTGGAGCAAATTTGCAGGTGCTATCCAACAATTACCCCAAGCTAGTGATTTGATTCAAAATGAACACAACCGGATGTTATATCACTGTTTAGCTTTCGGCCTGTATGGTTTTTACCTATCCAAATTCATGAGTCGTCTGGTACGCTCCATTAAAAAACGCTTAGGACGACCGTATCAGCGATAATTGAGCTTAAACAATCAAATCTAAATATTGACGCACGGCAGTATCGGGTAAAAAACGTTGATCAAGCTGGATTTGACGTTGTTCTGTTTGTTGTAAAGTGGTCACCATTTTATCTGCTAAGGCAGCAACATCACCGACTGCAACTAAATCCTCTGCAGCTAAAATTTCACTCGGCCCTGATGGACAATCTGTGCTGATCACAGGTGTCCCCAAAGCCAACGCTTCCAAAATAACAAGCCCCAATCCTTCAAAATCGGATGAAAGCACCATCAATTTGGCATGCTTCATATAAGGATAAGGGTTCTTTTTAAAGCCGGTAAATATCACACGATCTTCAATGTGCAGTTCTTTGACTAATTGCTGACAGTTCGGCAAAAGCTCCCCTGTCCCCACAAGCACTAATTTTTCTTTTACATTTGCCTGTGCATAAGCACGAATCAAAATATCCTGACGCTTTTGTGGCTTAAACTTGCCCACGTTCACAATATAATCACCTTGCAGCTCAGGATGATATTCATCTGCTGTTGCAAGCACCTGGGCTACATCAATTGGATTATAAATGGTGGTAATGTTTTCTGTCTGAAACAGCGCTTTAAAATCATCCGTCACACCTTGACTCACCCCAACACAAGGCTTGGCTAAATAAACCTTTTTGAGCTGTTTCATCATTTTATTATCTAAACGACCAGCATATTCCTGACTAGTTGTATTATGAATAACTAGATGTACATTTGGCAGCTTACTTTTGCACAAAACAAAATCTACAGGGAATAAATTTGAGAGAACCAGATCAGGAGTACCAATCTCGTTTAGAATAAATTTATCAAATGCTTTAGCTGCAATATTTGCCCGCATAAATTTAGGAATAGCACGGAATTTTTGGTAATTAAAAAAGTGTGTTTTTACACCTTCAGGAATCGGCAAATCAATAATATCTTTAAAATAAATAATATGAGCTTCATACCCCGCATCATTAATGCCTTTGGCAAGGGTTAATGCAAAGCGCTCAGCTCCATTCCCTTGCAGAGTAAAAATTGCAAGAATTACTTTCTTTTTCATTGGCAATTAAACCTGTTTGAATTTGTTTTTATCTAAAGCAATAAAACGCTTTTGCGCTTTAAACATCACTTGCACATAACGACAAGCCATCGCCCACTGCCCTGCAAGACGTCTAGTCTTAAATTTTCTTTTTTCCGCAGCAGATGCATACACAGGTTTATGATGTTCAGAACGCCCAATCACCGACTCAAACTGTTCCTCAGGCACTAAACCATAAGCCGCTAGCTGATCTTCTTGAATCACTGCAGCTGGCTCAGCTTGTAAACTATTTAAACCATAATGACTAAAAATAAATCCATCTGCGATGGCGGGTGCAGATGTTTCAAGCTTATCTAATAATTTTTGAGCACCGGAGGGATACAAAATATAGCCTGCTGCACCTGTCCGATCCTGATACAACTCGAACAGGTTGGTCTGACTATTTGCAAAAGAATAGACTGGCGTTTTAGAAATAATTTTCTTCCGGCTTCTGACTTCAAAATTAATCAGATCAATATCTTTAAAATTATGATGTTCAATGTCTTCAAGTAGCTGAGGTACATGACTAGCTAAGACTGCATCATCTTCTAAAATCAGCGCTGGCGCATTGGTTTGAACTACGATTTCCCATGCTTTCTGATGACTCAAAAAACAGGCCACTTCAACTTTACGGAGTGGTCGTTGCCAACCAAAACCTAATCGTTGATAGACCTCTTCACTAATCTCATCAACCGATACTGCATCTAAACGCTGAAAAGAAAGTCCGAGCCGAGCAAATTGTTTCTGCTGAAAGGCCAAGCGTTCAGTTGAACGCACCAAATTGATAATCAGTACTTGCATCTGTTACCACCAGCGTGTTTTTTCACGCGTATGTCGTTGCTTAAAACGTGAATACACATTGTTATTTTCATCACGTTGTAAACGGTCAAAAATCTCAATCACAATTTGCCCAAGTGGATGAATTTCACAGACCTTTTCCAAACGCCAACGCATATTTCGCAAGGTATCATCGGTACCTACTGCAAATGCGGAGGTCCCATCAAACAAGGCATAACGCTGATGCTGCAAATGCTGCTGATGTTTTGGATTCTCCGTTATGGATTGATCACACAAAAAGCGCTCTGTTTCTTGCAACTTGAGTGTGTTAATTAAAACCACAGCATTCATTAACGTTGCCTTTAAACAGGCATCTTCATCAAAATCAATAAAAGTATCGCAGGCAGAAATCAACCAGCGAATATTCAAGGAGCGCAATAGGAAATCTCGTTCAGCCAGCCATAAAGCCTTAAATTTTGCATAATTATTTTGGCTATCGACTTCACGGCGAATCAGCACAATCAAACTGGCATGATAGTGATTCAGTTGAGGCTGTCCGACAAATTCCTGTTTCAATTGCTCGATATGCTCATTTAAATCTTTTGCTGAGCCATGTGTATACGTTAACTCAGTGCCTTCAATTCTTGTCGTCTTTAGTTTATCCAGATCTACATCATTGAATTGTGCATATACCTTATCTGCACCAAAACGGCGCTGATGGCGACTGAATGAAAACCATTGTTCAAATTTACTTTTCTTTCTTACAGGCATTTATCTACAACCCGAAATTGACTACTGCCAAGCCTCTTTAATCCACTGCGAAGGCAGCACATAACGATACCATTTACCACCACCACCATTGATCGCATCAGGTGGATTAATTTCCCCATGGAAAATAATAATTTTGGCACCTTCCGGTTTCACTGGCGGCTTAAAATAGGCCATCGGAATCTTTTGCAGACAATGATATTTATAGCTTTTACACCAGCTCTCTGGCCAGTAGCTTAATTTTTTCTCCTGATCGACATACCAGGACAAATACGCCTGTTCATTACGGAATTTCTGACGGATCTCATCAAAATGCTCACGAAAATACGGCAATAATCCCGGGAAAGCCCCCAGTTTAAAACGATAAACCGAACTGTTGCCGGTAATTCGCCATGGACGTTTCCAGTCATGAATAATCAGAAAATCACCCGGATGGGTAAAAAATGCATCGATATTGTCAACAATGACCACATCTAAATCCAGAAATAGCGCATTGCCTGTCAAGCCATATAAATCTGGCTCAAACGTCGACAGCTTGTTCCAGCCACGCTCAGGCGCCCCTTCTGGCAAAGCCAGCGGCGGGATCGGGAAACATTCCACTTCCGGATTAATGCCTTCAGTACGGTCAGTCAGGCAGACCATTTTAAAGTCGACTGTGGTATGGCGTTTGACCATATTGTACAAACGGTTAACGTATTCCGAACCGTATTTGGTTCCCCATTTCATGCACAGAACAACATTCTGTTCCTGCATTAAAGAAGATTGAGAGTTCATCTCTGTTTCATGTAAAGCCATGCCGCATGATCCACCTGAGCAATGGCGCCATCATATCACAGAGTTACAAATTAGCAGAATGGCTGCAAAGAAAAGCCACTGCAAAATAACTGTCAGAAAAGCGTCATCGAACTTGCACATTCAAGATGCAGATTAGAACTCATCGCAGAACAACAATAGATTATGAAAATTAGTATTGTCGGTACCGGCTATGTTGGCCTTTCCAATGCCATGATTTTTGCGCAGCAGCATGAAGTGATGGCGCTCGATATTATTCCTGAAAAAGTCGAACTGCTGAATTATGGCATTTCTCCCCTGCAAGACCCTGAAATTAGCGAATTCCTGAAAAATAAAGACCTGAATTTTAAAGCCACCCTGCATCAGGCCGATGCCTATCAGGATGCCGATTATGTGATTATCGCCACGCCTACCGATTACGACCCGCAGACCAATTATTTTAATACTGACAGTGTTGAAAGTGTGATAAAGGATGTACTGTCGATTAATCCCTGCACCACCATGATCATCAAATCAACCGTTCCGGTCGGATTTACTGAAAAAATCAAACAGAAATATCGTAGTGGGAATATTATTTTTTCACCGGAGTTTTTACGCGAAGGCAAAGCCCTGCACGACAACCTGTATCCCTCACGGATTATTGTCGGAGAGCAGTCGGAGCGTGCCCGACTGTTTGCCGATATGCTACTCGAAGGTGCCATCAAAAAAGACTGCCCGGTGCTCTTTACCGGTTCCACCGAAGCCGAAGCCATCAAACTATTTGCCAACACCTATCTGGCTATGCGCGTGGCCTATTTCAATGAGCTGGACACCTATGCGCAGCTATTTCAGCTGGATACCCGACAGATTATTGACGGCGTCTGTCTGGATCAGCGGATTGGCAAATATTATAACAATCCGTCCTTTGGTTACGGCGGCTACTGCTTACCCAAGGACACCAAGCAGCTGCTGGCCAACTATCACAATGTACCGAGCAATTTAATTCAGGCCATTGTCGATGCCAATGCCACCCGTAAAGATTTTATTGCCCAGTCCATCCTGCAACGCAACCCGAAAGTGGTCGGTATTTACCGTCTGGTCATGAAAAGTGGTTCAGACAACTTTAGGGCATCGGCCATTCAGGGCGTGATGAAACGCATTAAAGGCCGCGGCGTGGAAGTGGTGATTTACGAGCCGACCTTGCAGGAAAATGAATTCTTTCACTCCAAAGTTATGCAGGATCTGGATGAATTTAAACAATATAGCGATGTGATTGTTGCCAATCGCCAGTCCGATGAGCTGGCAGATGTGCTGGAAAAAGTCTATAGCCGCGATATTTTTGGTATGGATGATTAAGAGTATTTCCCAGCCCATAAAAAAGGACTCATCTGAGCCCTTTTTTATCTGTTTAACTTATTTTACGTAAGTTAACCAGTGTGCATATTTCGGGTCTTTGCCCTGCACTGCGTCAAAGTAGGCTTTCTGGATTTGCGTGGTGATTGGACCACGAACACCTTCACCAATCTGACGGTCATCGTATTCACGAATCGGGGTGACCTCTGCAGCCGTACCCGTAAAGAAGGCTTCATCGGCAATATAGAATTCGTCACGTGTAATACGGCGCTCAACCACGTCATAACCCAAGTCTTTAGCAATGGTAATAATCGATTGACGGGTAATCCCATCCAGCGCACCACCAGCGATATCCGGGGTATGAATCACGCCATCTTTAACCAGGAATACGTTTTCGCCTGAACCTTGACACACATAACCTTGTGGATCCAGCAGCATCGCTTCGTCATAACCTGAATGCGCCACCTCCTGATGGGCCAGAATCGACAGCGTATAGTTACCAGACGCTTTGGCTTTACACATGGTCACGTTTGGATGATGGTGGGTAAATGATGAGGTTTTTACGCGAATACCCTTCGCCATTGCCTCTTCACCCAAGTAAGCACCCCAGCTCCACGCTGCAACCACGGCATGAATAGTGTTGTCTGTTGCCGCAATACCGAGTTTTTCAGAACCAATAAAGATGATTGGACGTAAATAGCAAGATGCCAGTTTATTTTCACGCACCACATCAATTTGTGCTTGCTCTAAAGTTGCCTGATCAAACGGCACTTTCATTTGATAAATTTTTGCAGAATTTAACAAACGCTTTGTGTGCTCTTTTAGACGGAAAATAGCCGTTCCATTCGGGGTTTCATAGGCACGGACACCTTCAAACACACCCATGCTGTAATGCAGGGTATGGGTCAACACGTGAGTTTTGGCCTCACGCCAGTCAACCAGTTGTCCATCTTGCCAAATAAAACCATCACGATCAGCCAAATTCATGCCATAAACTCCAATTTTTCACAATTATTCACTCTCCAGCGCAAATGCTGCAGCTGGATCAATCAGTCTTTGCCATAACTTGCAAACGGTCATTCGGGTATCGTGCCAGTCGCTTGCAGACACTTGCATGGATTGATTTGCAAGGGCTAAGCGGTGGCTCTCTGCGCGTTCACGGAGATAAGCTTGAATCAGAGCAGTCGCATCGTTGCTGGATAAGCAACCTGTCTTTGCGGCATCCTCAAGGATTCGTACATTGTCGGAGTAATGGGCGAGATCTTTATTCGTCCCACTCCACGCTAACACCGCATACTGTGCCATAAATTCGATATCAACGATACCACCTGCATCCTGTTTTAAATGAAAAATTCCATCTTTTTTTTGCTCATTTGATGAACCGAGATGGTCTTTCATCTTCTGGCGCATTTTCAGCACTTCGGCACGCACATGCGCCTGTTCACGCGGCTGGGTCAAAATCCGGCAGCGTAGCTGCTCAAACTTGTCCCGAAGGCAGCGTTCACCGGCAATACTGCGCGCGCGCACCAATGCCTGATGCTCCCACAGCCAGGCACTTTTTAGCTGATAATGCTCAAATGCTTTCAGGCTGGTGACCAGTAATCCCGCTTCCCCAGACGGACGTAACCGGGTATCGACTTCATAAACGCGGCCATCTAAAGTTTGGGTGGTCATCAATGACACAAACTTTTGCCCCACCCGCATCGCAAACTCAAAACCGCTGATGGGTTTAAGCCCGTCGGTATCGGCCTGTTCATCCATATAATGAATAAAGACCAGATCCAGATCTGAGCCATAACCGAGTTCAATCCCGCCTACCTTGCCATAACCAATCACGGTAAAAGCCATATGATCTAGCGTACAGCGCTGACCTTCAGCATCCAGCGGGAAACCATGTTTTTTCGCGGTAATCTGATAAGCCAGATGCAAGGCTGCATTGACCGATACTTCAGCAATATCGGTGAGCGCATCGGAAACTTTCATCAGCGGACTTTCGGCCAGCACATCACTGGCTGCCACTGCCAGTACATTGGATTTTTTAAACAGGCGCAGTACCCGCATCTGGTCTTCGACCTGATCGACCTCAATCCGCAGCAATTGCTGACGCAAGGAATCTTCCAGATCCTGACGTTTCGGCAATTCAAAATCCATCGACAGAAATTCATCCAGCAGCACCGGATAATGGGTCAGCTCTTCACAAATCCATGGACTGACGGTGGCCATTTTTACCAGACGTTGCAATGCGCCTTTGCTTTCAATCAGCATCACCAGATACACGGTACGGCGCATTACCGATTCCACCAACGGCATCAACCGTACCAGCGCAACTTGCGGCATATCTGACTGCAACACTGCTTCGACCAGATGCGGCCAGAAGGTTTTCAGACGCTGTACCGCTTTGGCCGGTAATTTTTTCAGCGCATGTCCATACCAGAATTCATGCACCAGATTTTTGGCCTGATCATCCAGCACTTCATTCAGGCGCTGTTCCAGCTGGCTAAAACTTTCGACCAGCGGATCAGGTTCTTTTTCTTTAATTAAATGCTCAAACTGGTAGATGACCTTGGCGCGTTTTTCATCCAGAAAAGCCATAAAATCTGGCCAGCTCGCAAAGCCTAAAGTGCTGATCAAACGCTGACGCAATTCTGGCTCGGTCGGTAAGGACTGGGTTTGCTGGTCATTCAGCGCCTGAATCGCATGTTCAACCCGGCGCAGAAATAAATAGGCATCTTCCAGTTCGGCCACAGCTTTGCTGTCCAGCAATTCAGCTTCATCCAGATGATTCAGGCTGACCAGACATTGCCGGTCTTGTAGCTCCAGCTTGGACCCGCCATAAATCAGCTGGAACACCTGCACAATAAATTCGACTTCACGAATCCCACCAGCACCGAGTTTAATATCATCTTCCAGATGACGGCGCTGTACTTCGCGCTCAATCATGGCCTTCATTTCACGCATGGCTTCAAAGGCAGTGTAATCGACATATTTGCGGAACACGAACGGCCGGGTCATCTCCAGCAGTTCATCCCCTTCTTTGCCTCCGGTGACAATGCGTGCCTTGATCCAGGCATAGCGTTCCCATTCACGGCCGTGCTGGCTTAAATATTTTTCCAGCGCCACATGGCTAATCGCTAGGGCCGAACCATCGCCCCAGGGACGCAAACGCATATCAACCCGGAACACAAAGCCATCGGCGGTGATATGGTCGAGCAGATAAATCAGTTTCTGTCCCCATAAAATACAGAACTGCTGCACATCAATACATTTACGACCGTTGGTTTCGCCCTGCTCATCGAAGGCAAAAATCAGGTCAATATCGCTGGATAAATTCAGTTCCTGCGCGCCATGTTTACCCATGGCAATTACGATCAGGTCCTGCACCTTGCCGTTATAGCCTACCGGCTCGCCATGCTTGGCCACCAAGGGAGCCCGGGCAAATTCTTTGGCTGCTGTTACACAGACATCGGCGAAATCGGACAGTTCACGGGTCAGGGTGACCACATCGGTTAACTGGTTGGCATCTTGCCAGATCCAGCGAAACATCAGCCGGGCACGTAAAATCCGCAGACTACGCATCCACTCGGTTTCATCCTGAATATCCTGCAAGGTCGTTTGCACGGTGTGCTTAATCTGCTGGGTGCTTAAAGGGGTTAAAAACCGGTCAACTGCATAATCTTGTTCTAAGAGGGGTTGGTGCTTGGCCAATACCTGTTCTGCATATTGGCTGGCACCTAAGGTTTTGCGCAATTGTTCCGTATTCATTCACACACCCAAAGCTGACTGTTTTTTCTAGTTATATCAGGAGTCTGGCTATAGAGGAAAAGAAAATTGCGTTTTCTACATTTTTACTTTTTCGAACTGTATATCTTCCGGCATTAAAGCCTGATGCGCGCTGGTGGCCTGCGGCAAGGTCACAATAAAGGTGGTTCCTTCGCCTTCATTGGATTCCACCACAATTTCGCCTTTGTTCAGGTCGACAAAACGTTTACACAATACTAAGCCCAGACCAGTACCTTTTTCACCGGCTGTACCTTTGCTACTGGCTGTAACCGCTGCCTGGAACAGCTGTTCCATTTGCGACTGGCTCATGCCCAGACCAGTATCCTGAATATAGATGTGCACGCCATCGTCTGCCTGTTCGGCGCGTAAAGTTACCTTGCCGGTACCATCTGTCGGGGTGAATTTCAGCGCATTCGACACCAGGTTCTGGATAACCGAAGTAATCATATTAATGTCGGCATAGACTTTAATATCATCATCAATCTGGTTAATCAGCTGAATATTCTTTTTCACCGCCAGACTGTTCAGCACATCGCAGACAATTTTCGACGACTGTTGCAGCTTAAAGTTAATTGGATGATAGATAAAGCGGCCGCCTTCTGCCATGGCCCAGTTCAACAGGCTTTCCAGCAGGTTATAGGTCGATTGCGCAGTATCATATAAATAGTCGGCAATATTCTGCACACTGGAATCATCTAGCGTTTCGCGTTCTTGTGCCAGAACTTCGGAAAAACCGAGCAAGCCATGAAACGGCGCTCTTAAGTCATGCGCAATAATCTGGAAAAATTTGGTTTTACTGAAATTCAGTGCGGCCTGCTGCTCATACATTTCTTTTAGCTCGGCATGGTCGGCTTTTAACTCCAGATAATTCACCAAATTGGTGGCCAGATCACTGAGAATTTCAATCGCCTGCAGCGAAAAAGGCTGCTCGTTCTGGTCGAAAAACAGGATCTGTCCAATAGAGCGACCATCGGACATTTTCAGATCAAAGGCCATAAAGCGTTTTGCTTCTACACCTAAAGAGCTAATACGCTCAACCAGTTGTATATAGTGAGGATGCTCGGTATGAATGCAGTCCTGACCATCAAACAGTTCGACAATCTGGATATGATCGGGTGCAATAAAGGCTTTAAAACAGTCCTGATGGGCATACCATAAATAGGGTTCGCCCTCGAAGACCAGTGCGGAACGCTCTACCCCTAAAATTTTACGGGCAGATGATAAAAAACGCTCAATCTGATTGGTGGCAGTAAATACCCCCAATAACAGAGACAACCTGCATGCACTCAGCTGTTCAGTTTCTGAACCTATTTCAAGCAACTGCAACTTCATATCTGCCTCATCCGAGATTCATTCTTATAGAATATTTAGGCCATTTTTAAAGCCGATTGCTCAGCCCGGTTAACAAACTTTAACAGAGAATATAACACCAAACCCAAAAGAATAAACCAAACTCCTTCATTAATTTGTAACCTGAAAAAATTTTAAAAAAAGGTATATTTTCATTACATTTATTAAATAAATTCACTACTTTTTGTTTATCTCTTTTTAAACAGCAAGCTACTTTAACTGATTTTGGTTAAAAATAAATTGGCACATTTTTATACACTATTTTCAGTGTTATGATAGGTATGATTTCTGTAAATTCATCGGATTTTTAAGGGAATTTCCTGGTTAATTTTCACCGGATAATGGGTTTACCCCGTTACTTTAGTTTTACATCTTCTGTTCATGTTTTTGGACGATAATATATCCGCCTGATCAGTGAATCGTCATCACATGATCAATCTGTCTTATTGGTATTGAAAAAATCAGGTTAATCATTCAAATCTAATACGCAGATGTGCTGGATGGAATGATCGAGTTTGAAGGAAAAAAGGCGGCTCTTTGAGTGTTTTTCTTCCCCAAACAGGCAAGTGTGGATTCAAATCAGGCACAAATATCACGAATTAAAATGCATCATTTTTCAGCGAAATGTCGTTATCACGGATATTACGTTGACTGAAAAGGCTTGAGGGTCGATACTCTCAAGGTTTTACTTAAGCAAACCGGTTCGCAGGGGCTGATTCATCACTTTCACCCCCTCAAAACTCAATCAACGCAAGGGGCTATATATGGCTGGTGGAAAGTCAACCATCATTTACACACTGACTGACGAGGCGCCATTACTGGCGACTTATTCGCTGCTGCCGATTATTGAGACCTTTACTAAGCCGGCCGGCGTAGAGATCGTTAAAAGTGACATCTCCGTGGCCGCACGCGTGCTCGCAGAATTTTCTGACTACCTCACCGACGAGCAAAAGGTCACTGACAACCTCGCAGAGCTAGGTCGTCTTACACAAGATCCAGATACGAACATCATCAAACTTCCAAACATCAGTGCTTCTGTTGCTCAGTTGACTGCATGTATCAAAGAACTTCAGTCTAAAGGCTATGCGGTTCCTGATTACCCTGAAAACCCGACCACTGAGGAAGAAAAGGCAATCAAGACCCGTTATGGCAAATGCCTGGGCTCTGCAGTAAACCCGGTATTACGTGAAGGTAACTCTGACCGTCGCGCACCAACTGCAGTAAAGAACTACGCGAAGAAAAACCCGCACTCAATGAGCGAGTGGAAACAGTGGTCACAAACTCACGTTTCTCACATGGACGAAGGCGACTTCTACCATGGCGAAAAGTCCATGACTTTAGACCGCGCGCGTAACGTGAAAATGGAACTGATCACCAAGTCAGGTGAAACCATTGTTCTGAAGCCAAAAGTTGCGCTGCAAGACGGTGAAATCATCGACTCGATGTTCATGAGCAAAAAAGCGCTTTGCGACTTCTATGAAAAAGAATTGGATGACTGTAAAGAAGCTGGCATCCTGTTCTCTTTACACGTAAAAGCAACCATGATGAAAGTTTCACACCCGATCGTATTCGGTCACTGTGTGAAAATTTACTACAAAGATGCTTTCGAAAAACATGGCAAACTGTTCGACGAGTTAGGCATTAATGTCAATAACGGTATGGCCGGTCTTTACGAGAAGATCGAAACTTTGCCTACTTCTTTACGTGAAGAAATCATCGAAGACCTGCACGCGTGTCAAGAACACCGTCCTGCACTGGCGATGGTAGATTCTGCAAAAGGTATCACCAACTTCCACTCTCCGAATGACGTAATTGTTGACGCATCTATGCCAGCAATGATTCGTTCTGGCGGTAAAATGTGGGGTGCTGACGGCAAGCCTTACGACTGTAAAGCAGTAATGCCAGAATCGACTTTCGCACGTATTTACCAGGAAATGATCAACTTCTGTAAATGGAATGGTAACTTCGACCCACGTACCATGGGTACTGTGCCTAACGTTGGTCTGATGGCGCAAAAAGCGGAAGAATACGGTTCACACGACAAGACTTTCGAAATTCCTGAAGCGGGTGTTGCCAACATCACGGATCTGGAAACAGGTGAAGTGTTGATGTCTCAAAACGTGGAAGAAGGCGACATCTGGCGTATGTGTCAGGTTAAAGATGCCCCAATCCGCGACTGGGTGAAACTGGCTGTTACACGTGCACGTAACTCTGGTATGCCAGCCATCTTCTGGTTAGACCCGTACCGTCCACACGAAAACGAACTGATCAAGAAAGTACAGAAATACCTGAAAGATCACGATACAGACGGTTTAGACATCCAGATCATGTCACAAGTCCGTGCAATGCGTTATACGCTTGAGCGCGTTGCTCGTGGCCTGGATACCATTTCTGTAACCGGTAACATCTTACGTGACTACCTGACTGACCTGTTCCCGATTATGGAACTGGGTACATCTGCGAAGATGCTGTCAATCGTGCCGTTAATGGCTGGTGGCGGTATGTACGAAACAGGTGCCGGTGGTTCTGCGCCGAAACACGTACAACAGCTGGTTGAAGAAAACCACTTACGTTGGGATTCTTTAGGTGAGTTCCTGGCACTGGCGGTATCTCTAGAAGAGCTTGGCATTAAAGAAGACAACGCGAAAGCGAAACTTCTGGCGAAGACTTTAGATGCTGCAACAGGCAAGCTGCTGGACAACGACAAGTCTCCATCACGTCGTACTGGCGAGCTGGACAACCGTGGCAGCCACTTCTACCTGGCAAAATTCTGGGCAGAAGAACTTGCTGCACAAGACGAAGATGCTGAACTGAAAGCGAAATTTGCTCCACTTGCACAAGCTTTAGCTGCAAATGAAGAGAAAATCGTGGCTGAACTTGCAGAAGTCCAAGGCAAATCAGTAGATATCGGCGGTTACTACGCGGTAGATCAAGCGAAAGTAAATGCCGTGATGCGTCCAAGCGAAACCTTGAATGCAACGCTGGCTTCATTACAAGCTTAAATTGAATTTGACTGACCTTTGTTAGTCAGCTCATAAAAAACCGGTGCTAAGGCGCCGGTTTTTTATTTGATTAAAGTAATTTATTAAAATCTATATCATAACCAAGCGATTTAATCTCTCTTGCCAACTGAAGCTCCCAACCATTATCGGACATATACACCATTCCGCTGATATCCCCCGGCAGTTCAATATTATGATCTACAACTAATGGAATAACTTTTCCTCGCCCTAACTTCCCAATTAAAAGACCATGTTCAAATACCACATTTTGACGTGCGCGAGATTTTAAACTAGCTTGGTTAGTGACTGCTTCACCAACATCATCTGGAGTATACAAAACGATTCCAAAGCCGACGTCAGTAAACTTTTCCAATTTTTCAATAATAGTTTTTCCACCATTAGCTTGTTCATGCAGTATAATCGCTTCAAATCCTATTTTTTCCAAAAAACGCGCTGTCTCAAGTTTTCTTGCATTATCGTGCCCATGAACAATAAATGCTTTTTTCAATAGTTCATTAGGTTTTTTATTCGGTTTATTAGGTTTTATTTTATTAGATTCAAGTAATATGATTTCATCATTATTAATATCCATAATCAAAGAATCTATAAAAGAAATTGCCGGCTTATATTCATCCTCCATAAATTGCTTCATTGGGTTATGATAACCCACCATAACCATAGGATGAAGTTTTGAACGTAGTTTGGCAGTATAAGCAGGAAAATGCCCTTCTAAAAATTTTTGCATCGCTCTTTCCCACGCATTAAATCTCTCCCCGCCATACTCCCGACCTTTTTCTGCATACGCGCTATATACTTCTTCATCAAGCCGAGCCCTAAGAGTATTTAACTCACCAATCAATTGTTCTTTATTCATCTCCCCTCCTAAATATTTAGTATCACTTAATAATAAATTTCGAAATCATTAGACTTCTTGCGTTAGTCAAATTTAAAGCAGTCAAAAGCTATATTTTATAAGGTATTAGCCAATTCAAAGATTAGATAAAACTATACTTTCGCAAGAGCTCTATTGTTATTTGATATAATAATCGATAAAACTCTATAATAATTTTTTTATTAGGCAATAAAAAACCCCAAGTCTGAATATGCTTGGGGTTCTTTAGAATCTGTGGTCCCGAGGGTCGGACTCGAACCGACACGTCATCTCTGACAGCGGATTTTGAGTCCGCCGCGTCTACCAATTTCACCACCTCGGGAAGGTGTTGATGCGTATAATAAACTGTTTCACCCGCTTGTCAACGCTCGTCCCCCATATTTGTTTAAAAATAAATCAACCCGATTTTTTTTGTCTTATAATTAGGCAATTTCAGCGATAAAACCGAAAAACGCATATACTACGCCCAATCCTGTTATTGTTTTGCGCATTTATTTAACCATGCAACTTTCTGATTTTAATTTCGATCTCCCTGATGAACTGATTGCCCGTTACCCGCTGGAACAGCGCAGCGCCTCGCGTCTGCTGCATGTCAATGCCGAAGGTCAGTATCAAGACCATCAATTTACCGATCTTGTCGATTTACTTGAAGCTGGCGATGTGCTGGTCTTAAATGACACCAAAGTCATGAAAGCCCGCCTGAAAGGTAAACGTGCTACCGGCGGCGCTGTGGAAGTGCTGGTTGAACGCATGCAAGATCAGTTTATTGCGCATTGTCATATTAAAGCCAGCAATTCACCAAAAGCCGGTGCTGAACTCTTCATTGGTCCAGATGAAGTAAAAGTCACGGTACAAGGCCGGCATGAGAACCTGTTTATTGTCGAGTTTTCCCAGCCTATTCTAGAAGTACTGGATCGCTACGGTGCCCTACCTATTCCACCCTACTTTAACCGTGAAGCAGAAGCGATTGATACCGAGCGCTATCAAACCGTATTTAATGATCCGACCAAACTGGCCAGTGTCGCTGCCCCGACTGCCAGCCTGCATTTTGATGCCGAACTGCTGGCCAAGCTTGAAGCCAAAGGTATTCAAAAAACCTTTGTAACCTTGCACGTCGGTGCCGGAACCTTCCTGCCGGTACGCACCACTGATATTGAAAACCATATCATGCACAGCGAATGGTGTGATGTACCAGCCGCCGCTGTGGAGATGATCCAGCAGGCCAAAGCACGTGGCAATAAAGTCATTTCAGTTGGTACCACAGCCACCCGTGCGGTCGAAAGTGCAGCACAGGCACACGGTGGCACACTGGCCGCCTGGACCGGTGATACCCAGATTTTCATTTATCCGGGCTATAAATTTAAAGTGGTAGACCGTCTAATCACCAACTTCCACCTGCCTGAATCAACCCTGCTGATGCTGGTGTCAGCCCTGTCGAGTCGTGAAAATATCATGCGTGCCTATCAACATGCGGTGGCTCAGCGTTACCGCTTTTTCAGTTATGGCGATGCCATGCTGATTGATCAGGCCCACAGCTAGAGCACTGTCCCATGCCAATCGAGAATATTCAGCACAGCATTCATATTCGCCGCAAGAAGAATCAGCTGGTGTGGAATAATCTCGCCCGGCTCTGGGAAATTGGTGCACAAGCCAAATCCCAGCAGGAACTGCTTGACCGGCTGCATCCCTGGAATGCCCCGATCAGCCTGCGTTTTGAAAACAAGCTGCCAATTTTGCTTGGCATCATCGGCCTGATACTGATCCTGCTGTTCTGGCTGGCCCCTGCGCACTGGGCCTTGCAGCTGTGTCTGCTGCTGGGAGGCCTTTTGATCTTTGGTGCGTTTCTCTGTTATGAATCCAGCCGCCCAATCACCAATGCCATTCAGGAACTGGAGCAACAGGCACTGGCGCTCAAGTATCAGTTGGCCTTTAACAGCATTCCCCGGCATGAACAGATCATCTTCCAGCCGGTCCGTTTTATTGCGCAAATCAAACAGCTGTTTCCGCTGTTCCAGCAAGGCAATCTCAGCAATGACATTCGCCGCTATGCTCTGACCCACTGGCAGGATGAACAGGGCCAGACCCATCAGGTGATGCTGTTTGAATATCGCTATGTCTCTGAAATTCAGGTCCAAGACCAGAATGGCAACAAAATGCGGCTCAAAGAAATTGAAAAATTCCTGTGGGGTGCCATTGTCTTTGGGGTCGAGTTACAGGGACTGGCGCTCAGCTCGCAGCGCAAAAGCTTTGCCTACCCCTATACCCAGCCGTGGCATACCAGTGATATTCAGATTAACCGGCAGTTAAACATCTATGGCACCGATACCCACCAGATGGCCCGGCAGCTGACTCCGGCGGTGGTGCTGAAACTGGCCAATTTCCTGAACGCGCAGCCCGGCGATCTGCTGTTTCATCCTGAACAGAAAATCCTGTGCTATGTAGGTAGCCAGAACCTGTTTCAGGCCAGCAGCAACTATAAAACCATTCAGGATATTTCGGCTTTACGTGGACATCTGCGTACATTTAAATTACCGTATCTAGAACAATTACAACGCCATTTGCTGCAGCTTTTATAAATTTGGACGTGGGGAGATTTCTATGGGATTGATGATTTTTCTGGCTATCATTCTGGCCGTGCTGATTATCGGGATTCTGATTCGCAACAGTATTGTGCGTTATCACAATGCCAGTATTCGTGCCTGGGCCGATGTCACCAGTTACGAACGCCAGAAAGTCAAGATTCTGGAACAGCTGATTCCTGTGGTAGAACAATATTCCAGTTTTGAACAGGGCACGCTGGCCAAAGTAACCGAACTGCGCCAAAACGTATTAAACCTGAAACTGGACAGTACCGACAGCGCCCAGCTGCAACATATTGAGCGCTTGAGTAAAGAGCTGCTGCACAACCTAAACGTGGTGGTCGAGAACTATCCTGAGCTGAAAGCCAATGACATCTATTTAAAAATGATGCACGAAATTGAAGAACAGAATGAAAATGTCGGTGCTGCGATTACCATTTTTAACCGCAATGTCGAGCTGTTTAATAACCAGATTCAGATTTTCCCAAACAACATCATTAACACCTTAACTTTGGGCAAAAAAGCCATTCGCCCGTTCCGTGATCCAAGCATGCAGCAAGGCTTTGAGTATCGCCCGAATTTTTAAAACCAAGATGACCTCTTGATTCAATGTCAAACCGCCTGTCGTGATTACAGCGAGATTTTCCCCGCGCAGATGACATCCGGTTGACATTTGGCTGCGCTTTGTCACAATCAGAACACTGAGCAAAATATCAACAATAGCTCAGGCATTACCACAGCATGATTAAAAATAAAAAAGTTAGTCCCGACCATGTTAGAACATCTGCAGAGCTTTCAAGCGGCACTCATTCACGAGTTTTTTCAACTTTATGAGCAGTATGAACAGGACCAGATTTATGCCTGCGCCCTGGTACTGAATGAATATCTGGGTTTTGAATATCTGGCCATTTCCACCCGGCGCAGCCTGTTTAGCGAGCAGGAAGATCCGGCTCAGTACCTGTCAGACCATGACAAATGGTCAGTCCAGAAATGGCGCTATCGCAGCCAGCCACATCAGCAGCATTTGAATCAGTTTAAACGCCTGTTCACAGACTACTTTCAGCAATGTCATATTTTTGGGCATCCACTGGCTCAGCAGTATGATTCCACGCAACAGAACCGCCTACAGGTTTTGCTGAATGTATTTCAGCAAGCCCGGCAGGCCTTGTCGAATGCCTATGGATTGGACCTGAGTTCAATGGTGTTTTTCATGCAGGTGGCCAAACAGCCACAAATGGCAGCGGACTCTGCGCGGCAACTGAATGCGCCTGGCCCCTTACTAGAAGAGTTTCTGGCCCATCAACAGCGCCCTGCTCTGCTGGATGCTTCATCCCATCCACCGGCGATAAAACTGCAACAGATTGATAAAGACCTGCTGATTGATCTGGCGCAGCTGCTGGAAATTGAACCCTATGATTATCTGGAAATAGCCCACGCCGCCTATTTGCTGACGCTAGAACCGGGCTTTATTGACAGCAATCTGTATATCCAGCGTCTGATTCACTCGATTGCCGCCATGGACAGTAATGAACAGGGCCTGTTTGCCCTCCCGAAAGATGAAATCCAGCAACGGATTCAGCAGTTTTATGCCATGTAATTACCATGATTTTCCTCCACAATATTTACCCAAGAAAACGCATCAAAACTAGCAATTCACGGCAGAATCTAGGAAAATGATGAACTTTTAGCGCAAACAATCAGCGAACTGTTTTTTCGCCTTGATTTGGAACCTGTATGAAGTTTGAAAAATTAGGCCAATCGGGTCGCGCCCGTCGTGGTCGTTTAACTCTTGAACATGGTGTGGTGGAAACCCCTGTGTTTATGCCTGTCGGAACCTATGGCACCGTTAAGGGCATGCTCCCGCGTGATATTGAAGACATTCAAGCACAAATTATTTTAGGCAACACCTTCCATCTGTATTTGCGTCCGGGTCTGGATGTCATTAAAGAACATGGTGGCCTGCACGAATTCATGAAATGGGACAAGCCGATTCTGACCGATTCTGGCGGTTTCCAGGTCTTTAGTCTGGGCGCCATGCGCAAGATTAAAGAAGAAGGCGTGACTTTCCGTTCACCGATTGACGGCTCCAAAGTATTCCTTTCTCCAGAAATTTCCATGGAAATCCAGAAGGTTCTGAACTCGGACATCGTCATGATTTTTGATGAATGTACGCCGTATCCAGCGACCCATGAAGAAGCACAGAAATCTTTACAGCTGTCATTACGCTGGGCCAAACGCTGTAAAGAACATCATCACAATGTCCTTGAAAATAAAAATGCCCTGTTCGGGATTATTCAGGGCGGGATGTATGAAGATTTACGTGATGAATCTTTAAATGGTCTGCTAGAAGTCGGTTTTGATGGCTATGCCATTGGCGGTCTGTCGGTGGGTGAACCGAAAGAAGAAATGATCAAGGTGCTGGATTATCTGCCGAACAAAATGCCGGAAGATAAACCGCGTTACCTGATGGGTGTCGGCAAACCGGAAGATATCGTGGAAGGTATTCGCCGCGGGGTGGATATGTTTGACTGCGTAATGCCAACCCGGAATGCCCGTAATGGTCATTATTTCGTGACCGATGGTCTGGTACGGATTCGTAACAGCAAATACCGTCATGACCAGAGCCCGCTCGATCCGCACTGTGACTGTTATACCTGCAAGAACTTTACCCGCGCCTACCTGTTCCATCTGGAAAAATGCGGCGAGATGCTCGGTTCAATGCTCGGTACCATCCATAACCTGCGCTATTACCAACGCTTTACCCAAGATATCCGTAATGCCTTGGACAATGGCACTTTTGATGACTTTGTACAGGACTTTTACGCCCGTCGCGGTCTGGATGTGCCGCCTTGTCCGCAAGATTAATCTTTTCAGTATTTGCGCTGAAGAAAAAGACAGGGTAAATTGCAGAACAAGTCAATTTATTATCAATGTTATTGATTCCAGTTTTTAGTTTAGGAAAATGAAATGAGCCTTTTTATTTCTACTGCTCACGCAGCAGGTGAAGCTGCACAACAACCAAGCATGGTTGCTAACCTTTTGATGATTGCAGTATTTATTGCAATTTTCTACTTCCTGATTTGGCGCCCGCAATCAAAACGTGCCAAAGAACACCGCGCCCTGATCGACAGCCTGGGCGTAGGCAGCGAAGTGGTGTTTGCTGGTGGCCTGATGGGTAAAATCACCAAACTTGAAGGTGATTTTGCAGTGGTTGAACTGAACCGCGGCGTAGAAGTAAAAATTCAGCGTGCCAGTGTGATTTCAGTTCTGCCTGAAGGCACATTAAACAACCTTTAATCAAAAATTAGTCGTGCGCCCGCACGACTTTTTCATTTTAAGAAGAAAATTAAATGCGTTACCCAGCATGGAAATATCTACTCATCCTTGTGGTTCTGGTGGTGAGTACATTATATGCCCTGCCAAGTTTGTATCCAGATGAACCTGCGGTTCAGATTTCTGGGGCCAAAGCCGGTACCCAAATTGACCAAAGCATCGTACAAAAAGCAGAGCAAATTCTAAAATCAGAAAATATTGCCAGCCATGACAACAGCTTTACCAATAACGCAGCCCTGTTGCGTCTGGACTCAAGCGAAGCACAGCTTAAAGCCAAAGATGCATTACGTCAGGGCTTGGGTGATGATTATGTCGTGGCCCTCAACCTGGCGCCAACCACTCCTGAATGGCTACAGAAAATTGGCGCCAAGCCAATGAAACTGGGTCTGGACTTGCGTGGTGGTGTTCACTTCCTGCTGGAAGTGGATATGGACAAGGCCATCAGCCAGCGCATGGAAACCTCTGCGACTGACCTGCGTCGCCAACTGCGCGACAACAAGCTGAAATTCAACAGCCTGTCTTTGAATAACAACACCATTACCGTGCAGTTCGCCAACAATGATGACCGCTCAGCCGTAATGGACTTCTTGCGCCGTAACGGCAACGAGTTTAACCAGCAGGCACTGGCCACCACAGATGGTGCCATGTTGCGCCTGACCTATACCGACACGCGCAAGCAGGAAATTGAATCCTATGCCGTGAACCAGAACTTGACCACGCTGCGTAACCGTATTAACGAGTTAGGTGTGGCCGAAGCACTGGTCCAAACCCAAGGCAGCAACCGTATTGTGGTGGAATTGCCGGGTGTACAGGATACCGCTGAAGCCAAGCGTGTTCTGGGTCGTACTGCGAACCTGGAATTCCGTCTGGTCTCTGATCTGAATGATCAGCATATTGACCCGTATACCGGTCAGCTCAGCAGCCAGACCTTACCACCGGGCACTGAAGCCTTTGCCTTTGAATCGCTCGACAGTGGCCGTCAGTTGCTGCTGAACCGTAGCCGTATTTTAACCGGTGAGCGCGTACAGAATGCATCGAGTGGCTTTAGTCAGGATACTGGCGGCGCCGAGGTAAACATTACCCTCGACTCTGCAGGCGGCAAGCTGATGGCAGACGCGACCCGTAATGCGGTCGGCAAACGTATGGCGGTACTGTTCATTGAAAACAAGCAGCGCATCAGCTATGTAACTGATCCGGAAACCGGCGTCCAGACTGAAGTGCGTACCCCATACACCGAATCAGTCGTGATTAACGCCGCAACCATTCAGGCGGTATTAGGTTCACAGTTCCGGATTACCGGTCTGGATTCACCGCAAGAAGCGGCTGAACTGGCACTGATGTTACGTGCCGGTGCCCTGGCTGCGCCAATGTACTTCGTTGAAGAACGTGTGATTGGTCCTAGTCTGGGTCAGGAAAATATCGACAAGGGCGTAACCTCGACCCAGATCGGTTTTATTCTGGTTGCGATCTGGATGGTGGTGTTCTTCCGTCTGTTTGGTGTGATTGCCAACTTCGCGCTGGTATTTAACCTGGCGATGATCCTGACAGTGATGTCATGGATTGGTGCTTCTTTAACCTTGCCAGGTATTGCCGGTATCGTGATTACCATTGGTATGGCGGTCGATGCCAACGTCCTGATCTGTGAGCGGATACGGGAAGAGATCAAATGGGGGGCCTCACCCAAACAGGCCATCGTAGCCGGTTATGACCGGGCCTATAACACCATTTTCGACTCGAACTTAACCACCTTCCTGGTGGCGTTCATTCTGTTCGCGATTGGTACCGGTCCGATTAAAGGCTTCGCCGTGACCCTAATGATTGGTATTGTCTGCTCGATGTTTACGGCCATTACCGTAACCCGTGCGATTGTACAGATCATTTATGGCAAACGCCGTAACCTGAAAAAGTTGAGCATTTAAGGAGATCGATGATGACTGAGAATACTCAACTGAATCCGAAAAAATACGGCCGTCCGGATGATGAGCGCGTCATTCCGTTTATGAAGATTGCGTTGCCGGCGGCATTGCTTTCGATCATTTTAACCGTGGCCAGCATCTTCTTTATTGCCACCAAAGGCTTAAATCTGGGTCTGGACTTTACCGGCGGTATTGCCGCAGAGCTGAACTACAGCAATCCGGTGAAAGCCAGCGATGTCTCTTCTGCCCTGACGCAGGCCGGTTTCCGTGATCCGGTGGTACAGACCCTGGGTTCTGAACGTGACCTGATGGTGCGTATGCCGGTGCAGGACGAGATTGAAGTCGAAGACCTGACCCAGACCATTACCGCAGCGGCACAATTGCCGGGCAACAGCGCCGATGTGACCAAGGTCGATGTGGTCGGCGGTCAGGTCGGTAACGAGCTATATGTGCGTTCTGCAGGTGCCGTGGCACTGGCGCTGATCCTGATGCTGATTTATGTCACCATCCGCTTCGAGTTCAAACTGGCGATAGGTGCGGTACTGTCCCTGTTCCACGATATTATCGTGACGGTGGGTATTTTTGCGATGATGCAATGGCCATTTGACCTGACCGTTTTGGCAGCCCTGCTGGCAATTATCGGCTTCTCGCTCAACGATAACATTGTAGTCTCGGACCGTATTCGTGAAAACTTCCGTAAAATTCGTGGCGCTTCGCCGCTGGAAGTGGTCAATATTGCCTTAACCGAAACCTTACGTCGTACCATCCACACCTCGATGACGCTGTTACTGGTGGTGGTGGCGATGATGCTGATGGGTGGTGATGGCCTGAAATGGTTCTCGATTGCCATGTTTGTCGGTGTCTTTGTCGGAACCTATTCTTCGATTTATATTGGTACCGCCTTTGCACTGTGGCGTGGTCTGAACCGTCAAGACTTTATTGTGCAGGTGAAGCCGGAATTTGAAGAGGAAGAAATTCCTTAATTCTTTTCCTTTCTGTACCCATAAAAGCCCATCTCCGGATGGGCTTTTTTAATGGCGAATCAGTTGCAGCTTAGGAAACTGAAATCCCTTACAGGAACGTTCAGAACGCCAGGCCACGGTCAGCATACAACCACCAATCTTCAGATGCTGATAGGCAAACGTGCCCAAGCTCTCATGATGACAAAACCCACCCTGCTGATGCGGATGAACCCCGCTATTCAGCTGGTTCAGACTCATGCGAATACCCAGCCCTGACGCTTTCAGGACGGCTTCCTTGGTGGTCCAGACCTTAAACCAGTAATCTGTCTCCTGGCCATAAGCCTGCCACAATTCCCATTCAGCCGGATGAAACATGTGCCTGGCCAGACTTTCAAAGCGCACCTTGCGATCCAGATCCTCAACATCCACCCCAACATCTTGCAGCTGCTCGCTATAGGCCAGCGCATAATGCTGACGGCTGTGGCTATGATTCAAGGCCAACTGCGGATACGCAGGTAAAAACGGCTTGCCATACGCAGTACGGGCAAAATCATCCGAGCAGATTGGCGCGTTTAAATAGGCCGATAGGCGCTGGTTACGAAAAGCATAAATGGCCTGCTTTTGCTGCTGGATGTGCGCTTTACGCTCCAGCGCCGGCTGCTGCGGTGCAATCTGTGCCAGATGGGCCAATTCTAGAATGATCTGTGCGCTCATGTGTGGACGCATTCCCTGCCTAAACAAAAACCAGCGATCAAGATCACTGGTTTTTTCAAAGATAAGAAAGAAAGTTTAATTGCCCTGCACCAGACGACGTGCGCTGATAATCCCCGGCTGCTGCTCCAAACGTGCCAGCAGACGTGACAATTGCGCCAGACCTTTGACTTCAATTAACAGCTTCATATTGGCAATACCATCATTTTCGGAAATGGTATTCACCTGACGAATATTAATCTGATCAGAGAAAATCACCTGGGTCAGGTCTTTCAACAGACCACGGCGATCATAGGCTTCCACCACAATCTGCACGCTTTGACCACGGGTTGGCTGCATTTCCCAGTCGGCTTCCACCGCACGTTCTGGCTCCTGGCTGATCATGCGTACATAATCCGGACAGGCCACCTTATGGATACTCACGCCGCGATTCAGGGTGATATAGCCGGCAATGGATTCACCATGTACCGGCTGACAGCACTGGGCAATATGCAACTCGACGTTATCCAAACCATCAATCAGAATGCCATGCGCCGACAAGGTATGGCTGGCACGCGGATTCAGGGTCGGTTTTAATACCAGTTCCGGTTCATCCTGATCCAGATGCATATGCCGGTTAACCTGGTTAATCAGCGCATGCAGGCTGATTTCACCATTGACCAGACCAATCAGAATGTCTTCACCGAGTTTGACATTAAAGTGATTGCAGTAATCATTCAAGTCGATACTTTTCGGGTGAATCGCCAGACGCGACAATTCCTTATTCAGAATATCACGGCCAATTTCCAGATTCTTGCTGCGGTCCTGCTGTCTGAACCAGTGGCGTAACTTGTCACGCGCCCGCGCAGTCTTGATATAACCAAGTGAGTTCACCAGCCAGTCACGGTTTGGTTCACGGTCTTTCTTGGTCAGAATTTCGACCTGTTCACCGGTTTTTAAGGTATAGGTCAGCGGCACATAACGCTGATTGACCCGCGCGGCATAACACTTGTTACCGACTTCGGTATGTACATGGTAGGCAAAGTCCAGCACGGTCGAGCCACGCGGTAATTCTTTAATATCCCCATCGCGGCTAAACACATAAATCTTTTCAAAATCTTCAAACTCTTGCAGCTGCTCGAAGTTTTCAGTTTCATCATCGGCCTTATGCGCACTGGCATCATTACGTTCCTGATAATGTTCCAGCACCGCACGCAAAGAATGCAAACGATGATTGAAGGAATGATCGGTGGTTTTGCTGCCTTCTTTATAGTTAAAGTGCGAACACACGCCAAGTTCTGCTTCTTCATGCATTTCCATGGTACGGATTTGCACTTCCAGCGACTTGTTTTCAGCAATCACTGCAGTATGCAGCGAGCGATAACCATTGGCTTTCGGATTGGTAATGTAGTCATCAAACTGATGCGGAATATGCCGCCACAGCTGATGTACGATACCGAGCGAGTGATAACATTCCGGAATGGTTTTGACCAGTACCCGCACTGCACGAATGTCATAGAGCTGGTCGAAGCTCAGGTCTTTGCTCTTCATTTTTCGATAAATCGAATAAATGTGTTTAACCCGGCCGGTAATTTCCGACTCAATGCCATGCGCCGCCAGCTCGCTCTTGAGCTTATCAATTACAAACTGGATATATTGCTCACGTTCCAGCCGTTTTTCATTCAGTAAAGACGCAATTTCTTTATACCGGTCCGGCGCCAGATAACGGAAAGCCAGATCTTCCAGCTCCCATTTTAACTGGGCAATACCCAGACGGTGCGCCAGCGGCGAGTAAATGGTCAGAATTTCACGCGCCACCCGTTCCTGACGTTCTTTGGACGCAGTGGTCAGTTCACGTAAGGCATAGGTACGTTCAGCCAGCTTGATCAGCACCACACGCACATCTTCAGTGACTGAAATCAGCATTTTATAAATGCCGGTCAGATGCTCGCGCTGGTTGTTATTGAAGTGATCTTCCAGCCGTTTATTCTTTTCAATCAGCTCGGACAGCTTACCCATCGACAGGGTACCTTTGACCAGGGTATGTACGCTGTCACCGAAATGCTCACGCACTTCTTCCAGGGTCATCACCCCTTCACGCACACTGCGGTACAGCATGGCAGCCGACAAGGTATCTTCATCGACATGCAAATGCGCCAGAATATCGGCCATTTCAATTCCGGTATACAAGGTATTGGACCGGTGCTTGACTGTCGTTTCCAGCTCTTTTTGTAACGTATAGGTGGCAACTTCTTCGAGTTTTGCTAATGCTGCCCCATCTAAGATGTCACGAACCCGGTCCAGCCATTCTGCCAGATCCTGTCGTGCTTGCTCGGCATGTTCTACAGTCGTTTCCTCAGACAATTCGTTTAATCGTCCAGGAAGTTGTTCACGTACTGTGACCATACCCTACTCCTACCTCTATATACTTCATTTTCTATAAATCGTTTATTGATTTTTCTTGCTCAAATAAGGCAATCGATTCTACATGACCGGTATGGCTAAACATATCCATCACCCCGGCTTTGCTTAAACGATAGCCCTGTTGCACCAGCATCCCCGCATCCCTTGCAAGTGTAGCCGGATTACATGACACATAAACGATTCTTGCCGCACCAAATTTGGGCACATAATGCATGACTTCCTCGGCACCGGAGCGCGGAGGGTCAATCAATAATGCATCAAATCCTTGATTTGCCCAAGAATGATGCGAAAAATCTTTTGTTAAATCTTGTGAAAAGAATTTCACCTGAGTTAACCCGTTCAGCTGGGCATTTTCCGCACCACGATGCACCATTTCATCTGAACCTTCCACGCCAACCACCGTACCACTTTCGCCGACACAGCGCGCCAAAGGTAAAGAGAAATTGCCTAATCCACAAAACAGATCCAGCACACGCTCACCTGCCTGCAACTGAAGCAAATCACATGCCAGCTTGACCATTTGCGGATTCACGGTGGAATTTACCTGGGTAAAATCCAGCGGATGAAAAGCAAATTTCAGCTCAAATTCCGGCAGTGCATAATGCAGACGCATGGCCTGATCGGGTTGATCTACACGTTGCACACTGTCTGGTCCCGCAGGCTGCAGATACAGTTGCCATTGTTTCTGTAACGCAAATTTGAGCAGTTGGTTGACATCTGACTCAGATAATTTTTCCGTATGCCGGACCAACAGGGCAATTTCCGTGTCACCCATTGCCAATTCTACATGACCAATGTCGGCTTTGCCTTTTAGACTTTGGAGTAGTTGTTTCAAGCGGGTGATTGAACCGAGTTCACGGTCCAGAATCAGACAGCGGTCAATTGAGGTCAGCCGGTTGCTCTGGCGTTCCCGGAAACCGACCACCAATTTGTCTTTATTCGGGAAATAACGCACCCCGATCCGGGTACGGCGGCGATAATCCTCCCGGGTTGAACGTAACGGTGTCAGCCATTCATCCGGTTGAATGCCGGCAAAATGCTGCAGGTGCGACTTGAGTACATCCTGTTTTAAACGAATCTGCTCATCCAGCTGGATATGCTGCATATTGCAGCCGCCACAGACACCAAAATACGGACACGGCGGCTCGACCCGCATCTCGGCAGGTGCAGATAACAGTTCGATACAGTCGGCTTCTTCTAACCGTTTGGTGACATGATGAATCCGTGCTTTGACTGTTTCACCCGGCAAGGCGCCTTGAATAAACACCTTCTTGCCGTGTTTATCCTGCGGATGCTCAGGCTGTGAACCATAGTGTGCAATCCCGCGCCCTTCATGGGACAGCGACTCAACCTGAAAGGTATGGATCAGGGGTTGAGCTGGACGAGCGGATGGACGATGTTTCATGAGCACCTAAAGTGTGGAAGATGGGAAATCTGCAACAGTAAAGTCTGTGGCTTGTGCATTCTGACGCCAGGCTGCAAGGAACTCGCCATGCTGTGGCAGGCTGGATAAATACCGGATGGTGGTCTGAACCCACAGGCGATGATCATCCAGCTGCAACTGCCCTTTCAGCAAGAGCCAGCGCAGATAGATCAGCCAGGTATTCAGCACATCACCTTCACAATAGCTGGTGAGTTTGAGCCATTCACCGGCGCGGATATATTCCGGCACATGATAACCGGCTTCACCGCGTTTACCCGGAAAACCCAGCAGATGCGCCATATCATCCAGTTTCTGGAAATTCCGGCCATTAAACATGGCCATCACATCCATCAAGTCAATATGCCGCTGATGATAGCGGTTCTGGTAGTTATTATAGCGCTTTTGCGTGTCAATTTCGCCCTGATCAAACAGACTTGGCGCAGACAGGCCATGATACATGGCACGATATAAAATCACCGGCAAATCAAACTGCGAACCGTTCCAGCTCACCAGAGTCGGATGACGCTTGTCAAAAATCGACAGAAATTTTTTCAGGATTTCGGCTTCGGTATACTGTTCCCGGCTAAAAGAAAACAGGGTCATTAAGCCGGTTTCATCAATCCACAGGCCGGAAATACAGACAATTTCATGCAGCGGCAAACGCTGAAAATCCATGCCCGATTCCTGACGGCGCAGCTTCATCAGCGCCTGCTCCAGATCTGCCTCAGGCAAATCCAGACCATACAGATGCGCCCCCGACTTCAGGTCGGTCCATGTTTCAATATCAAATACCAACACAGGTAGACGCATAATTTTCTCTACAGCTTGACGGCGGTTTATTCAGGATCTTGAACGGAAAATAAACCGGTCGATAAATAACGGTCACCCCGGTCGCAGATAATGCAGACAATCACCGCATCCGGGTTTTCTTCTGCCAGTTTCAGTGAAGCCCAGACCGCACCACCCGATGACGTTCCGGCACTGATACCTTCTTTTTGCGCCAGTTTACGCATGGTCCGCTCGGCTTCAATTTGCGGAATATCAATAATCCGGTCGACACGACTGCGGTCAAAAATGGTCGGTAAATATTCTTCTGGCCAGCGGCGAATACCGGCAATGCTGGAACCATCTGAAGGCTGTAACCCAACAATCTGAATATCCGGATTCATTTCTTTCAGGTATTTGGATACCCCCATAATGGTGCCAGTGGTCCCCATCGAGCTGACAAAGTGGGTAATTTTACCGCCAGTTTGCTGCCAGATTTCCGGCCCGGTGGTCAAGTAATGCGCTTCGACATTGTCCGGGTTGCCAAACTGGTTCAGTACCAGACCTTTACCTTCGGCCTGCATTTGCAGGGCCAGATCACGCGCTCCTTCCATGCCCTGTTCTTTGGTCACTTCAATCAGTTCGGCACCATAGGCACGCATGGCATCTTTACGTTCCTGACTCATGTTGTTCGGCATGATCAGCTTCATCTGATAACCACGCATGGCAGCCACCATGGCCAGTGCAATCCCCGTATTTCCGCTGGTGGCTTCAATCAAGGTATCACCCGGTTTGATCTGACCGCGCTTTTCCGCCTGCATAATCATGTTATACGCTGGGCGGTCTTTGACTGAACCTGCCGGATTGTTGCCTTCCAATTTGGCCAACACCGTGGCTTGGGTATGACTTGCAAGACGCTGCAAGCGTACCAATGGCGTTTTGCCCACATAATGATCTAATAGAAATTCATCGGCTTGGAAATCAGGGGTGGTATTACTCATTATTTGCACCTTTCTCTAGGTGCGCATATTGTATGAAAAAAACCACCCGCCTGCACTCTTTTCACCAGCTTTTTCGTGAAAGTGCTTAAAGCACAGTCAGTTTTAAAATAAAGCGTGCTAAACTGCTCGGCAGAACGAATAAACTGCTTTAACCATGTCAAATATCAATAAAAAGTTATTTAAGCGCCTACATTTAAATCATGCTTATGGGCAACTGATTGCCCTGATATTTGTGCCCATTATGGTGCTGGCGGCAGTCGGTGCAGGGCTGGTTCTGACCGAAACCTCGAATGCAGCGCGCGCCCAGCAAAAGCAGATGGCGATTGCGATTTTAACCCGCTATGAAATGCTGTCTGAAGTGGCCTTGCAGCAGCTCAACACCTTTCCCTGGCAATATGAGCAGGCGCGCAGCTATATGCAAAACCTGCTCAATGAAAAGCATTTACTTCGGACTGCCATTATTGATTCCCAAGGCCGTAGCCGCCTGAGTATGGGCTATCAAGATCAGGCCGGCTGGCCCAGTTTTCCGCGCGATGCCGCCTTCTTTGGCCCCATTCAGCATAAAGACAGCCATGTCTATGGTTTACGTATTGATGAAAGCCAGAGCCAGTATGCCTGGCTGCTAATCGAACTAGACAATCAACCCCTGGAAATTGCCCGTTATCGGGTCATGACCGTGCTGATTACCACCGGCCTGCTGACCCTGATGCTTCTGTTGCTGTGTCTAAATTTCTATTCGCGCCGCTGGATTGCGCCAATGTACGAAATCCGTATGCAACTGCAACGCCTGAATGCCGACACGCTAGATCAGCACATGGTAATTAACAGTACCGGCGAGCTGCGTTTATTGCAGCGTGATATTGCCAATGTGGTCAAGCGTCTGCATTTCAGCTTTCTGGAACTAAAAGAACATACCGAACAGACCGAAGATGACTTGCGCCGCACCCTAGATACCTTGGAAGTCCAGAACATTACTTACCGTCAGGCACGTGACCAGGCGATTTCAGCCAACCAGTCCAAATCGGTCTTCCTGGCCAATATCAGCCATGAATTACGTACTCCGCTGAACAGTATTGATGGCTTTATCCATTTATTACTGCGCCAGGGTAATCTCAGCAATGAGCAGAACCTGTATCTGCAAACCATTCGCAAATCCTCGGCGCATCTGCTGGCGCTGATTAACGATGTACTGGATTTCTCGAAAATTGATGCCGGCAAACTGGAACTGGAAACCGCACCTTTTGATCTGGAAGAAGCCATTTATGATGTAATGGACATGCTGTCGCCGCTGGCCGCGCAGAAGCAGATTGCGATGGCCTTTTATTATGCCGACAACGTGCCAAAGCATGTGATTGGCGATGCCCTGCGCTTTAAACAGGTGCTAACCAACCTGATTTCCAATGCCATTAAATTCACCCCGGATGGTGAAATTATTGTACGCGCACGCATTGAGCATGAAGACATCGGTCAGAGCATGATTCATTTTAGCGTGCAGGACAGCGGTATTGGTTTAAGCGGCACCGACCGGAAAAAACTGTTTGAATCCTTCTCGCAAGGCGATGCCTCTGTGACCCGTCAGTTTGGCGGGACCGGTCTGGGTCTGGCAATTTCCAAGCAGCTGGTGCACCTGATGCAGGGCCAGATTGGCTTTGAAGACAACCAGGAACGCGCACCGACTGAAAAAGGCTCAACCTTCTGGTTTACCGCCGTGTTCAGCATTGATGAAGATGAAATTATTGTGCATCCACGCTTTGCCAACAAGCATGTGGTGTCCTATCTGGCGCATCCGGCAACCGCCAATGTGCTGCGTCACTATCTGGAAAATTATCAGGTCCAGCATACCGAAACCACTTCGATTCTGGACTTATTCAGCCGACTCAATCACCTGTCTACACCGGAAGAAGACACCTGGTTAATTGTCGATCATAGCGGTGACACCGAAGCCTTACTGAAAGAAATTCGCAGCCGCTATCAGGGCAATCTGGCCATTTACGGCTACCAGATGGCGCTTGATCTAAGCATGCTGAATGAATATCGCACCCGCCCGCTGTATCAGCCTTTAAGCCGTGGCGCGCTGATTCAGTTACTGAACAATGAAAATCCGTTTGAAGATACAGGCACCGAAGTCTTTGATGGACAGGGGCTGCATGTGCTGGCGGTAGATGACCACTTGCCAAACCTGATTGTTTTAGAAGCCTTGTTAGGTGAACTGAATGTCACCACCACCAAAGCGCTGAGCGGTCAGGAAGCCCTGAATATCCTGCAAGAGCGGATTGAACAGGATGCCAAACCGTTTGATCTGGTGTTTATGGATATTCAGATGCCGGTGATGTCCGGGATTGATACCACCCGCGCCATCCGCTCGCTGGAGTCCACCCTCGACAAGCATAAACGCCTGCCAATTATCGCCCTGACTGCACATGCGCTGGCCGATGAAAAACAGAATCTGCTGAAGGTCGGCATGGATGATTACGTCACCAAGCCAATCCAGATTGAACAGATCATCCAGATTCTGACCCACTGGACCACTGAAAACTTTAACAAGGTGCCGGCAGTGGAAAAAGCCGTGGTGATTGAAGCGCTTGATCCGCTGGTTCTTGACTGGCAGCAAAGCCTGATGCTGGCCGCCAACAAGGAAGATCTGGCACTGGATCTGCTGCGTATGCTGCTCGACAGCTTTGCCACCGAACTGCATGAAATGCAGCAGCTGATTGAACTGGAAGATTTCCCGCAACTGGAGCATGTGCTGCATCGCCTGTATGGCGCCACCCGTTATGTCGGCACCCCAAGCCTGCAGGAAGCCACCGGTTCTTTTGAGCAGTTTGTTTCGACCTTACGTAAAGAACGCCGTAAAGCCGATGATGCCTTTATTCAGGAAGTGCTAAGACGCTTTGATGAATTACAAGCCGTGATTGCTCAGGTTGAACATGCCGCCGAGCAGATTCTAAACAAGCACACGCAGTAGTCTGACTCGACTAAAGTCAGGGTGTTGAAAGATGGATGTGACTGCCCTGTCATGTATCATGCGTATCTGCATGCTATGCTCAACAGAGGAAAAATAAGAGTTTAGACCATGACCATAGTACAGGTAGAAAAAAATAACGGCATTGCCATTGTGCGACTGAATCGCCCGGAAAAACGCAATGCCATGAGCTTTGCATTATTAAAACAGCTGGTCAAAACTGCCAGGCAGCTAAAAAAAGACCGTAGCTTGCGCTGCGTCATTCTGACTGGTGAAGCCGAAGTGTTTAGTGCCGGTATTGATCTGGCCGATTTAAACAATCCGCAAAATCGTGCCTTTGCCGCCTGGGAATTACTCAAACCCGGCCAGAGCCTGTTTCAAAAAGCCTTTCTGATCTGGCAGGAATTGCCCGTCCCTGTGATTGCTGCGATTGAAGGTTACTGTTTTGGAGCCGGGATGCAACTGGCACTGGCAGCAGATATTCGTATTGCCCATCCTAAAACCCAGATGTCAATTATGGAAAGCCGCTGGGGGCTGGTACCGGATATGGGTCTGAGCCGCTCTTTAAAAGGCCTGATTGGCCTGGACCTGGCCAAAGAACTGACCCTCACCGCCCGTATTTTTGAAGCGCAATATGCCAAAGAAATTGGCTTAGTCACCCACTTAAGTGACACCCCACTGGATCATGCCCAGATTCTGGCGCAGGAACTGGCGCAGCGTTCTCCGGATGCGCTGGCTGCGGCCAAACAGGTGCTAGATGCCATGGAACATAATCCACAAAAATCCTTACGTCTGGAAAAAATCTGGCAGCTGAAATTACTGCTTGGCAAAAACAGTCAACTGGCGCGTAAAAAAGACAAGCAACCTGACACCAGTTTTTTACCGCGTCAATTTAACTAAGCACAGAGCATCAAGATCGGGAAGAGAAGCATGAGTTTTGATCGCAATACGCCCATCGCCTTTCTGGGCATGGGCTTAATGGGTACACGCATGGCAGCACGTCTGATTCATGCCGGTTTTCGGGTCGCCGTCTGGAACCGCACTGCCGCCGCCTGTGAGGAACTGCTGGACATGGGCGCCGAAGCGCTAGCCCTAGAAAAGATTGGTCAATATCCGGTGATCTTAAGCTGCCTGGCCGATGACAATGCAGTCCAAGCCGTTTTTGAGCAGATTCAGCCGCATTTACAGGCCAAGCAGGTGATTGTGGATTTCTCCAGCCTGTCTGTGGATAAAACCCTGACACTGGCTGAACAGGCAGCCCGTCAGCAGGTGAAGTGGATTGATTCACCAGTGTCGGGCGGCACAGCGGGCGCAGAACAAGGCACCCTGGTGATCTTTGCCGGCGGTGATGCCGCCACCATTGAAAAACTGACCCTGATTTATAATGTGCTCTCACAGCGCGTGACCCGTATGGGCGCCAGTGGCACCGGACAGGCCACCAAAATCTGTAATCAGCTGATTGTCGCGGCCAACAGTACCCTGATTGCCGAAGCTGTCGCGCTTGCAGCTCAAGCTGGGGTAGACACCACTTTACTGGCACCCGCACTGGCCGGTGGATTTGCTGACTCCAAACCGTTTCAGATTCTAACCCCGCGCATGGCCAGTCATAGCTTTGAACCGGTGCAGTGGAAAGTCCAGACCCTGTCCAAAGACCTGAACAATGCCCTGACCCTGGCTGCGCATTATCAGCTGAATATTCCGGTGGCACAGCAGGCTTTGCAACAACTGCAAGCGCATCAGGCCAAAGGCTTTGCGGAAGCAGATTTATCCACGGTCATTCAACAGGTGGAACAGACCACTTAATTTCACCCTTTGCACAGGGAATGCAGGACATTGTTTATGACGAAACTTGCCGTAAATCTTTCTATGATTTTTACTGAAGTGCCGCTACTTGAGCGCTTTGCACTGGCCAGACAACACGGCTTCCAGCATGTTGAAATCCAGTTTCCGTATGAACTGAGCATTGCGCAGATTCAAAGCCAGCTGACCTTGCATGAACTGACGCTGTGCCTGATTAATGTTCCGGCCGGAGATTTAATGCAAGGCGGCAACGGGCTGGCCGGTGTGCCGGGCAAGGAAATCGAGTTTCGTCATGCCGTTGAACAGGCCATTGAATACGCGGTTGCACTCAAAGTGCCAAGTGTCAATATTCTGGCTGGTAAACAGCCCCAGGATGCCGATCTGCTGCCTTGCCTCAGAACATTGGCCGAGAACCTGAAAATGGCCAGCCATATGCTTAGCAGCCAGCAGATCCAGCCGGTAATGGAAATGATTAATGGCACCGACATGCCGCGCTTTTTAGTACAGAACATTGCCCAGGCCCAAGAGATGCTTGAAGCGGTGCAACATCCGGCGCTAAAAATGCAGTATGACTGCTATCACATGGCCATGATGGGTGAAAACGTACTGGAAGGACTGATCGAGAATATCCAACAGATTGGCCATATCCAGTTTGCCGACTGCCCGGGTCGTCATGAACCGGATACCGGCGATATTGCCTTTGCGGAAGTGTTTGACTGGCTCAAACACAGTGACTATGCAGGCTATGTGGCGGCGGAATATCGACCGAGCAAAGATTCAGCAAATTCCTTTGCGTGGAAAAACAAATACTTTGCCGAATATCAATAATTCGGCACTGTCATAGATTTGAAATTTAGGCTCAAAGCCGCTATATTAGACAATGAATAATTGTCAGGAAATTATACCCTTTATGAATTTAGAACCATCGCCCGGCGCTTCTAATTCTCACGATCTCGCAATGACTTCCCCAAACAATGACGTACACGCTTGCCTGCAAGTTGTGCGCGATGCCCTTGAAGATGTAAAAGCCAAAGAAATTGTTGAGCTTGATGTTAGCAGCATCAGCAATGTTGCAGATGCTATTGTGATTGCTAGCGGCACCTCAACCCGTCATGTTAAATCTCTTGCTGATAACGTTGCTGAAGAAGCACGTAAAGCAGGCTTCCGCCCGATTGGTATGGAAGGTGAACGCGATGCTGAATGGATCTTGATTGATCTGGGTATCGTGGTGGTACATGTCATGCTTCCAACTGCCCGTAAGTTCTACGACCTAGAAAGCTTATGGCGTACAGCACCTGAATCTGTAAACTAAGATTTCCCAAAAAGCGACCTGAAGGTCGCTTTTTTATTGAGCTAAAATCAGGACTGATCACAGCAGAAAAATACACCCACTGATCTTTCCACTTCCCAATAGCTGAACTTAAACCACTTGGTCGTGCCTCTCCCCCCCATCTCAACGCTTTCATCGTATGTAACGAAAAAGACTCTATTTAGTCACAGATATAAAAAATCCCCCTCAATCGAGGGGGATTTTGAACGCGGGTATCGGACGTCTTAGTGACCCGTACCGTTAATCGCTTTGGTCATGTCTTCAACCACTTTCTTGGCATCACCGAAGACCATCATAGTCTTGTCATTATAGAACAGGTCATTGTCCAGACCTGCATAACCAGTCGCCATTGAGCGCTTGATCACCATAATGGTACGTGCTTTATGTGCTTCCAGAATTGGCATACCGTAAATTGGCGAGTTTGGATCGTCTTTGGCTGCCGGGTTGACTACGTCGTTGGCACCTATCACCAATACCACATCCGTTGCCGGGAAGTCCGAGTTAATCTCGTCCATTTCCAGAATGTCTTCATACGGCACGTCGGCTTCAGCAAGCAAGACGTTCATGTGACCTGGCATACGACCCGCCACCGGGTGAATCGCAAAACGCACCGTTACACCCTGCTCTTTCAGCAAGTTGGCCAGTTCTTTCACCGCATTTTGCGCACGGCCTTGTGCCATACCATAACCCGGCACAATCACCACGCTGTCCGCATTGGACATTAAGAAGCCAGCATCATCTGCAGAACCTGAACGGTAGTTACGCTGTACCTGCTCACCCGCACCTGCGGTAGGCGCTGCCGCCCCACCCATCGCACCACCAAACAAAACGTTGATGATTGAACGGTTCATGGCTTTACACATGATGTACGACAGAATTGCACCTGATGAACCAACCAGTGAACCCGCCACAATCAGCATGTTGTTTTCCAAGGTAAAACCAATCCCTGCTGCCGCCCAGCCCGAGAAGGAGTTGAGCAGTGATACCACCACCGGCATGTCGCCACCACCGACTGGGGCAATCCAGACCCAGCCAAAGGCTAAAGCCAGTGCGGTCATGGCCCAGAACGAGGTCATGCTACCGCTTAAGAAGAAGTGAATCCCAAAGCCCAGCATGGCAATGAAAATCAGTGCCTGAACCGGTTTAACCCAGCCACCCGAAATGGTCTTGGCCCATTTTTTCGCTGCCAGTTTACCGTAAGCAAATACCGATGCAGTAAAGGTAATCGCACCAACAAAACAGCCCACGAACAATTCAAACAAATGCACTTTGCTCATTTCATGGAAGCTGATGCCATTGGCTGCCAACAGCTCTGGTCCCAGTTCAACCAGCTTGTTGTTATGAATAATCGCTGCAATTGCAATTAACACCGCCGCCAGACCGACCAGTGAGTGCATCAGTGCTACAGTTTCTGGCATTTGCGTCATCGGTACGGTACGCGCACGGGCAATCCCGACAATGGCACCCAGAATCATCGCCCCCACAATCATCCAGATAACCGGATGATCCGCCACAAAGAAGGTGGTCAATACGGCAATCGCCATGGCGATCATGCCGTAACGGTTACCAGCAATCGCCGTTTTTGGCCCAGACAGGCCTCGTAAAGTTAAAATAAAGAGGACAGCCCCAATCAGGTAGAACCAATCCGCATAGTCTCGAATAAATTCCATCAATTAGCCCTCTTTTTTCTTTTGTTTTGGTTTAAACATTTCGAGCATACGCGCAGTCACTGCGAAGCCACCAAAAATATTAATACTGGCCAGGAATACTGCAATCGCACCAAGTACGCTCACCACGTTAATGCTCTGGAACTGCACATTGGCATCCACACCTAACACAGGCAAGCCGACCGTTTGAATCATCGCCCCCACGATAATGATCGAAGACAGCGCATTGGTTACCGCCATCAGTGGCGTATGCAATGCAGGTGTAACCCCCCAAACCACGTAGTAACCTACGAAAATGGCCAGGACAAAAATTGTAATTGTTTCAACCATGACTGTTCTCCTTAACCTCGTTTCAACAGCACTTGGCCGCCGTGCGTAACCAGTAGGGCTTTTTGAATTTCATCGTCCTGACTGATGGCAAAATTCTTTTCACTATCAAAAAGGGTTTCCACAAAATTCAGCACATTACGTGCATACAGCGCCGATGCTTCAGTAGAGACCGTTGATGGAATATTCGGAATACCGAGAATTTTCACGCCGTTGTCAGTCACCACGGTTTCACCGCATTGAGAGCCTTCAACGTTACCGCCCGTTTCTACCGCCATATCCAGAATGACTGAACCCGGTTTCATCTTGGCCACAGTTTCCGCCTTGATTAAACGCGGTGCATCACGACCTGGTAACAGCGCTGTGGTAATCACGATGTCAGCATTGGAAACAGCTTTATCGACAATGATGGCCTGATCTTTGATGTACTGTTCGCCCGGCATCCAGCCATAGCCGTTTTTAGCAGCATCAGCAGCTTTTTGCTGTTCTTCTTCAGACATCGGCACGTCTAGCCATTTTCCGCCCAGAGATTCAACCTGATCTTTGGCAGTTGGACGCAGGTCAGTGGCTTCTACCACCGCACCCAGACGTTTTGCGGTCGCAATCGCTTGCAAACCGGCAACACCCACCCCCATGATCACGACACGGGCAGGTTTGACTGTCCCTGCTGCGGTCATCAGCATCGGGAACATACGCTGGTATTCAGCTGCAGCCAGCAATACCGATTTATAACCGGCCAGGTTGGCTTGTGAGGACAGCACATCCATGTTTTGCGCACGGGACAGGGTCCGTGGCAATAATTCCAGAGCAAATGCAGACACCTGCTGTGCAGCAAATTGGTCAAGTTCAGTATTGCGGTATGGGTCAAACATTGCCACTACGGTAGAGTTAGGAGCAAGTTTTTGAATTTCTTCACCTTTCGGCGCGCGAACTTTCAAAATCATTTGACTGCCGGTATAGGCATCATCTGTAATTTTGGCACCCACGTGCTCATAGGCGCTATCGATATAGGCAGCTTTTAAGCCTGCACCACGTTCAATAACCACGCTATGACCCGCGTTGATCAACTTCTTTACTGTCTCTGGCGTTGCAGCGACACGATTTTCACCGACGACAGTTTCGGTTGGGATTCCGATCTGCATGAGCGTTCCTCAAGCTAATTTTTCTTAAGTAAACATCGCCAAAACGATGCTTCCCCTCAGGTTATGTCCTTGTTGAATTTTTGGATTCTAATTGAACTTTTTTAAATTACCACCCAATATTTATTTAATAAATACCCATATTTTGAACTGATGATTCATAAAAAGAAGGGTGGCAGATATAATTGATCAGTTTAGCTTTCTATTCTTCATGGCGCCGCTCTGGAAATAAGGTGTATAAATTTTCAGCACAGCTCCTGACTTTTTACAGCGAATTGCGTCCTGTTTTGTTTTTTCTTTCCTTAAAATTGATTGTTTTGACAAATCTTATCGTGTAGTGCCGACTTACAACAGGCTGATAAATACCAATAATGAACGGCTTTTTCGCCGCAAAAAATGAACATCCAGTTCATGATTGACTAAAATGACATCTTAATCACAGAAGAATCCGGGAGAAATTGGTCAAAACTGCCCAATGTTCGGGCAGAAAAGTAAATCCTACGGCAAATGCACCGATTGGCTAAATGATTTCCTGCCCGCTGATCTGGACTTAACCCATACATCTGGCTGTGAAAGCGCGATAAAAAATTAAAAGTTTTTTTATTGATCATTTTGCCTGATGATGAATAAAGCAGCGCAACTGCTTAAATTTGCGTATTTTGCACTATTTTTGTGCAACAATTGCCCGCAAGACATCAATAGATCTTTGCCTGAAATAAACCATCTTAAAATTTTCATAAAATGAGAATAAAGCCTATCTTTACACATTCATTTCTTCGAGCAGACAGCTTATACTCAACGCATGAAAATCTGGTGACACCTACTCTATTGATTAAATTGCTCTGAATATGTCCATTTCCTTGACCAGAACGCAGTTAGGTTCATTGTTTGCACTATGCGCGGCCTTTTTATTTAGCACCAAAGCTATTTTTATCAAGCAAGCCTACGCACTTTCACCTCTGGTGGATGCCACCACCTTAATGACCCTGCGGATGGCCAGCGCACTGCCGTTTTTCCTGCTGATCTGCTGGTTTAACCGGCATCGCAATACCCAGATTCAGCTGCGCGAATGGATACTGCTCGTGGCTGCCGGGCTGCTCGGCTATTATTTTGCCAGCTGGCTCGACTTTCTGGGGCTCATGTTTATTAGCGCCTCACTGGAACGGATTATCCTGTTTCTGTATCCCACCTTAACCGTTCTAGCCAGCAGCCTGATCTACAAGCAGCGCTTAAGCCTGAAAACGATACTGGCCTTGCTGCTCAGTTATGGTGGAACGGTACTGGTGATGTTACAAGAACAGCAAAACATGCCAGATGGCCATTCCTTCTGGCTCGGTGCCAGTCTGGTATTTGCCAGTGCGGTGGCTTTTGCCGCCTATTTACTGGTGACGCCACGGCTGATCCAGAAATTTGGCAGCTGGAATTTTACCGGCCTGGCGCTAAGTGTGGCCTGTTTCGGCACCTTACTGCATTATCTGCTGGCCGTACCGGAGCCACTACAACGGCTGAGTCAATTACCGGGCAGCGTCTATGCCTATGGCATTGGACTGGGTATTCTGGTCACGGTGTTGCCAACCATTTTATTAATGCAAAGTATCGAACGCCTGGGAGCCGCTCATTCGGCCATGATCGCCTCTATCGGCCCGATTCTGACCATTGTGCTGGCCACCCTGTTTTTAGATGAATATTTAAATGCCTGGCAATGGCTGGGTTACGCCCTCAATATCATTGGGGTGATGATGATTAGCCTGTCCAAGAAAAAGCTGATGGCCTGATCCATGATCAGTCAGCTCAGCCTGTTCCGGACTGCTGTGCATGTGTCTTGCACATGCAAAAAGGATGTTGCAAATGGTGGTCTTTGGCCGTCATGCTCAGTATTGCCGAAGATGCGATTGAATGAATTAACCTGAACTGGACCTTGTATGAATACCTCTCCCGATATTAGTCAGGATAAAACCCTGCTCTGGCTTATGGCGCTGGCTTGTGGTCTATGTGCAGGGGCCAACTATTATTGCCAGCCGCTGATTAACTCGATTCATACTTATTTTCAGGTGCCGGAATCCCAAGTCGCGCTCACGGTGACGTTTGCCCAGGTGTCCTATGCGCTGGGGCTGTTATTTATTGTGCCGGTTGGCGATACCGTCAATAAAACCAAATTCATTCCACTGCTGATGTTTCTGGCCGCGTTTGGCCTGTTTCTATGTGCTTTTTCAGTGAATCTGCCAATGCTCTGGATTGGCACCATCATGACCGGACTATTTTCCGTGGCCGCGCAGATTCTGATTCCGTTTGCCACCATGTCGGTCAAGCCGGATAAAATGGGCGAAGTGGTCGGACTACTGATGAGTGGTTTACTGGTCGGGATTTTACTGTCGACCAGTCTGGCCGGACTGTTGTCCAATTTATATGGCTGGCAGCTGATTTATATCATCAGTGGCGTGTTGATGATGGGACTGGCGATTATTCTGAAAAAACGCTTGCCACATATTCCGACGGTGCGCATGGCCTATGGCAAAATCCTGCATTCGATGCTGCAACTGATCCGCCAGGAAAAACGGCTGGTCTATCGCGCCCTGATTGGTGCCAGTGCCTTTGCCGCCATGAGCGTGCTGTTTTCCACCATTGCGGTGTTACTTGGCTCCTCTTTTGGCCTGCCAGATGTCGCAGTCGGTTTAGTCACTTTAATTGGGGTATTCGGCGCACTCTCTACCAAAAAAATTGGCAAAATTGCCGACCGGGGTCATGGCAAACTGATCACCTGGGCCGGACTCTCTTTATTGGCGGTCAGCTGGAGTTTCCTGTATTTCGGCGCGCAGTATTTATGGAGCTATATTATTGGTTTTGGCCTAATTAACCTGGGACTGGCCAGTGTGCATACCAGTAACCAGAACGTGATTTTCCATTTACGCCCCGATGCCAAATCACGCCTGAACGCAGTCTATATGACCAGCTATTTTATTGGCGGCGCCTGCGGTTCTGCACTGGGCATTTACGCCTGGCATCATGGCGGCTGGAGCATGAGCTGTCTGGTTGGTTTAACCCTGGTGCTCTGCTCGGCCTGTTTTGCCTGGTTAGATCAGCAACATCTGCGCCGCCAGCAACTGGCTTAAAACTGTATAAATCGTGCAGGCAGGTTTAAGACACCTGCACCATCGGATAATGTGGCTGGGCCGAATCAATACTGGCCGGATATTCCAGCAGAATCTGAATAAAGGATGGAATTAAGGCAGCAAAAATACTGGTTGCCCCAGCCAGAATGTCACGGTTTAACAGGCTGTTATAGTTGGCACCGCCGCTGGTAAACTGGTGACGCAGACTGTCAAAACGTTTAAACACCGCCATTAGCAAGGCCACCGACTGTTTATTTTGCAAGGTCTGTTGCAGATCAATCTGCTCTTGGGCAGCGCGCTGCTGCCATTCATCGCGCGTGAGCTGTAAATGCTGATAGGCCCAAAATTCCGGATGGGTATACGGGTGCGCCAACAGGGCCTGAATCTGCTGCTGGTATTTTTCCCATAACACATAATCAATTTTTCGGGTTTCATCCTGCTGGTGCAGAAGCTGAAAAAACTGCTGTAACTGCGCAGCGGATGGACTGGCCGCATCTTCACGGTAAATGGCCTGAAAGGCAATCCATAAACTCATAAACTTGAAATCCAGCTCCTGATCCAGACTCAGGGCTTTTTTAAACCAGCTCAGGCTGCGCTGTATTTTCAGATTAAAATGCACCGAATTTTCATTCTTTTTACTGCGGTAAATTTCCTCAACCACCAGCATCTTTGTTATCCTTTTTCTTGTCTTACTGCATCAATGTAATGGTTTTTTTATTTTGTCTCAACCTTTTGATCCTTCAATTTATTTATTACCCGTCTATTTTCCAGCATAAATAAATCCGAGTATTTTCCTTTTATTTAAATAAAATAAATAAAAAATCTGAAAGCTTAAAATATATTTAAAACACATTTTATCTAGCAGCTACTTAAAATAAAGAAATGTAAAGTTATATATAAAATCACGAAAAATGTAATTACACAAAAGATTACATTCTTAAAAATCCTATGTAGGACAGCCAATTAAAAATGCCGGCTTAAAATCACCGCTTACAACTAAATAAGATGTAACAGAGCCAGGGTTTTTCATGAGATGTTTCATGTTAAAAAGAAGCTATCTGTTTTTCTCAGATGATTTCAGCGCGCTAGCGATAGCGTCGATATCTATAAAAGAGGTGTTCAAATGCAAAATCAAAACAATGGTTTAAACCAACAGCAACAGCAGCCTCAACAGCAAGGCAATCAGCAGCAACAAGACCGTCTGCAGCAACAGCAACCTCAACAACAGCAAAATAACCAGCAACAAGGCAATCAGCAACGCCAGCAAGATCAACAGCAGCAACAGCCTCAACATCAGGGCAACCAGCAGCAACAACAAAACCAGCAACAGCAACAGCAACAACCGCAGCAATATGGTCAACAACGCCATAACCAGAATGCGCAGCAGCAAAACAATCTCTTAGATGATGAAGATATGTAAAACCATTTTTTGTTTTTCACTTATTTTTATTATAAATAATCGAAGGAGATGATCATGGTCAACAATGCAAATGATCCACATGGGTACTGGCGTGACAACCATGCAGACCGTCCTTACTACAATGATTTTAAAAGAGATATCCCAGATATTGATTATGATCGGGACTTATCTTCTGCTTATGACCTCGGTACACGTGCCCGCAGTGAATATGGCACAGATCGCGACTTTGAAAGTTCTGAAGGCGACCTGAAACAGCGCTGGGAAGAGTTTAAAGCAGATTCTCGCTTAAAATGGGAACAGGCCAAGCACGCGATTAAAGATGCCTGGGATAGAAACTAGATTGCCCTCAGTCTGGTTCTGATACGGTTCAGAGTTATAGGTCATTATGACCTATAACTTTTTTATATCTAAGGGTTTTATCTCTGCAGATTTTCTATTTTGGGTTGTCTATTTGATTTATATATTCCTATTATTTTTGCTTGACTACTTCAATAATACTCTGACTAATTGCCCGCGACAGCTGTTCCAGTTTTTTCTTTTTGGTGCCATTAAATACACAGCGATAATGATGCAGTTTATTCTGATACGAAATACAGTAAAAAAATGTTCCGACCGGTTTTTCCTTAGTTTCAGAGCCACCACGTTTTAATAAACCGGTACAGCCAACAAAAATATCAGAATCAATGATCTGTTTGGCTTTTAAAACCAGCTGTTCTGTCACTTCGGCAGATTCAGGAGAGTATTTCTCCAGGAATTTCTTTGAAATTTTTAAAATACTGACTTTTAAATTGGCGTCATAACAGACCAGGCTGCCATTTAAAATATCGCCTGAATTTTTATTTAATGAAAAACGATAGGCCAGATACCCTGCCGAAGCACTTTCAATAAAGGTGACTTTTAATTTCTTTTTGGCAAGTAACTGGCAGCATTTATTCATTTATACCCATCCTGAATATAATTATTCCTTCCGATTTAAACATAGCTCTTTTTCAGTGCTTTTTTCTGAAAAGTAACATTTCATTTATTTTTTAAAACTAAAAATATAACCCTCTGATTTTTATACCTATAGGTTAATTGCCCATATACATACTTTACATGAAGCCACACAACTCAGGCTTAAGTTTACAGCCAACTAGATTACTGTTTTCTAGGGTTAAATCATGGAGCAGAATAATGCCAACGGTCGTCAAACAAAGATTATTAGACATACTCAATGATGTGCCTGAAACCTATTTTGATCTGGTGTCCTTTTATTTAGATGCCGATATTGCTCCCACCGCCAAACAACAAAAAGCCCTGTTCAGTTTAAAAAATGAAATTGAAACCCTGCCGTTGGCCCTACCCGATTTCCCTAGCCAGCTGGATCAGCTGGAGCACTGGATGATCCAGCATGAACAGCAAGCCCAGCTCGAATTTGAATATTATTTAAAGCACCGTGCCTGGGGACAGCCACGCGAATATTTTCACTGCCTGTCCGATGCTTATGAGTTTCTGATCAAGATTGCCCCGACCCAGCGTGCGCAGGCAGCCTGGCTCTACAGTTTTAGCCAGCACTGGGATGACCGGCGCTATACCGAGCTGATTCAGCTGTATCTGCAAGCTCTGGCCTATGGTCACACGCAGCAGCATCAGCTGTATCAGTTCAATGCACTGCTTGAAACCCTGCAGCTAGATAACTTTGTACTCGGTCTGGAAGATGGCTATTTTCATCAGGCTGCAATTCAGCTGGCACTGGCGTACTGCCCTACCGATTTCATGCCTTTGACCTTAGGGTTTCATATTGGCAAACACCTGTGCTCGCTGCATCAGCTGATCATTGCGCATGAACTGAAAGAACTCGGTATTCACACCCGCTGTTTTCAGCCACAGCAGCGTTCAACATCACGGCATACGCCTGTGCTACATGCCATTGCCAGTCTGGCCCCGGACGAAAAACAGCAGGCTCAATATCTGCGCCTGATTCAGCTGGGCTATGCCTTAAGCCAGCAAGGCATGAACGAAGAAAAAATCCTGCAGCGGCTGCATCTGCACGACATTATCCAGAAAATTTTCCAGCATAAAGCCCTGATGGGCAAATTCATTCATGACAATAAATGTATTTTTACCAACCGCAGCATCAACCAATGGCTGGAAACCGTCGAAGGCGTGGATGGTTTTATCCAGCAGCTGCTGGAAACCGACTGGATCCGTTTAGGTCAGGACCCGGAGCAGAGTAAATTCTGGCGTCTGATTCATCAGCAGGAAAGCCAGATGTTCGGGCTGTTTAACCGTACCGAACAGCAGTTTATTTATGACTGGATTCTGGGAGATGCCGCAGTACAGCATCCTGCCCCATCTGCGCTGCAAAGCACGTCGGACCATTTTAAAACCAGCGACCACTTTAATTATATGGCCGAGCTGGAGCTGGAAGAAATTCAGCTCAAATACGCCCAGGCCTCATCTTTTGACGACAAAATCCGGCAGCTATTGCCTTATTTGGCCCCGCATAAATCTGCCAGCGATGCCGGACGCTGGTGTACCCAGCAATACAGCCAGGCCCTTTTCCCGGCGCTGTCGCAGGCGCTCGACCCAATGCATCATAAAAGTTAATTACGGAGAACAGCAACAATGAAAAAAGATCAACAACCGAGTGAAATGGCCGGCGCAGATGCGGCAAACCGACAGAACAGTAATGATAAATCCGTTCAATTAGACCCGTATCGCAGTGATGCGACACAACAGGCGCTCACCACCAATCAGGGCGTTAAAATTGCCGATAACCAGAACAGCCTCAGAGCTGGCATTCGCGGGGCCACCCTGCTCGAAGATTTTATTTTTCATGAAAAAATGACCCACTTTGACCATGAACGGATTCCGGAGCGTATTGTGCATGCGCGTGGCACCGGTGCGCATGGTTATTTTGAAGCCTATCCGGGCAATGAAAAATATACCAAAGCCCATTTTCTAACTACCCCAGAACATAAAACGCCAGTCTTTGTACGCTTCTCGACCGTACAAGGGCCGCGCGGCTCGGCAGATACGGTACGCGATATTCGCGGCTTTGCCATCAAGTTCTATACCCAGGAAGGCATTTATGACATGGTCTGCAACAATGCCCCGGTGTTCTTTATTCAGGATGGCATGAAATTCCCGGATTTTGTGCATGCCTTAAAACCGGAACCGGATACCGAAATTCCAACCGGTGCCAGTGCACATGACACCTTCTGGGACTTTGTTTCGCTGGTGCCAGAAAGCTCACATGCGGTGATCTGGGCCATTTCCGACCGTGGTATTCCAAAAAACTTCCGTAGTATGCAGGGCTTTGGCGTACATACCTACCGCTTTATTAATGCCGAAAACAAATCGGTGTTTGTGAAATTCCACTGGACCCCGAAACAGGGTATGGCCGCCTTGGTCTGGGATGAAGCACAGAAAATTGCCGGGAAAGACCCGGATTATCATCGCCGCGATTTGTATCAGGCCATCGAGAACGGTTTCTATCCGGAATGGGAACTGGGTGTGCAGATTGTGGAGCAGGAAGATGAAATGAGCTTTGACTTCGACCTGCTTGATCCGACCAAGCTGATTCCGGAAGAACTGGTGCCGGTCATTCCGATTGGCCGGATGGTGCTCAACCGCAATATTGACAATTTCTTTGATGAAACCGAACAGGTCGCCTTCTGTCCGGCGCATATTGTGCCGGGAATCGACTTCACCAATGACCCACTGCTGCAGGCGCGGATTTTCTCCTATACCGATACCCAGCTCAGCCGTTTAGGGGGTCCGAACTTCCATCAGCTGCCGATTAACCAGGCGGTGTGTCCGTTTCACAATAACCAGCGCGATGGCATCCATCAGAGCCGGGTTCATCGCGGTCAGGCGGCGTATCAGCCCAACTCGATTGACAATGACTGGCCACGAGAAACCCCACCCGCAGCCAAAGGTGGCGGTTTTGAAAGCTATCAGGAACGCATTGACGGGCATAAAATCCGTCAGCGCAGTCCATCCTTTAGCGATCACTTTTCGCAGGTGCGTCTGTATTTCAAAAGCCTGAGCCTGCCTGAACAGAAACACGTGGTCGATGCCTATGTCTTTGAGCTGAGTAAAGTGCAGCGCAAACCTATCCGTGAGCGTGTGGTGCACAATATGCTGGCCAATATTGATGCCAATCTGGCCAAAATGGTCGCCGATAAACTCGGCATTGCACTAGATGAAAGCCAGCTGCCGCCTGATCTACCCGAGGAAAAAACCTCAGCCAAGTTATCCATGACGGCATTTTTACCGCCGAATATTGAAGGCCGTAAAATCGCGGTACTGGTACATCCCCATGCCGCCACCGACAATATTGAGCCGATTCATCAATGGGCCTTAAAAGAAAATGTGATGCTGGATTTTCTGACGCCCACCCCTGCCCCAACCACCACCATTGAAGATGACATGATTCCATCTGATGGGATGCAGCAGGCCGAACCCTCAGTGCTGTATGATGCAGTGATTGTGCTGGATGGCAACAATCTGGATGCCTTTAAGCGCGATGGTGTGGCCTGCCATTATGTGATTGAAGCCTATAAACATTTAAAACCGGTGGTGTTGTTAGGGGATAAAGCCGAGCTGCTGGAACATCTGCGTCTACCGCCAGATGAAGGCGTATTTAGCGATGCCAGTTTCCAGAATGTGGCGGAAGGCTTTAAAGAAGCGATTCGTCACAACCGGGTCTGGGCACGTGAAGCCATTGCAGAATCTATTCCGGCTTAATTGTCCTGCACTCATACAAGCTGAATCAACAAAAGGGAAGCCAATGGCTTCCCTTTTGTTTGAATAGATGGATGAGATTCAGATTAAAACTTGATGTACATAGTGCTTTCCTCTCACCTTAATCTGCAATCTGCGCCGTTTGATACCGCTCCAGCTCCTTGTCACTCGAGATCTGTGGAGGGGCTGCAATATCCAGCGGTTCTAAGCTCATTAAGGGCACTTTGATCTTCTTTCCCTTTGGGGTCTTCGGCTGATCTTCATCAACGGTAATTTTCTGAATAAATGTCGCCAACCAGAGTATAAACTCTTCTTTATTGCTGCTTTTCGGCACAATGCTCAAGTCCAGTTTCAGCTCGTTGGCATATAAAGGGTTGACCATCAGCTCATTAAAGTCGATGCAATTGACCAATAATTTAAGACGTGTTTTTTTGATTTCAGCACGCAGCTCAATCATTAACATATTTAAATCATTGATAATATCTCCTCTAAAGTCCTTATTTTGCTCGACATTTCTATAGATTATTTCAGCAAGTTTAATATACTGGGGCATATGATCATCCATTTATTATTCTGAATATAGTAATATTGAAGGATTTTGCGTAATTTTATGTAGTATTTAATAGGTATTTTGCAAGAAAAATGCTTCTTGTTACATTGGAATTACATATTTTTTTAAACAAATCAAAGAATAACTATAATTTTTGAATTGATTGTCAATTTTTCCAGTGAATTAATTTTATTATTTTTATTATTTTTATTCTAGCTGGGAAGATTATATATGTATTTTAATTATATATTCTAATTGAATTTAAAGATCATTTTCGGGAGTATTCATTTAATTTATAAAATAACTTAAACTTAATATCAATAATTATAATTTATATTTTAACAATATAACAGTTAAAATAGCAGCAAGCTAAAATATGGATATTCACCCTCCCACCTTCGGACAGCCAACAACAATCTTTTTTCGTCAGCCGGATTTTGTGCTACTATCTCGCCCCTGCACGCCCAGTGGATGTGAGTAAAACCCTCTGCCTTGTGCTGCCCGATCTGTGCGAATAGCGCCTCAGTTTTGTTTCCCGTCGTTGCAAGGTTTGCTGTTGAATGTCAAATGTAAATACGCTTGAAAATATCCAACTGCCAAGAATTTCCGTGGCCCCCATGATGGACTGGACCACCCGGGATTATCGTTTCTTTGCGCGCCTGTTTAACCCAAACGTGATTTTATACACAGAAATGGTCACCACTGGTGCCATTATTCATGGTGATGCCAAACGCCATCTGGACTTTAATCAGGAAGAACATCCAATTGTGCTGCAATTGGGCGGTTCCAATCCTCAAGATCTGGCCACTTGTAGCAAAATGGCGCAAGACTGGGGCTATGATGAAGTTAACCTGAATGTCGGCTGCCCAAGTGACCGCGTGCAGAACAATAAAATTGGTGCCTGCCTGATGGCCGAGCCTGATCTGGTGGCAGAATGTATTGCAGAAATGCGCCATGCGGTGGATATTCCAGTGACGGTTAAACACCGGATCGGGATTGATGACATGCATTCGTATGAAGAAATGCTGCATTTCGTCGATACCGTTGCCAAAACCGGCTGCAATAATTTTATCGTGCATGCCCGCATTGCGCTGCTACAAGGCTTATCGCCGAAAGAAAACCGTGAAGTGCCGCCTTTACGCTATGAAGATGTCTATCGTTTAAAGCAGGATCGCCCGGAGCTGATCATTGAAATTAATGGCGGCATTAAAACCCTGGCAGAAACACAGGCACATTTACAGCATGTCGATGGGGTGATGATTGGCCGCGAAGCCTATCACAATCCGTATTTACTGGCCGAACTGGGACATTTCTGGAATCTGCCCCTCCCGGACCGTTTCGAGATTATGCAGCAGATGATGCCATATATCGCACAGCGCGTGACTGAAGGTGCACCGCTGTCGATTATCACCCGTCATATTCTGGGCCTGTTCCAGAACTTGCCAGGCGCACGCAAATGGCGTCAGGCCTTAAGTGGCGGCAATGCCAAAACCTTAAAAGATGTGGAAGTGGCCATTCAGAATATTCAGGCCGCGATGCAGCGTACTGAAAACTATCTGCAGGAACACGCTGTTCAGCCTTAAAAGATCAACAAAAAGCCCTCAATTGAGGGCTTTTTTTAGAATCAGATCGTAACCGGATTATGCCTGTTTGGCTTTTAGCTGATCGAGTTTTTTCAGAACTTCGGCCACGGCCACCATCGCAAAACTGGAAGTAACCACTACCGCCGAACCATAGCCACCACAGCGCAGCCCGGCACTGGCACAGACATCAGCACTGGAAAACGGATTATCAATTGAATAGATGCAGGTAATCCCGAACTTCTCTTTCGGCTTTTTACAGATGCCTTTGCTACGCAACTGGGCACGCAGTTTGGCCAGCATCGGGTCCTGTTCGGTTTTAGATAAATCGGCCACACGAATTTTCAGCGGATCGAGTTTACCGCCGGCACCGCCGGACACAATCAGCGGCACTTTATTAAAGCGGCAATACAGCATCAGCGCCAGCTTGGCTTTGACATCATCAATACAGTCCAGCACCACATCGGGCGTATGCGCCAGCAGGTCTTTGACATTGTCCGGGGTCAGGTAATCATCAATCAGGTTGATCTTGATGCGTGGATTAATAGCACGGCAACGCTCGGCCATAATTTCAATTTTTTCATGGCCCAAAGTGCTGCTCATGGCCGGTAATTGCCGGTTGATGTTGGAAGCGGCCACCACATCCATATCCACCAGGGTCAGCTCACCAATACCAGTTCGTGCCAAGGCTTCAACCGCCCAGGAACCGACCCCGCCGATACCAATCACCATGACATGACTGTTGGCATAATACTGAAAGCTGTCCTCACCATAAATTTTGGCAACACCGGCAAAACGGCGGTCATATTCATCATCTTGGAGCAGTTCAGTCATTGCACAATCAAATCTTATACAGGAGGGCTTATTTTAACGGTTTTTTCACATGGCGTGTGAGATTGGAGGATTTTTGCACGGCGCAACATCAGCGAGAGATTTAAATTTTAGGCCAGATGTAAAGCCTGTAACGCATTCTGCCAGATCATCTCAGCCAGTGCTGTCTGCTCCATCTGCAGGCTTTGCGCCAGCCCTTCAAGTACATAAGGCAAATTGGCCGGCGTATTGCGGGTGCGCTGCTCGGTCGAGGACTGGCAGCACAGCGGTGTCATATCCGGACAATCGGTTTCAAGCACCAGATGTTCTGGGCCTAATTCCTGCACCACCCGATGCAGTTTCTTGGCATTCGGATTGGTAATTTGTCCGGTCACGCCAATTTTAAAACCCAGTTTGATAAAGGCTTTGGCTTCTTCAACACCGCCACTAAAGGCATGGGCAATTCCGCCATAGCTAAAATTCTGCTGTTTTAGCAGCGCCAGCACATCGGCATGGGATTTACGAATATGTAGCAATACCGGACGCTGAAACTGGTGTGCCAGCTCCAGCTGGGCGGTAAAATACTTTTGCTGTTTCTGATACAGCTCGGGCTGTTTATGCTGCTTTAAAAAGGTATCCAGGCCAATTTCACCAACCGCAACACAGTCCTGTTTACGCAATAACTGTTCTACATCCAGCAGATGTTGCGGCTGATGCTGCTCGATATAAAACGGATGTAATCCCGGTGCCAGATGGCTTCGCGGCACCTGGCTTAAACGGTTCAGCCATTGATGGGTATTCAGTAACTGCTGAAAACGCGACTGCACAAAGCCAATTAAAATCAGCTGTTCGACACCCGCCTGCTTCGCCTGATAGGCCAGTTGCTCCCGATCGGCATCAAAATCCGCCACATCAAAGTGGGTATGGGTATCAAACAGTGCCAATGCCATTAGATGGTTTTCGCGTCAGCGCTGGACGCAGCTGCTGTAGTGGCTTCGCTGGCTGGCGCTTCAGGTGCCGGCAAATATGGTTTTTTCAGCACCTGCTGCAGCTCTGCATAAGGAATCATCAGCCGTGGCAAACCGACCACATACGGTCCAATTTCATATTCGGCATATTGCAGAATCAGGCCTTGCTGCCCCAGATAGAAATTATCCGACAGCTTGAATTTCCAGGCCTGCTCGTACTCGGCAACATTATTGGCCAGTTTGCTGTCTACCACCCATTGTTTAAAGGCGTCATAGGCGGCAGCTTCCAATGCAGCTCGTTGCTGCGGCTGCAAGATGTCAGCCAGTTTGACCTGCTTTTTCTGCTCCAGGTCAAAATTAAAATAGGTTTGTGCAGTAGCGCCATGTGCACCGCCCAGATAGCTGCTGCTATTTACCACCACGGTGGCCAGCGGCCCTTCCGAGTTTAAAATTTTTGGTTTAATCATCAGGCTAATCTGATGATTGGCACTCAGCGCCTTGATTTCCTGATCCAGACTTAAGAAGGCCGCAATAAAGGGCTGCACCTGCTGTTCCAGTTTCTGTTTTGGCGTTGGAATTTGCGTTAGTGCATGTGCCGAGGAAGCGGGCTCTGCCGCAGAGGCCGGCGATTCAATATTCAGAGGTTTATCTGCCGGGGCAATTTCTAGGGTCTGGTTCAGTTCTTTGAGAATGTACTGGTCAATCTGCTCATCGACAAAAGGCTGGTTACTCTGCAAACGCTCAACAGAAAGCTCCGGGCAGTTCTTGCCTTCACATTCCGGCAAGTTCAGCTGCAGCTTTTCCGGCTCGCCAATCAGTTTCAGCGCCTGCTGTTCAACTTCTGCAGCCTGCGCCTGTTGTTCCTGTTTCGGTTCGTTATTTTTGGGCTGACATGCGGTCAATGCCATGGACACGGCCAAGACACTCATCACCCATGCTGTTTTTTGCTTTAACATTGAATACCCTTTATTGCCTTTTGTGCATCCCAGATTCAAAGCGGATGTTCTAATTATTAAAACATGCGCGAATAAATTTCAGCTTTTACAACTTGTTGAGTTTGTGCTTTCGTTAAGTAAATATCAAGCTGTGTTCCATCTTTCACAATTTCATGAGTGCGATAATGCAGCCCCATGCCTTCATGATCAAAGAACCAGTCGGCCTGTCCCCAATATAAGGTTTTTGGTGCAGTATTTTGCACCTCTGTACTCTGTTCTTTCAGCCATTGCTGATAGACCTGCTGCACGATTGCATGCATCGCAGTTTGTTGCTCGGGCTGAATAATATCCAGTGCGGTTAAAGCCTGCTGCTGTTGACGATCAGCCACGAAAAAATAATAACGCTCTTTAACTTTTACTGTTTCCTGATGGCTATCCACCCCAATCTGCAATAATACATACTGGTTGCGCTGATAAGCCAGCCGGGTATACAGCGCCAGTTCATAGGCCGGATTTTTGGCAAACTCGGCCTGCCAGGCATCAGATTTTTTTACATAGGCATTCACCGCTTGCTGCAGACTCATGTCCTGTTTCCGCCCGATCTGGTCCTGAATCACCTTGGCCTGACTTTTGGCAATCCACTGGTTCAGCCATGGATCCTGTGTCTGAATGGTTTGAATATCCAGATCAATACAGTTTTTCTTTTCACAAAATGGCAAAGCAATCTCTGCCGGCTGCTGCTTAATCTGCAGGAATGGCAGCACCTCAGCCTTTTCCTGCTGGAAGATATTTTTTTCAGGACGTGCATCTTCAGCCGATTCGTTTTTCTGGGAAGATGAGTCGCAGCCCCCCAAAGACAGTGCCAGCACGGCACAAGCGATAAAACTGATTTTTGTTTGCATTGTTGATCTCTCTTCCTGAAATTTTCCTCATCCTAGAAAAACAGCTTCACGAAGAAGCTGTTTTAACGGCGATAACCCTTTAGTGTTCGCGGGTGTTACGGAACACGATGTCCGGATAACGCTCCTGCATCAACTGCAAGTTGACGCGGCTTGGCGCCAGATAGGTCAGATGACCGCCACCATCAACCGATAACTGGTCATGGGCTTTTTTCTTGAACTCGTTGAATTTCTTCTCATCTTCACAAGAGACCCAACGTACCGTGTTGATGCTGACCGGCTCGTAAATACAATCGACCTTGTATTCTTCTTTCAGACGATAGGCCACCACTTCAAACTGCAGCACACCGACCGCACCCACGATCAGGTCATTGCTGTTTTGCGGCATAAATACTTGGGTCGCACCTTCTTCCGACAGCTCTTTTAAGCCTTTTTGCAGCTGCTTCGATTTTAGCGGATCTTTTAAACGTACACGGCGGAACATTTCCGGTGCGAAGTGCGGAATACCGGTAAACTGCAGGTTTTCACCTGAGGTGAAGGTATCACCAATCTGGATGGTACCGTGGTTGTGCAGACCAATAATATCGCCCGGCCATGCTTCTTCCAGATGCTGACGGTCACCGGCCAGGAAGGTTAAAGCATCTGAAATACGCACGTCTTTACCAATACGCACATGCTTCATCTTCAGGCCTTTTTCATATTTGCCTGAGCAGATCCGCATAAAGGCAATCCGGTCACGGTGTTTCGGGTCCATATTGGCTTGGATTTTAAAGACAAAGCCCGTGAAACCTTCTTCAGTCGCTTCGACCACACGGTCCTGAGTCGGATGTGCTTTTGGTGGTGGCGCATAGTCGCTAAAAGCATTCAGGACATGGTCAACACCAAAGTTACCCAGTGCAGTTCCAAACAGTACCGGGGTTTGACGACCTGCCAGGAATTCTGCACGATCTAACGGTTCATTGGCCATTTGCACCAGCTCTAAAGATTCTTCAAATGCCGCCCAGGCCAGTTCACCGACTTTTTCACGCAGGTCAGCATGGTCATAGCCATCACGCACTTCAATTTCAGGAATGGTTGAACCAAAACCGGCTTTATACACGTAAAATTTTTCTTCCAGCAGGTTAAACACGCCAGCAAAATCACGCCCGGTGCCCAGCGGCCAGGTAATCGGTACACATTTAATTTTCAGGACGTTTTCAATTTCATCCAGCAGTTCTAAAGGCTCACGGATTTCACGGTCCATTTTGTTGACGAAAGAGATAATTGGCGTGTCACGCATACGACACACCTCCATCAGTTTGATGGTCCGGTCTTCGACACCTTTGGCCCCGTCAATTACCATAAGTGCCGAGTCTACCGCGGTTAAGGTCCGGTAGGTATCTTCCGAGAAGTCTTCGTGCCCCGGGGTATCGAGCAGGTTGATCATCTTGTCTTTATACGGGAACTGCATGACCGAGGTGGTAATCGAAATCCCACGCTCTTTTTCCATTTCCATCCAGTCCGAGGTCGCCGCCCGATCCGATTTACGGCTTTTCACCATTCCCGCCACCTGAATCGCCTGCCCCCATAACAGCAGTTTTTCTGTCATGGTGGTTTTACCGGCATCGGGGTGGGAAATAATCGCAAAGGTCCTGCGCGCCGCGACTTCTTTCGTGAGTTGATCTTTAAACATAAGGGAAATCTTCAATATATACACAGTTTGCGACACACATTTTCATGTGAATCCAAGCCGTGAAGGGATAACTTAAAATTGGCGCAATTGTAGCAGATTTCAGCCAACAATCATTAGAGCACTTGGGCCGGAATCGGTTTAAATTTTAAATGGAAAATAAAAGTATCTTGAGATCGCGACTTTGCGATAAAAACGAACAATCCCCGCATCTGTTTCACTTTAAAAGACTTAGTCTTTTCACCGCAGAACAGAACTCCCCATATTTCTTTATCATTTGGAAAAATCAGGAAAAATCAACATTCTCTCTGCGGATATTTTTGATTTAAATATCTCATTAAAGCCAATTAAATAATAATTATTACCAATAGAGAGTGATATTCAATATCATTTACAGCAGACTGTTTATTCCCCACACTGCATGCACTTTTTTCGGGGTCCATCCAGAGCATGTTATGAAATCTTCTCTTTTTTTTGCTGTCTTCACTCAGCTTGATGACAGCGCAAGCCTATGCCAACGAAACAGCCAGTACTGTGACTTTACCCACACTCAACTCTTCGGCACAGGCAAGCCTTAGCCTGAAAACGCAAGTAGAGCAAGCCTCCACCGCCAGCAAAGGTATGGCACCACTGAAAGATATTCCTCAGATTGTGAATGTGGTTCCGCAACAAGTCTTAAAAGAACAGAATGTGACCTCCCTTCAAGGCGCATTGCAGAATGTAACAGGCTTAAGTTTTAGCGTCGGAGATGGCCAGCGTGATCAGGTCATGATTCGCGGCTTTTCAGCCATTTCCGATCAGTATGTCGATGGGGTACGCGATGACGCGCTGTATTATCGTGATCTGTCGAATGTAGAACGGGTGGAAGTGCTAAAAGGGCCCGGGTCGGTGTTATATGGCCGAGGTTCAGCAGGCGGCCTGCTGATCAACCGGATCAATAAAAAGCCCCTGGATGAAGCACTGCATGAAATCAGCCTGATCGGCAGCAGCCTGGGGCAAAAACGTGCCGAACTTGATTTGGTCGAGGTCCTCAATGACCAAATCAAAGTCCACCTGACCGGTGCACTTGAACACTCAGATGGCTACCGCAATCAGAGTTTCGTCAATCGGGAAACTGTAGCACCGTCTGTACAATGGGATATTTCAGATCGAACCACTCTGCTCTTGCAAGCCGATTATCTGCACGATGACCGTTTGGCCGACCAAGGCTTTCCCATGGACCCGCTGACCGGTACGTACCAATCCAAAAACATTCTATGGCGCATCCAACGCAAAAGATGTAGGCAATGTCGATACTGAAGTGTCCAGCCAGACGGTTACGCTAGAACATCAGTTCAATGATCAGCTGAAATATCGCGGTGTCGCCCGGCATTATAATTATGCCTTGGACCGGGAATACAGCAACGCCAGTCCAGCAGCAGATCAGGTCACGCTCAGCCAGATTAAACGCATGCGCGATGAAGATGGCATCTTCTTGCAGAATGAATTATCTGGCGTCTTTCATACTGGTCAAATCAAACACGACACCTTAATCGGCACGGAATACAGCCAGCAGCACAAAGATGAAATATTCTGGTTAGGGTCAAAAGCCACGACCGATTTGTATGACCCGGTCTTGCCGCACTGGGCACCGGTCGATACCTCCGCCACTCCAAGAGTCAATACCGCCAGCGAATTTGAAAATTATGCCGTCTATGTACAAGACCTGATCAGCCTGAATGAACAGCTCAAGGTTTTGAGCCGGGGTACGTTATGATCATCTTTCCCAATACAGGCATGATCAGAAAAATAACAGCAGCATCCAGCGCAATGACCAGACCCTCTCCCCTCGCCTGGGCGTGGTCTATCAACCGACCAAAAATTTATCCTTATATACCGCCTATAATCAGTCCTTCCAGCCACTTGCAGATTCATTCTTGTTTTATAGCAACAGTGCTGACCTGAAACCAACCAAAACCAGAAACCTGGAAGTCGGGACCAAATGGGACATCAATGATCGGCTGAATATGACCCTGGCCGTATTTGAAATGACGCAGAGCAATATCCAAAATAAAATTCCGGACAGTAATCCGCCGCTGGCGATGCTGGCTGGGGAACAAAGCACGCAAGGCGTTGAAGTGTCCTTGACCGGTCAGCTCAGCGATCAATTATCCCTGTTGGCGGGTTATGCCTATATGGATGGAAAAATTGAAAAATCGACCATCGGTCTGGCCGGCAAACAGGCCGCATTAACACCCAAAAACAGCGCCAATCTCTGGTTAAAGTATCAACTGGATGAACACTGGTTTGCTGCCGTGGGTGGCCGGGCCGAATCCTCCCGCTTCAGTGCGCCGGACAATAAAAATGTCTTGCCGGGCTATGCGGTTTTCAATGCCGCGCTGGGTTATCAGACCGCGCAGTATGATGTAACACTAAATCTGAACAACCTGTTTGACCGTGATTATTTTGTCTCAGGACATGGTGAGGGGAACGATTCCAATATGATGGGCGACCCACTGAATGCACAGCTCGCGCTTCGTTATCGTTTTTAATATGTGAGGTAAATGGATGTCACTTGACATCCATTTTTAAACCATTTTTTCTTGCAACATCGACCGTGATTTTTTAAACATCTGGCTATCTAAAAACAGTACCTCAATCAGACCCGATAATTTCATTTTATACTTGCGGCAAGTCTTCCAAACGCTCGACCTCAACCGGCATCGACAGCAAATAACCTTGTAATTGCTGACAACCCAAACGCGCCAGAATTTCGGCCTGTAATGGCGTTTCCACCCCTTCTGCGGTAACCGTCAATCCCAGTTTGGTCGCCAGCTGGATAATACTTTCCAGAATCATTTCTTCTTTGGAATCGCGATACAGGTCTTTAATAAATGCGCGGTCAATTTTTAGCTCATCCACCGGCAGGTCTTTTAAATACAGGAAACTGGAATGGCCCGTGCCAAAATCATCAATCGCCAGTTTCACGCCCATTTCTCTTAAGCGCCTAAAACTGCGAATACTCGATTCCACATGATGCATGGCAGTGGTTTCGGTAATTTCAATCATGAGATGACTCGGGTCAATCGCATAACGGCAGAATAAGGTTTCCAAGGTACTAAACAAATGTTTATGCTCGAACTGCACCGCCGACAGATTGACTGCCAATGGAAACAGGTTCAGTCCCTGCTGTTCCCATTGCTGAATCTGTTTGCAGGCCTGCTCGAGGGCCCAATAGCCCATCTGGATAATCAGGCCGGACTTCTCCGCACCTTTAATAAACATATTCGGGGTCAGCAGACCATGCACCGGATGCATCCAGCGAATTAATGCTTCAACGCCACAAATCTGCTGGGTGCTGGTGGTAAATTTGGGCTGGTAAAACAGAATAAACTGCTGTTCATCGACAGCTTTATATAAATCATTTAACAGCTTGGTCTGGCTTTTGGTTTCCTGCTGGTCAATGCTGTAATTAAACACCGAATAGGTGTTACGGCCCTGATATTTTGAAGTCAGCATGGCGGCATCGGCATTCATCAGTACATCTTGCAGGTTGTTGCCGTGCTCCGGGTACATAGCAATACCAATACTGGCCGAAATATTAATACTCTTGCCGGCAATCAGGAAACTGTCCTGTACACTGTGCAGCACATTTTCTGCCGCCTGAATCGCATCCTCAACCGTGGCCTGCTCCAGCACCAGCAAGAATTCATCACCGCCGATTCTTAATAATTTTTCCTGCGATTTCAGCTGCTGATGCAGTCGCGTGGTCAGCTGAATCAGCAACTGATCACCAACATGATGGCCAAATACATCATTCACCGCCTTAAAACGGTCCAGATCAATATATAAAAACGCGACATTCTGCTGATTGATGCGCTGGGCACTAAACAGCAAATGCGCATATTCAGCCAGATATAAACGGTTCGGTAATTTGGTGAGATTGTCCTGCACCGCCTGATTGGCCAGCTCACGGTTAACCAGCGACAGCTGGCAGTTACGTTCTTCCAGACGCTGCTCCAGCACGGCCACACTAAAGGCGGCAACCATCACCAGACTGGTCACAAAAATCACGGTAAACAGCAAGATGCCATTACCAGTTTTATAGATCGCATCCAGACGTTCTGTATCAATCGGATAGTAAGACACCGAGGCCATGCCGGTATAATGCATCCCGACAATGGCCAGCGACATCATAATGGCAATCATCACCTTATAGTGACGATGGTAAAGCAAGGTATTTTTAAAATGAAACGCCAGCCAGAAGGTCAGGCCGGAACCACTAATGGCAATGAGCACCGAAAACACCACCAGTAGCGGATCATAATAGGTCCGATGATTCTCTACGACCATGCCCAGCATACCGGTATAGTGCATGCCGGAAATGCCGAGTCCCATTAACACCGCCCCAATCATCAGACGGGCAAAAGGCAGGGTGGGTTTGGTGGTCAGCCAGATGGCAAAGGTGGAAGCAATAAAGGCAATAACGCCAGAAAAAATGGTTAGCGGCAGATTAAATGCGTAATTGGCCGGCAACTGGCAAGCCAGCATCCCGACAAAATGCATACCCCAAATAGCAACGCCAAGGCATAGGCCACTGAGCAAGAGCATGGCTTTTTCAGATTTCTGGCGGATTCCCCCGAGCAGGAACTGCTGGGTTGAAATAGCCAGATAACTGGCCAGAATTGCAACCGCAATTGAACCTACCACCAGGCTAAAGTCATAATGAATATGAACCATAAAAAGCTTCCGTATAGGTTATTTTTTTGTTGTTACTATACTCAACGCTAAATACTCATGAATTTGCCGCTTTAAAAGATAACAATAAAACAAGGAATTAAAACTCAAACTAGAATCTTATACTATCGCATTGAGGTCAAGCCTAAATGCGGTTTTTCCGCCCTGAAAACCGTCATTTTTTATGTTGATTTGCCGGCTCATCTGCCTTTTGAGCCATTCAACTCAAGCGCATCAAAAAAGGCCAGTACATCTACCGGCCTTTTTCTCACATCCAAGGTCTTATTTGGCTGTGCCTGATTGTAACTGACTATAATCCAGTAACACATTGGCCGCTTCGCTCACAAAGACTTCTTCTTCCGGCAGTGGTGGACGCTGGTTGGCTTTCATTTTGGCCCGTGACTCGGCTTGCGCTTCCAGTGAGGCCTGATAGCTTTCCCAGTTTGGATACGGTGCCAAACCAGTCGCCTGACGACGTACGTTTTCAGCGGCTAAGGTTTTACGCTCCAGCTCAATCAGCTCGGCACGGCGCTGATCTAAATCCAGCACCGCCGTTTTGCGCTCTTCTGCCTGTTTGGCAATATTTTTACGCTCAGTCAGATACTTGAACTGTGGATCAATACTGACCCGGGTCTGCGAAGATTTGGCCAGTTGCGGCACATAAGACTGCACCACACCCTCACGTTTAAATGGTGCGGTGGCAATGGTGTCCCACTTCAGCGCATTCTTGGCTTTACGCTCACCAAATTCTTCATTGTAGATATCTACCAGTTTAATGTCCGGAATCACCCCTTTGTTCTGGGTACTGCCGCCGGTAATCCGGTAGAACTTACGCTGGGTGAGGGTCGCCTGACCATAGGCCAGAGTGTCCAATTGTACCTGTGCTGTCCCTTTACCGGTGGTGGTGCTACCAATCACAATACCGCGCTCATAATCCTGAATCGCGGCTGAATAAATCTCGCTGGCAGAAGCCGAGGCCAGGTTAATCAGGACTGCTAGCGGGCCAGCATAGGTCTGTTCACCGCCATCATTGTCTTCAAACACGCTCACGTTGCCATTGCCATCACGGATTTGTACTACCGGACCCGATTTAATCACCTGACCCAGCATACGTGCCACCTCTTCAAGTGAGCCGCCCGGGTTATTGCGTAAATCGACAATAATCCCGTCGACATTTTTGGCAGCCAGCGTTTTCAAGGCATTGTTGGTGTCTTCCGATACCGAACGGTATTCCACTCCGGCACGGCGCGCCCGATAGTTCAGATAAAATGATGGAATTTCAATCACGCCATAGGTATAGGTTTTGCCATCACGTTGAATTTGCACGGTTCGGTTACGCACCCCGGCATCTTCTTCCTGAATAATGTCACGTACCAACGTCACGGTACGTGCCTGACTCATCGAGGCACCCGGACCGAGTAAACGCAAGGTCACTTTGGTGCCACGTTTACCGCGAATCAGACCGACCACTTCATTGCTTGGCCAGCCAATCACATCCACAATTTTCTCGCCATCCTGACCGACACCAATAATCCGGTCGCCAGATTTGACCTGACCAGATTTACTCGCCGGTCCGCCTTCAACAATGGTTTCAATCTTGGTGTAATCTTCATTGCTGCGATCCGGACGAATCGACACCCCAATCCCTTCCAGCTGCAAGGTGGTCTGACGGTTCAGCTCCATTGCATCAACAGGCGGGAAATAGTTGCTGTGCGGATCATAGGTCAGCATCATCGCATTTAAGGTTTTGTCCAGCACATCGTCGCTTTTCAGACGGCTCATGCGTTCCAGCTGACGAGTATAACGCTTGGTCAGGGTTTCCACCGGCGTCATATCTTCCGGGCCGGATAAATCTTGCCCATTGGCCAGTTCTGGATTTTCCTTGAGGGCTTTTTGTTTGGCCTGCTCTTCTTCTTTGCTGATGGTCAGGTTAATCAGCTGGGACACCAGCATTTTTTGCCAGTGGGCACGCTGCTCGGCCTGGGTCTTAAAGAACGGCGCTTTTTCACGATCCAGCTCAATGGTGACATTCGGCTGTTTTAAATTCTGCGGTTTTTTCAGCTCGGCCAGCATAAACTGATAGAAGGCCTGCATGCGTTCACGATAATGCGCATGAATCTGATACGGGCCCGATAAATCGCCAGCTTTTAAGGCGGCTCCAAAATTGGCGCCATATTTTTTCTTGTACTGTTCGACTTCATCGGCCAGGAACAAGGTGTGCTCCGGGTCCAGACTATCGATGTAAAAATCAAAAATGCGATTGGAGGTGTTGCTGTCTAAACGCTGGTTCAGGTAATGCTGACGGTCAACCAAGGTCGCTAACTGGCGTGACACCAAGGCCTGTTCCCGGGTTGGAACAATGGTATTGGAAACAGCAGCAGTATTATTGGCAGCAATGGCTTCGTTGATTGCGTGACTAAAGAAGAATCCCCCAGTTGCCACGGCAACTGCACAAGCTATCGTTTGAAGTTTCATAAATAATGTGTATTTCCTTGGTTTTCGACCAGTAGTACAAGGTTGCTTAGCGACGAATCAAGCAGATTCAAAATCTTAAACAACTTAATCTGTTTATGTCGTGTAGTTTTATCATATTCTGTGCTGACAAAATGTAGCAAATCATTGCAGAATTCAGGTATTGTTTTTCGATAAAAATTTGAATCCGGAACCGATATGATTGGCGCATTGATGCTCGACATCGCTGGCACAGCACTTACTCAAGAAGATATTCAACTCTTACAAGCTCCGCAAGTCGGTGGCGTCATTTTATTTGGTCGAAATATCGAATCACCGCGGCAGGTACGCGCCCTGACCGATCATATGCGTCAGGTACGTCCGGATATTTTAATTGCAGTCGATCAGGAAGGCGGCCGGGTGCAGCGTTTAAAACAGGGTTTCACCCTACTGCCGGCCATGGGCCGTTTTGGCGAGCTGTATCAGCAGCAGCCGGAACTGGCGGTCGAGCTGGCTGAACAGTGCGGCTGGCTGATGGCCACCGAAGTATTAGCGGTCGGTATTGATTTCAGTTTTGCCCCGGTGCTGGATTTAAATGACATCAGCGATGTCATTGGCGACCGCAGTTTTGCCCGCAATATGGACGATATTATCGTACTGGCACGCGCCTTCTTAAGTGGCATGCAGCGCGCTGGTATGGCCACCACCGGCAAGCATTTCCCCGGTCATGGCTCGGTCAAGGCCGATTCGCATGTGGCCGCTGCGATTGATTCACGTTCTTATGCAGAGATTCAGCAAAAAGACATGCAAAGCTTTATCCAGCTGCAAGCCCAACTGGATGCCCTAATGCCTGCGCATGTAATTTATGATCAGGTCGATCCGAACCCGGCCGGTTTCTCTCCGTACTGGATTCAGACCGTGCTACGTCAACAGCTGAATTTTGATGGCGTGCTGTTCTCGGATGATTTAAGCATGCAGGCCGCCTGTGTGGCAGGTGGTGCCGATGCCCGCATTCAAGCGGCCTTAAACGCCGGTTGTGATATGGGACTGGTCTGTAATGACCGTGCCGCCGCCTGTCTGGCACTGGACGGCATTCAGGATTTACCGTTACCAAATCAGGCCCGTTTAGCCCGTATGCGTGGCCAGATTCCAGAAATTCAGATCGGTGATGTACTCGAGCTCGGCCCGGAATGGCAAGCAGTACGCGACCGTATTGTCCGCTTTAAAGACAGCGGCCAGTAATACCGACAAAGGAACAGGACAAGCTGTTCCTTTTTCTTTATGATGCAAATACATAAATCCACCCCGAATAAATAAAAAGAATAGAGGACCTTGCATGAGCCAACCGCTTTCCGAACATCGCCATATATCCTTTACTGCCCACTATACCGGCTATATCTGGTTTCAAATGGGCATCTCGCATCCGGTATTTGCTACTTCAAAAGGCAAGTTTCTGGCCAAATTGGTCCATCCGCTGGAAAGCTGGGCCGAAAAATATGTCGGTGGCAGTATGCGCACCACCCTGAAAGAACGCCACACCATTATTGACCAGCAACTGACCGAGCTGATTGCCCGCAATCCTCGTACCCAGGTGCTGGAAATTGCCTGCGGCCTGTCCCCACGGAGCTGGAATTTCCGCCAGAAATATCCGGAACTGAATTACCGCGAGCTGGATTTACCGGATATGGCCAAGGTGAAAACCGCCGCCTTGCAACAACTGGACCAGCAGGCACCGGAAGTCTTGAGTGCCGATATTTTCAGTGAAGAATTTGCCCAGATTTTTCAGCATTTTGACCCGCAGCAACCGCTGGTAATTATTAGTGAAGGCTTAATCAATTATTTCGACAAGCCGATGCTCAGCAAACTGCTGCATGGGATTTATCAATATGGACAACATTTTCAGGAACTGTATTACTTGAGTGATATTTATCCTGAACCGGTGAAAAACAAACTGGCCAGCTTTATGTGGACCAGCAGTAAATTACTGAAAGTCATGTCTCGCAGCGCCTTTAGTTTTCATTTTCAAAGTCCGGGTGAAGTCCGTGACTTTGTTAAAGCCAGCGGTTTTGAGCGGGTCGATATTCTGCAGCCGCAGCACTATTTCCACACTCCGGACCTGCCCGCCCCTGAAGAACATTTGGGTGATATTGTCTGGGTGCTGCACGCCTGCCATAAACAGCCCAGTGCCTAAAAGAGAGTTCTGAGCCTCATCAGCCCATAAAAAAACAGCGCCTTTGCGCTGTTTTATTTTTAGACACCTCAATTTAGGCAATTGCTGCCAGACAACCTTTTTGACGCTGGATATAACGCAGCAAACGCTCGGCAATATCAAAGCTGCCATGTTTTAATAAAGCGCGAATCTGCTGATCCTGCACTTCAAAAATCAGGCACTCAATCTGGAAACTACCCTCTTCATCTTGGAGTGTCAGGGCCAAATCACGCTCATACTGCGCAGCCCGTTCTGCCTGTCCGTCTTCAAAACGTAGCAATACGCCAAAAAAGTTCAGATCGACAATTTCCGTGGCAAAACTTAAATCGGAATGACGGTGTGTTAACTGACTAAATGGCTGCTGCACGGCAATGCGTTCTTCTCCACGGCGCTCCATGGTCAAGAGCTGGGCACGGGTCATGGGGATAATACCTTCTAGCGACTGAATTGGTTCATCTCTTAAGAAGGTGGCAAACAGGCGCATGGTTTCTTTACGGCGCTGCAACTGCGGCACATGGTCGGCATTGGCAATCATGGCAAATTCCATGTCCGGACATTGCAAGGCAAAATTGGCATTTTCATGTGGCAAGGTAAAACTGTCATACTGACCACAGGCCACCAGCACCTTGCACTGCGGAATAGGAACGTGAGTCAGGCGCAGCAGACGATTACAATTGATATCATAGCGTTCCTGTTCGGTGGCGGTGAATTCGGCCATTTGCCGGAAGAACAGCCGCTTGGCGGTTGGCGACATGCGGGTCGCTTCCAGCTTAGCATGATTGACCAGATATAAAATTACCGCCTGACCAAACTCATCCATGCGCTGCTCTTTCATTAAATGCAGCGATTCTTCCAGCAGCATACGCCAGCTTTTCCGGGTCTTTTGCATGACACCCATCAGAATCATGCGGTCTATCAGTTCCGGACGCTGATGCGCCAGGCAAGAGGCCACCACCGAACCGAGGGACATGCCCAATACCGCGACCTGACTCAAGCCAACAATATCCAGCCAGCGACCGAGCATGGCTGCCAGATCTTCCAGCTCCAGCGTACCGGCAGATATGCCAGTATCGACATTGCTGATTTGCTGGTTGGCGCCCATGGAAGGTAAATCAATCAGGATAATCGGGCCGGCATCAAACAGTTGTTCAACACAGTATTTATAGGAGTTAAAATTCTGAAAAGCGCCCCCGATAATCACCATCGGCGTCATGTGCAAGGTGTCTGGGCGAGCAATCGCCATGTATTCAATCTTCCAACCGTCAATCCAGGTTGTACGCGCTGGCTGTTTGAAACTGTGCTTATCGTAAAGATCAAAAAAACCAAAGTGAGCACTTGACTGCCCGACTTCCGAGTCCATTTGGATAATGGAATTCATATTCCTTTCCTCCATTCTCGCGCTTATTTTTATTGTGCAAGAGATGATTTCTAAAATTGAGCAAAAATCGCATCCTGCTCTTTCATTGTTATTTGTATGACTTCAATGTCCATCGTGTTTCATTCTATACAGGTGTCGTTTTGACACGCAACCTCTTCTGCAACCATTTGTCTGCTTTTAAACAGGAAACAATTTCAAAATGTTTAGCGCTTTTCCGGCTTTCCTGCGGAAAATTCCATCAAACTGCTTCATTGTCCCGACCTAGACTGTTAATATCGAGGAGAAATTTCTAAGTGATCAAACCGCTATGCACGAGTCTATTGAACAATATATGCAAACGGTAGGACAACAAGCGCGCCAAGCTTCCGCAGTTCTGGCAAGTGCTTCTACCCAAACAAAAAACCATGCTTTATCTGCTATTTACACTGCGCTTGAAAACAGTGAAACAGCAATTTTAGCTGCCAACCAGATTGATATGACCAAAGGTCGCAACAACAATCTGGATAGCGCCCTGCTTGATCGCTTAGAACTGACTCCCCCGCGCTTTAAAGGCATGTTACAGGGCCTGAAAGATGTGATTGGCCTGCTTGACCCAATTGGTGAAATTACCGATATGGCCTATCGTCCGTCGGGTATTCAGATTGGCAAAATGCGTGTGCCTTTAGGCGTGGTCGGCATGATTTATGAATCCCGTCCGAACGTGACCTTAGAAGCAGCTTCGCTGGCGCTAAAATCAGGCAATGCCATTATTTTACGTGGTGGTTCAGAAGCGCTGGAATCGAATAAAGCCATTGCCGAAGCCATTCAGCACGGTCTGAAAACTGCAGGCTTGCCAGAAACGGCGGTACAGGTCATCAATACCCCAGATCGTGCTGCTGTAGGCCAGTTAATTACCATGTCGGAATATGTCGATGTGATTGTGCCACGTGGCGGTAAAGGCTTAATCGAGCGCATCACCAATGAAGCCCGTATTCCGGTAATTAAACATCTGGATGGTAACTGTCATGTCTTTGTCGAAGCACAGGCTGACTTGCAAAAAGCCCTACCGATTGCCCTGAATGCCAAAACCCATCGTTATGGCGTCTGTAATGCCATGGAAACCTTGTTGGTGGATGAAGCCATTGCAGATGAGTTTTTACCGCGTATTGCCGAGCTGTATGCAGAAAAACAGGTCGAGCTCCGTGGCTGCGCCGAAACCCAGCGTATTTTAGGCGACAGCGTTCAAACGGCTACCGAAGACGACTGGTATACCGAATATCTGGGTCCGGTTCTGGCCATTAAAGTGGTGTCGGGTCTGGATGAAGCGATTACCCATATCAATAAATATGGCTCACACCATACCGATGCCATTATTACTGAAAACTTCAGTCTGGCGCGTCAGTTCCTGGCCCGTGTTGATTCCAGTTCAGTGATGATTAACGCCTCTACCCGCTTTGCCGATGGCTTTGAATACGGTTTAGGGGCTGAAATTGGTATTTCTACCGATAAAATCCACACCCGCGGCCCAGTCGGTCTGGAAGGTCTGACCTCGCAAAAATGGGTGGTGTTTGGAGATGGCCAGATTCGCCAATAACTCACTTTTCTAAAGATATGAATGTTCAGCCTTTGCGGAGGCTGAACATTTTTCTGCTGTTTTCCCTGTCTATTCCACCGTACACTGTCTTAAGAATGAGAATAAGAGGTGGACAATGTTCTATTATTTAATTGTGACCACATTTGTTCTGGCACTGCTGGTGTCATTTGTGGTGATGCGTATTTTTTCCAGTTCCATTAACCGTATTCTGGCGCGTATTATTCATGATCCGATTCATGAAGCCTGGGCCAGATATACCAAATTTGCCGGTATGGTGGTTGGAACATCCTCCGGAATCCGGATTTATGACATGGAAAAATACATTACCCCGCTCACCTATAGCGAAAACGACCAGAAAATTATTATTGAACTGACGCAGGAACGCTGGTTTCTGGAAATTTACCGCACCTTAATTGAAACCCTGCAAGGCTTGGCCTGGATGATGCTGGTATTTTTTATGGTGGCGCTATTTGCCTATGTGATTGTGCGCTGGTCGGAAATGAAGTATCAGAAACCTTGAATATGAAGGAATAAGAAATATTTTCAAACAGTTCTGTCACATGCTTTGATTCAAGGCGTGTTATGGTAAACAGAAGAACAACGCGACTGGACATGACTACTATTTTATTAATAAATGAAATCTATCAACCGATAAATTTTAGTTATTATTCCCGAAAGGGTCGATAGTGCTTAAGTCTAATCTCCTAAAGTCTATCTAGAAGCGATACCCATCCCATGATAAAAATTAGTTATTGATCAAGATTGCACCATGTTGGAACAGGGGCAGATCAATACGGGATACAAATATTTCAATTAGAATTCGGGTAAAATAACGTGTCTACAACTGTATTAGTAATTAACTGCGGATCTTCTTCAATTAAATACGCGCTTGTTTCTGAACGTCGCGAAGACCGTATTTTTGGTTTGGCTGAAAATTTAGGATCTGCCGAGGCACGTATTAAAGGGATCACTGTCGGAGGTGAACCGCTCGAACTTTCTATTCCGCACGCAGATCATGAAAAAGCCTTAGAAACTATTTTATCGCGCTTGTCACAATACAATCCTCAAGCGATTGGCCACCGTGTGGTACATGGCGGCAGCTTGACCAAAGCCGAGCGCTTAACCCCAGAAATTATTCAACGCATTCGTGAAGCAACCCCACTGGCACCGTTACATAACCCGGCGCACCTGGTAGGCATTGAAGCGACCATGCGTTTATTCCCTGAATTACCTCAGGTTGCTGTATTTGATACCGCATTCCACCAGACCATGCCAGCACATGCTTATCGTTATGCTGTGCCAAAATTCCTGTACACCGATCATAACGTACGTCGTTACGGCTTCCACGGCACCAGCCATGCCTATGTTTCTGAACGTGGTTCAGAACTGGCCGGCAGCCTGAAACAAGGCGGCTGGTTAACAGCGCACCTCGGCAATGGTAGCTCGACCTGTGCCATCTGGAACGGTGAAAGTGTAGATACCTCTATGGGCCTTACCCCACTTGAAGGTCTGGTGATGGGTACCCGTAGTGGTGATGTAGATCCATCTTTACACACTTTCCTGGCCAGCAACTTGGGTTGGGATATCTACAAAATTGACAAGATGCTGAACAGCCAAAGCGGTCTACTCGGTTTATCTGGCCTCTCTAACGATATGCGCACCCTGATTGAAGCCTCTGAACAAGGCAATGAAGATGCAGCTCTGGCCATTGAAGTGTTCTGCTACCGTTTAGCGAAATCTTTAGCAGCATTAAGCTGTGGCTTACCGCGTCTAGATGGCCTGTTCTTCACAGGTGGTATTGGTGAAAACTCGGCTTATATCCGTGAAAAAACTCTGTCTTACTTACCACACTTCGGCTTTAACTTTAGCAAAGAGAAGAATGACAGCCTGAAACGTGGCACCGAAGGTCGTATCGATAACGGTACCGGTCCACAAATCTGGGTAGTTCCAACCGATGAAGAAGGCCGTATCGCCAAAGAAACCAGCGCGGTGGTGGAGTCTGAGTTGGGAGCAACTCCGGCAAAAAAGTCTGAATTAGAAACTGCGATTGCTTAAGCAATCGCAGTTTTACCCTGTTTACTTTTGGCTGATTTGAATAATACCTTATGAAAACAATTCTACTTGTCCCGACTGGAGAAGGTGTTGGTCTAACATCTGCATGTTTAGGTCTGGTGTATGCTTTGGAATGCCAGGGCATTAAACCCGGTTTCGTCAAACCTTTCTCTCAAGAATTACAGCCTGAAAACGAACGGACGACAGCGCTGTTTGAGCATGTCTCTAAAACCAAAACGGTTCAACCCATTCCTTATGCACAGGTGGTGCATCAACTAAGCCATGACCAGCAAGATGAATTGCTGGAAGAAGCGGTTCGCTTACACCGCCAAGTGGCCAAACAGCATGACCTGATTATTGTCGAAGGCCTGTTACCGAATTTCCGTGACAGCTTCGCAGATGACCTGAATGCCCTGCTGGCTCAAGCCCTAGATGCACAGGTAGTGATTGTCAGCGGTGCCGACATCAACAATCCGCTTCGCTCTGCTGAACGAATTGAACACCAGATTCGTAACTTCGGTGGTGCAGAATCGAACCGTTTACGCGGTGTGCTGTTTATGCGGACCAAAGGTTTGCCAGAAGATTCTGCGCAAATTCCTGTGACGATTGATCCAAACCTGCGTTTACTGTCAGATACCAGCAAGTTTGTGGCCAGCATTCAGCAAACTTATAGCTACATTGGCACAGAAAAACTGCCAGTGATTGGTTTGGTACCATTTAGTAACACCCTGAGTGTGCCGCGCCTGTCTGATCTGGCAGCGCATATTTCTGCCCAGTGGATTCATGAGGGCGAAGCCAATACACGTCGTGTGTTACATAGCAGCCTGATTACTTCGAATATCGAGCATGAACTGCACAAATTCGTGGCCGGTGAACTGATTATTACCGCAGCTGACCGTACCGATGTACTACTGGCCAGCAGTCTGGCCAACAGCAATGGCATTCCTTTAGCAGGCTTAGTCTTAACCGAGCAGCATCAACCGAATGAACAGGCCTTAAATTTCTGTCAAACTGCCATCAAGCAAGGTTTGCCAGTATTACATACCCCTTTAACCACCTTTGAAACGGCGCAACAGCTCTCGACTTTCGGTAATGAAATTCCGGTCGATGATATTGAACGTGCCGAACAGGTGACCCGTTTTGTGTCCAGCCATATTGATCCGGAATGGTTAAACTCGCTGATTAGCGGTGCGCATAGCCCACGTTTATCGCCTTCTGCCTTCCGTCATGAGCTTGTACAAAAATCAATTGCAGCGAAAAAACGCATTGTTTTACCTGAAGGTGATGAGCCACGTACAGTTCAGGCTGCGGCCATCTGCCAATCGCGTGGTATTGCGCACTGTATCTTGCTGGCCAAACCTGAAGCCGTAGTTGAAGTGGCCAAAGCCCGTGGTATTGAATTGCCGCATGACTTGGAAATTATTGATCCGGACCTGATTCGCGAAAACTATGTCGAGAAAATGGTTGAGCTGCGTAAAGGCAAACTTAACGAATTACAGGCACGCGAACAGCTTCAGGATACGGTAGTTTTAGGTACCATGATGCTGGCGCTGGATCAGGTTGATGGCTTAGTTTCTGGTGCAGTACATACCACTGCCAATACCGTACGTCCGGCCTTCCAGCTGATTAAAACCGCACCTGAATATTCACTGGTATCTTCAGTGTTCTTTATGCTGCTGCCAGATGAAGTTTATGTGTATGGTGACTGTGCGATTAACCCGGACCCGGATGCAGAACAACTGGCTGAAATTGCCATTCAATCTGCTGACTCGGCCAAAGCCTTTGGTATTGACCCGCGTATTGCCATGATCTCTTACTCAACCGGAACTTCAGGTGCCGGTGCCGATGTAGAAAAAGTAGCGCAAGCGACTGAAATTGCCAGACAGCGCCGTCCAGACCTGCTGATTGATGGCCCGCTGCAATACGATGCTGCATCGGTTGAAAGCGTTGGTCGTTCTAAAGCGCCAAACTCTCAGGTGGCTGGTCGTGCCAATGTGTTTATTTTCCCTGATCTGAACACGGGTAATACCACTTATAAAGCAGTACAACGCTCTGCCAATGTGGTGAGTGTTGGCCCAATGTTGCAAGGTTTGAACAAGCCGGTAAATGACCTGTCACGCGGTGCATTGGTCGATGATATTGTGTTTACCATTGCACTCACTGCAATTCAGGCTGAACAGCAAGAAGCTTAATTTTAGTTTCGAGTTCTAAACCACCCTTTCGAAAGATTGGGTGGTTTTTTAATTTAGACCAGACGTATCAAATACATCTCATTTTCTGTATAGGTTAGGTGGTAATCACATGCCTTTAACATTAAAAAATAACAACGAAGTTTTTAAACAGATCTTTGAAATCGCCAATCAATTTGACAAAGAGCAAGAAAATTATCTCATTGCGTATTCCCATTTTTTAAATTATTTCAAAAAAACAGATGTACTCACCCTGGATGACATTGTTATCGGCATCAGCTTTACCTATTCGTGGATGCCGACTATTTTGAAAAAAATTGATTTAACTGCAGCAGATGATCTGATCAAAATATTTAACAAAGCAAAACAAGGTCATCAATTAACAGTACCAGAACTTCAAACACTCAAAAGTGCATTCAATAACTCTCTTGTCGGTGTATCTAAATTGTTGCACTTTATTCATCCTGAACACTATGCGATTTGGGATAGCCGTGTATTTAGATTCTTAAGCGGCAACGAACCCCATAACTTCGCATTTAAACGTCCTGAAACTTATCTGGAATATCTAACGCTTCTGGACGAATTAAAAAATGAGGCGGTTTTTGAAAGTTTTTATCGTTTAATGCAAGACAAAGTGGGGTATCAGATTTCAGCATATCGAGCTTTAGAACTTGCCTTCTTTAAAGGAGGATAAAGCAAAGCTATAAATAAATATTGAGAATTGAGAATTGAGAATTGAGAATTGAGAATTGAGAATTGAGAATTGAGAATTGAGAATTGAGAATTGAGAATTGAGAAAAATATTATTTTTATCAGGCTAAAATGAAAAAAGAAGATAAAGCTTAAGCTTGATCTTCTTTTTGGCCATACATCCAAGTTGCAGCGATATATACACAAAAGCCCGCAACCATCAAAATACCTGTTGTCATCTTTAAGATCTCGTTTTTGGATGTGACAATTATGCGAAAGTTTTATGACAGTTATATGACAAAGCTGAAATATTTAAATTTTATTAAATAATTAAAATTCAACAACTTAATAAAATTTTATCTAAACTTAAGCTGTAATATGACATTAATTTCAGCTCAAATATGACAAAACCTCCTGCCAAATACAGTAAAAATCACCCAAAATCCCGCGTAAAAGCACCACTATAAACTTTCGGCCAATCCGCTTCTAAAACGCCCACAATGCCGTCATTTTATCTTATAATTTAGCCCGCTAGCTATCAGCCCGCTCAAGAGAATTTTGATATGACAACTATTATCAAGCAAGATGACTTGATCACATCGGTTAAAGATGCGCTTCAGTTCATTTCTTACTATCACCCACAAGATTTCATCCAAGCGATGAGCCGTGCGTATGACCGTGAAGAAAACAAAGCTGCAAAAGATGCGATTGCACAAATCTTAATTAACTCTCGTATGTGTGCAGAGGGTCACCGCCCAATCTGTCAAGATACCGGTATCGTCAACGTATTCGTTGAAGTGGGCATGGATGTTAAATTTGATTTAACAATGAGCTTAGACGACGCGATTAACGAAGGTGTGCGTCAAGGTTATTTAGAAAACTCGAACGTCCTGCGTGCATCTGTACTTGCTGACCCTGCATTTGGTCGTAAGAACACCAAAGACAACACCCCTGCGGTGATTTACCACAAACTGGTTCCAGGCAATAAAGTCGATATTACTGTTGCAGCCAAAGGTGGCGGTTCAGAAAACAAATCTAAACTAGCAATGCTTAACCCATCTGACTCTATCGTAGACTGGGTACTGAAAACTGTTCCAACCATGGGTGCAGGCTGGTGTCCACCAGGTATGCTCGGTATCGGAATCGGTGGTACTGCCGAAAAAGCCATGATGCTGGCCAAAGAAGCACTCATGGAAGAGATCAACATGGACGAACTGCTTCGTCGTGGTCCACAAAATAAACTTGAAGAACTTCGTATTGAAATCTTCGAAAAAGTAAACGCACTCGGTATTGGTGCACAAGGTCTGGGCGGTTTAACCACTGTACTTGACATCAAGATTAAAGACTACCCTTGCCACGCTGCGGGCAAACCAGTCGGTATGATTCCGAACTGTGCTGCAACACGTCACGCACACTTCACTTTAGATGGTTCAGGCGTTGCCCATATTCAGGCACCACGTCTTGAAGATTATCCTGAAGTTACTTGGGACTCATCTTCGTCTAAACGTGTTGACCTCGACAACATCACCCAAGAAGAAATGAACTCTTGGCAACCAGGCGATACACTGCTGCTAAACGGTACCATCTATACCGGCCGTGATGCTGCACACAAACGTATGGTTGACATGCTCAACAACGGTGAAGAATTACCGGTTGATTTAAAAGGCAAGTTCATCTACTACGTAGGTCCTGTTGATCCAGTGGGTGATGAAGTGGTTGGCCCTGCAGGTCCGACAACAGCGACTCGTATGGACAAGTTCACTCGTCAGGTGTTAGAAGCGACTGGTCTTTATGGCATGATTGGTAAAGCAGACCGTGGTCCTGCTGCCATTGAGGCGATTAAAGACAACAAAGCAACTTACCTGATGGCTGTCGGTGGTGCTGCGTACCTGGTATCTAAAGCAATCCGCGAAGCTGAAGTAGTTGCTTTTGAAGACTTGGGTATGGAAGCGATCTACAAGTTTGTAGTAAAAGACATGCCTGTATCTGTCGCAGTTGACGTAAACGGTACTTCTGTACACGCGACTGCACCAAAAATCTGGCAAGCTAAAATTGGCAAGATTCCAGTGGTTGATGCCGCTGCTGGCTAATGAATGCTGTTGAAGCGATTAAAAAAGCACCCAAATCTGGGTGCTTTTTTTTATTTCTCGATTCAAGCATTTTTACCAGGTGCGTGGGTCCCACAATTTAAATGGCTTAGTCAACTGCACATCGCTGGCCGGGTCATAATCGGCATGTTTGATTTTTTGTGCCTTAGAGCGAATTTTACCGGTGCTCTGGTCTTCAGCCACAAAATTATAACTGTGCGATTTCAATTGAGTAAAAGCAATTTCATTGAGGCCTACCGTTTCCGGCATCATGATTAAGGGACCAGAAATCGTGCGGCGGGTACTGCTATTTTCTTCATCATATTTAATAAAATAGGACTTGCCTGCTTCAACGGAAAAATCCAGATACTTCGGCTTTTGGAAATGCTGCACACCTAAAGGACGGCTGGTAGATAAACGATAATCCCCGGCAGGCAATTCAATCCAGTAATAATGATTATGCAGCAGGCTTGGAATGCGTTCGCTATTGATAAATAGGCTGGAGGCTACAATTTCCTGACGGTTCCAGCGTGAATCCGGACGATATAAATACACCACGGCGGCCTGATCATGCTGCGGCTGAATGGCTTGAAAGCGCTGGCCTAATTTCTGATTGACCCAACCGCCAATGGTAAACATGCCAAAGCGGTACTGTTCCAGCAAACTCGGCTTTTCGTTCTGATCAATAGCTTTTAACGTAGAGATGGGCGGCAGTTGCGCCTCGGTTGACGACTTCCCATGACAGCCAGCCAATGCGACAGCCAGAAATACGATTGATATAGCACGCATGAACATCCCTCATTCCTTCGTTTTTATTTTTACACTTAACACTTTTTCAATATTTTTATTGGGTTTGGCATCCAGGCCCTGATGCAGAGATTAGCACTCTGTCTTATTTTTTCAAATAAAAAACGTGCGAAAACCGTTGATTTCCGCACGTTTCTGACGAATAGCGTCTTAAGCCGTTTTTGAATTCACGACTTTTAAATCGGCTTTCGGCTGTTCTACCGCAGCTTCTTTACTTTGACGTTCCGGTTTTAATTCTGGCTTGGCCTGACCATTAATCACTGCCTCCGTGATAATAACCGTGCCTACATCACTACGACTTGGCAAGTCATACATGATTTCAAGCAAGGCATTTTCCAGAATTGAACGCAGACCACGCGCACCTGTATTACGCTCCAAGGCTTTTTTCGCCACTGCACGTAATGCGGCATCATCAAAGATCAGGTCGACATTTTCCATCTCGAACAGATATTCGTATTGACGCGTCAAGGCATTCTTCGGCTCGGTAAGAATCTGCATTAATGCATCTTCATCCAGCTCATCCAGCGTTGCAATAACTGGCAAACGGCCAATAAATTCCGGAATTAAACCGAATTTCACCAAATCTGTTGCTTCAACCTGACGGAACAGTTCAGACAGTTTTTTGCTTTCATCCTTGTTACGTACTTCAGCGGTAAAGCCAATACCACCTTTTTCCTGACGTTGCTGCACAATTTTCTCTAGACCCGAGAATGCACCACCACAGATAAACAGGATGTTTGAAGTATCAATCTGGATAAATTCCTGCTGCGGATGCTTGCGGCCACCCTGCGGCGGAATAGACGCCACTGTGCCTTCAATCATTTTCAGCAAGGCCTGCTGCACACCTTCACCCGATACATCACGGGTAATCGACGGGTTTTCAGACTTACGGGTAATCTTGTCGATTTCATCGATATAGATAATGCCTTTTTGCGCCTTTTCGACATCGTAATCGGCTTTTTGCAGCAGCTTCTGCACGATGTTTTCAACATCTTCACCCACATAACCGGCTTCGGTTAAGGTGGTGGCATCGGCCATGGCAAACGGAACATCCAGCAAACGCGCTAAAGTCTGTGCCAATAAGGTTTTACCCGAACCGGTTGGACCCACCAGCAGGATATTACTTTTGGCAATTTCGACTGCATCATTGGTTTTTTGACCGTTATGCGTCACTTTCAGACGTTTATAGTGGTTGTAAACTGCCACCGATAAGGTCTTTTTCGCCAGGTCCTGACCAATCACATATTGATCCAGTGCAGCGCGAATTTCATGCGGTTTTGGCAACGGACGGGCGGCCCAGTCACTCGACTCAACTTGTTGACTGGTCTGAACCAGATCCAGGCATACGTCCACACATTCATTACAGATATATGCGTCCTCGCCTGCAATCAGCTTCCCGACTTCAGACTGCGTTTTACCGCAAAATGAACAATGTTTTTGTCCTTGAGGATGTTCGGACATATTCTCTCCAATTTAAATCTTTAAAACTTATGGACGCTTAGATAACACTTCGTCCACTAAACCGTATTCTTTGGCCTGCTGTGCAGTCATAAAGTTATCACGGTCGGTATCTTTGGCCACTTTTTCATAGTCCTGGCCACTGTGCTCTGCCATCAAACGGTTCAAGCGCTCTTTAATGAACAGGATTTCACGCGCATGAATTTCAATATCAGAAGCCTGACCACGGAAACCGCCTAAAGGCTGGTGAATCATGACCCGGGCATTTTCCAGGCAGTAACGTTTGCCTTTGGCACCGGCATTCAGCAGGAATGCACCCATGGACGCTGCCTGACCCATACAGTAAGTCACCACATCTGGCTTGATAAACTGCATGGTGTCATAAATCGCCATACCGGCTGTGACTGAGCCACCTGGCGAGTTAATGTATAAATGAATATCCTTATCTGGGTTCTCTGCTTCTAAAAACAACATTTGCGCCACAATCAAGTTGGCCATGTTGTCTTCAACCTCACCCGTTAAAAAAATCACCCGTTCACGCAAAAGACGTGAATAAATATCAAAAGAACGCTCACCACGAGATGATTGCTCAACGACTACTGGAACCAATGCGTTATCAATTGATGGAACATACATACGTTTATTTATTCCTAAATTCTTGTGAGTTCACCCATGATCACAATATGAGGGATAATCATCTAAATTGCAAAATATTCACCCACAATTCATGGATATTTTTTGCATAAGCTTTGTAAACTTTAAAACCATCCAAGTTTTTATATTATATAAAAAAGGCGCCTTAGGCGCCTTTTTTACTTCAGCTGAAATTAGCCTTGTTGACGAGCTTGTTGCTCTTTCAATAAGTCTTCGTAGCTGACTTGTTTGTCAGTCACTTTTGCAGCCGCAAGAATGTGATCAACCACTTGGTCTTCTAACACAACTGCTTCAATTTGAGCACGTTGCTGTTTGTCATTTTTGAAGTATTCAATTACTTCATTTGGATCTTCATAAGAAGATGCCATGTCTTCGATGTAAGCATCAACACGTGCAGCATCCACTTCAAGTTTCGCGTCTGCTAAAACTTTGCTCACCAATACGCCAAGTTTTACAGATTTTTCAGCTTGTTCTTTGAACAGTTCGTCTGGAAGCATGCTTGAGTCAAATGCTTTCGCACCTTGCGCACCAAACTGCTGCGTGAACTGTTGGATCATTTGTTGACGTTGACGGTCAATTTCTTGCTTAACCATAGATTCTGGAACTTCGATTTCGTTCGCAGCAACCAGTGCATCAAACGTTGCACCTTTCACCTGGTTACGAAGACCGTTTTTCACTTCACGTTCCATGTTTTTACGAACGTCAGCTTTTAACTTTTCAACGCCTTCTTCTTCAGTTAAACCAAAGATTTTTAAGAATTCAGCATCAACTTCTGGAAGTTTTTGTTTTTCAACCAGTTTTACATTGATTTTGAACTGAGCTGCTTTACCTGCCAGCTGTTCAGCTTGGTAGTCTTCCGGGAAAGTTACATCAATAACTTTCTCTTCGCCTTTTTTCATGCCCACGATGCCATCTTCAAAGCCCGGGATCATACGGCCAGAACCTAATACCAGTTTGAAGTCTTCAGCAGAACCACCTTCAAATTTCTCGCCATCTACTGTGCCTTCGAAATCAAAAGTTACTTGCATGTCTTTTTTCGCCATGCCTTTGGTTTCAGCCCAAGTTGCGCGCTGCTTTTGCAGGTTTTCGATCATTTGATCTACATCTTTGTCGCTAACTTCAGATGCTTTACGCTCAACTTCCAGACCTTCGAATTTCACTTCAACTTCTGGATAAACTTCAACAGTCGCTTCATATACTAAAGCGTCGTCTTTCATTTCAGTTTTTTCAATGTTTGGCATACCAACAGCATTGATTTTTTCTTGTTGGATTGCTTCAAATACGGTGTCACGAATGATGTCGTTTACAACTTCTTGATAGATACCCGCGCCATATTCACGACGTACAACGTTTACAGGCACTTTACCTGGACGGAAGCCGTTAATCTTCGCAGTTTTAGCTGTGCGTTTTAAGCGAGCTTCGAACTGCTCGTTAATACGGCTCGTCGGTACAGATACATTTAAACGACGGGCAACGCCCGAAACCGCTTCAGAAGTTACTTGCATGGCTTCCTCGATATTTAGTAATAACAGTTTTTAAAAAAGTGCCATATTATATGACAACATTTAAAGATATACAAAATAACAAGCGATCAGAACAATTTTTCGGCTTAAATTCTTCATATTCCCTTCGCTATTTTTATCTATTGTCTAATATTTGTTGCAAATGATAAGTACTATCATTAATATTCAATGGTTTTTAACTCATATTTTTAACTATTCTTCTTATATCCCAATACTGGAATTCGGTTATGCGCACCTTTAACCTTCGCCCGCTTTCGCTCGCGATTCTTGGAATTTCTGCTAGTTCCGCATTTGCAAATACAACCACTGAAACAACAGCTGACCCGACACATCAATTATCCACGATTGTGGTTTCTGCGGCAGGTTTTGAACAAGATATTAAAAATGCACCTGCTTCTATTAGCGTGGTCACAAAAGAAGATATTGAAAAGAAAAATGCCACCAGTATTGCTGATTTGTTAGCAGATGTTCCGGGTATCGACGTGCGTAATGGCGTTGGTAAAACGGGTGGATTAAATGTCAGCATGCGTGGTATGGGAGCTGATGACACTCTTATTTTAATTGATGGTCGTCGTCAAACAACATCTACTGATGTAACTCCTAACGGTTTTGGTGAAACATCAACAGGATTTATGCCACCACTTTCAGCAATTGAACGTATTGAGGTCATCCGTGGCCCAATGTCTACCCTGTATGGTTCAGATGCCATGGGTGGTGTGATTAATATTATTACTAAAAAAGTATCAGATGAATGGAATGGCAACGTGACTGTCAGCGGTAATGTCATGGAGCATGGTAAAGAAGCTGACTCATGGAAAACAAGTTTTTTACTCAATGGTCCATTAATCACTGACAAACTCGGATTACAGTTACGTGGCTCTTATTTAGATCGACAACGTTCTGAACGTGTAGTTGAAGGCTCAACAAGTCGTGATCCTCGTCCAAATAAAGCGGATAATTACGATCTAGGTGGAAAACTTTCATTTGTCATGAATGATCAGAATTCATTCTGGCTTGATACTTTCCATTCTAGCCAAACTTATAGTAATGAAGGCAATCGCTTAGGTAATGAAGATTGGACGACCACAACGAAACTTTCTGATGGCTCTGTAGTTTCTTCAGCGGATGGTTATAAAGATGAATTAGAGTTCAATCGTACTCAACTCGCAATTGGTCATGATGGTGATTACGATTTTGGTACATGGAAAACATATATCAGTCACTCATCGACTGAGACTAAAGGACGTTCACTACCAACTGGTGCATTCACAGAATCTGAAATTCTTAACAATGATCCATTAATTGCAAGCCCAAGAAAATTAAAAAATACCGATATCATTGCCGATAGCCATCTAGTTTCAACTATTGGTAATCACAAAGTAACTGTTGGAACACAATATAAAGAACAAATCATTGAAGATAATATTGCTCAGCATATTACCGGTAAAAATGAGTTTGATAGCAAATCTTGGGCACTTTATGCCGAGGATGAATGGCGTATTCTTGACAACCTCGGTTTTACTTTAGGTGGTCGCTATGAAGATCACTCTGGTTTTGGCGGACACTTCAGCCCACGCGCTTACTTAGTTTGGAATACTAATGATATTCTGACAGTTAAAGGTGGTGTCAGCACAGGTTATAAAGTGCCATCAGCTAAAGCTTTGGAAGATAATCTAATCAACCTTAGTCGACAAGGAAAGAGCTTTACTTTTGGTAATCCAGATTTAAAACCTGAAGAATCGACTAACTATGAACTTGGTTTTAACCTTCAACCAAATGACCAAATTACATTTACAACAACCGCTTTCTATAATGAAATCGAAAATGCTATTGTAAGTGTAGGTGCTCAGGACCATCCTCTTTGTACAACTGGAAAAACCTGTTCAAAGAATATTAATGCTAATGAAGCTGAAGTCTATGGTGTAGAAACCACTCTACAATATAGCATTATTCCTGAATGGGACCTTAAAGCTGCTTATACTTATACAAAGAGTAAGATTACTGATAGTAATAACCCTGAAACTGAAAGCAATTACTACAACAATAATCCACGTAATGCATTTAACCTAACTTCGACATGGCATATTAACCCGAACTTTGATTTATGGTTACAACACGAATATAAATCAAGTCGCGTTCGCTCAACTGATTCTTTTGAATCATTAGATGCGGAAGGCCAAGCCATTTACCAAGCTTCAGGCAACAAATTAGCTGGTTATAATTTGTTTAATTTAGGGGCGACTTACACAGTAAATGACCAACTGCGCTTCAATATGGCGGTAAATAACCTTCTAGATAAAGACTTTACAGAATACACAACTGTGGAGTATTTAGATGGCACTAATAATGAAACGACTCAAAGTTACAGATATTTATCTGGTTTAGAGGGAACTTATCTCCCAGGCCGCAACTACTGGTTATCCATCTCTTATGACTTCTAATCTGGATTTCACATAAGAACCCAAAACCCTGCCCCGGCAGGGTTTTTAATTCTTAAAACCGATCAAATTAAATCAAAAATACGATTATTCAAATATTCTTATTGATTTATTTCATTAAATGGCTCTAATCCATAATTATTTTCTTAATTGTTTAGTTTGTTTTAACCAATTTTCATATTGTTACTGAGAATTATTATCACTAAAATTCGCATTACTTGTTAAACACATACAATAAGTCCATCATTACTCTGCATTTGAACTGCGCACTCAAATCATTGTGGTAAGGGAATTTTGTCATTCATATCAGGAAATACACCACCATGGCACAGATTAAGAGCCGAAAACATCAACGCACTGCATCATTCGTTGCCCTTGCAGCCACCCTGCCGCTCATGGCACATGCAACCACAGCAACCGAAGAAGTCACCCAGCTTCCTGAAATCACGGTGAAATCTCAGGCTGAAAATAAATATAAAACCAATCAGCTCAGCTCCGCGAAACAGACCCAGCCACTGGTCGATACCCCACAAACAGTTTCTGTTATTAATCAAACCTTATTAAAAGAACAAGGCGCGACGTCACTGGTCGAAGCGCTACGCAATACCCCGGGCATTACCTTACAAATGGGTGAGAACGGCAATACCAGCGCTGGTGATACCTTCCAGATGCGTGGTTTCTCTACCCAAACCTCTACCTATGTCGATGGCATCCGTGATTTGGGCGCAGTCAGCCGCGATGTATTTAACCTGGAACAGGTTGAAGTCGTGAAAGGCCCGGCCGGTGCCGAAGCCGGTCGTGGTTCGGCATCCGGTTATATCAACCTGGTCAGCAAACTGCCACATCTGCAAAACAGTAGCGAAGTCTCTGCCAGCTACAATACCGCAGAAAATGCCCGCCTCTCGGCCGATATCAACCAAGCCATCAATGACAATACCGCTTTTCGTCTCAATGTCATGGGACAAGAAGGCGGCGTGCAAGGCCGTGATGTGCTCGAAAACAACAGTTATGCCATTGCCCCATCTGTTGCCTTTGGCCTGAATACTCCGACCCGCCTGTATTTATATTCACAACACGTCCGTCAGCGTAATATTCCAGATGGCGGTATTCCAACCATTGGTATGGAAGGCTTCTGGAATGCCAATCCGGATATTGCCCAAGCTGGCAAGGTTAATCGTGAAAACTATTATGGCCATGTAGATGATTACGAAGATGTCGATGCCGACATGTTCACCGCGAAAATTGAAAGTGATCTGGCAGATAATCTAAAACTGACTAATATCACCCGTTTGGGTCAAACCCAGATGAACCGAGTCCTGACCGGGATTAACACCATTTCTGCACATGATTCGACCAATCCAGCCGACTGGACTATCAGCCGTTCACGTCAGGGGGTTGATCAGGAAAATAAAATTCTGGCCAACCAGACCACTTTAAATTTGAACCTGAAAACCGGTGCTATTGAACATGATGTGGTAGCTGGCCTGGAATTTTTAAAAGAGCAGCAATACACCCGCAATCTGGCCACCCAAATGCCGGATGAACCAACAGCATCCACCACTGAAGCCAACCTGTATAACCCAAACCCCAATGATCCGATGGCCGACCTGATCTATAACGGTGCTTATAGCGATGGTGAAACCCAGACGGCTGCGGCTTATCTGTTTGATACCTTAAAGTTTGGCGAACGCTTCCAGTTAAACGGTGGAGTACGGGTAGATTATTACGAAACTGACTATCAAGGCCTGTCCTTACCTCGCGGCACAAATGCCCTTGTAGCTTCAGATATCAGTGCACATGACACCCTGCTGAGCTGGAAACTTGGCGGTCTGTACAAACCAACTGCTTACAGCAGCGTTTATGCTTCTTATGGCAAATCCTTAACCCCACCGGGCAGCGCCAACTTTGTAATGTCTGAGTCGGGCATTAACAGCGCAGCGGCAGAACCACAAGAAACCCATCATTATGAACTGGGTAGCAAATGGGATCTGCTTGATGGCCGTCTAGCCCTGAATGCCGCAGTCTATCGCACGGAAAATGAAAACCAGTTTACCCAGGATGCGATTACACAGGAATCCATCCAGGAAGGCAAAACCATCGTCGATGGGGTTGAGCTGAGTGCAGTCGGCCAGATTACCGATGCCTGGAATATTTCTGCCGGTGTGGCGCATATGAAAACCAAACAGGAAGATCAGCAAAGTTTCCGTGACAATGTCATGACCCGTACCGATAGCGTGCGCTGGTCACCGGAATGGACCGCCTCATTATGGACCACCTATGACATTGCCGGCTTTAAACTGGGTCTGGGTGCACGTTATATCGATGAGCAAAAACGTGTCGTCACCGACAGCACTGCTCCAGCCAATATGCCAAGCATTCCAAGCTATGTGGTATTTGATGCCATGGCCGGTTATCAGTTCAATGAAAATGCCTCACTGAACCTGAATGTCTATAACCTGGCAGATGAAGAATACATCAGCACCTTGAACAACGGCGGTTCGCGTATGACGCTTGGTCAGGAGCGCAGTGCCAGCCTGACCTTTAACTATAAGTTCTAAGTTTTATTTTGTTCTGTTGAAGCAGCATTTATCTGAAATGCTGCTTCATTTTTTATTTGGCTTTATGATGACAGACAGCGCTCTGTCTGAAGGATGATTCAAGTCTCATGATGCTGCATGTTCCTCAAGTTCTCAGTAAAGCGGCCGTGGCTGACATCCGTCAGCAGCTCGACCAGCACACCGCCTGGATTGATGGCCAGCACAGTGCCGGGCCACAGGCCAAGAAAAGCAAACACAATCTGCAATTTGACCCGCAGCATCCGGTGTATCCAGCGGTGGCTGAACAGATTGAACAGGCACTGAGACAGCATCCGCTGGTACAATCTGCGACCTTAGCCAAACATATTCTACGGCCGATGTTTAACTGCTATCAGCAGCAAGGGACGTATGGCAATCATGTCGACAGCGCCGTGCATTATTCGGCTGCACATCAGCAGCTGATTCGTACTGATGTTTCCATGACCTTATTTTTGTCTGAACCGGAAGAATATCAGGGCGGTGAACTGGTGATTGAAGACACTTACGGGGCTCATGAAGTCAAGCTGGATGCCGGTGATGTGATTCTCTATCCCGCCACCAGCCTGCACCGGGTAGAACCGGTTACTGCCGGCCGGCGCATTGCCGCCTTTACCTGGGCACAAAGCATGATTCGCGATGACTGGCAGCGCAGCATGCTGTTTAATTTGGATATGACCATCGGCCAACTACGCCAGCAACTTGGCGATAATGAACAAGTGCTGCAACTGACCGCGCATTATCATAATCTGCTACGTCAATGGGGCGAACTATGATGCCTGCCCAGCCACTGCCGCCGCTTACTCAGATTCCCGCTTATCTGCAAACTATTGCCGACTATGAAGCTCAGGCCAGCAAACATTTAACGCCGGCCACCTGGCACTATTTACAAGGCGGCGCCATGGATGAGCGCAGCCTGCAACAGAATCTGGACCAGTTTCAGCAGCTGCAACTGCTGCCCAGAATGCTGCGTGACCTAAGCCAAGGCCATACCCGCTGCGAACTGTTCGGGCAGGAATTTCCCCATCCAATTTTTCTAGCCCCGGTTGGCCATCAGCAACTGTTTCATCCACAGGGTGAACTAGCCACTGCCCTCGCAGCAGAAGCGGTGGGCAGTAATCTGGTCCTGAGTCATTTAAGTACTACCGATCTGCGTGAAGTTGCGCCAACAACCTCTCTTAAATGGTTTCAGCTGTATTGGCAAGGCAATCGCGAACAATCGCTGGCACTGGTGCAACTGGCAGAGCAACAACAGTTTAAAGCCATTGTGGTGACCGTCGATTCACCGCATAGCGGCGTTCGTGACCGTGAACGTCGGGCCGGTTTTCAAGTGCCGGCGCATCTGCCTCATCCGCATCTATCTTCCTTTACATCCCCCATCCTCAGGCCAGAGCAACATCCCCTGTTTGATGGTCTGATGCAACAGGCACCGACCTGGGAAGATATCGCCTGGCTGGTACAGCAAACGTCTTTACCGGTGCTGCTCAAAGGCATTGTGCATCCTGAAGATGCTCAACTGGCATTGCAATACGGTGTACAGGGACTGGTCATTTCCAATCATGGTGGCCGGGTGCTAGATGACTGCATTAGCCCACTGACAGCTCTACAGATGATACGCGCACAACTGCCGGCAAATTTTCCCTTAGTGCTGGATGGTGGCATCCGCCGCGGCTCCGATATTTTTAAGGCGCTGGCCTTGGGCGCATCCGCCGTGCTGATTGGCCGGCCGTATATTTATGGTCTGGCAGTAGCCGGTGCGTTAGGTGTGGCGCATGTGATTAAAATTTTGCGGGAAGAACTGGAAGTGACCATGGCTTTAATGGGAACGGCGCGCCTGCAAGAGATCAATAGTCGCTATATTTTTCACAAAAACCAGATCCAGTGAAATTTTTTATCTCCACAACCTTTAATGATGCAAATTAAGAGAATAATTTCCACTTCAGTTGGCTTATATTTATCTTAGGAATTTGCAAGACCGCGAACGGTACCAGCCAGGTAGCAACTCTTTCTGAAAATGTGGACTGATCCTAATATTTTCCGGAAATACGCTTGTAAATTGATACCATAGATACCATCTATATAAGTAGTACGTTGCTTTTCTATAAGCTTAAGCAACCCATGCTTCACAAGGAGTTACCTCATGATGTTGGCTGATCCAAGTAAAAAATATCGTCGCATGTATCAACGTGTTGACTTGCCAGACCGTCAATGGCCGAACAACGAAATTACAAAAGCGCCTATCTGGATGAGCACCGACCTGCGTGATGGTAACCAGGCAATTTTCGAACCAATGAGCATTGAACAGAAGTTCAAAATGTTCCAGATGTTGGTGAAAATTGGCTTTAAGCATATTGAAATTGGCTTCCCGTCTGCTTCACAAATTGACTTCGATTTCACCCGTAAATTGATTGAAGAAAACCACATTCCAGATGATGTGTATATCGAGGTTTTGGTTCAGGCACGTGACCATTTGATTCAGCGTACCTTTGAAGCATTGGAAGGTGCAAAACGCGCGATTGTACATATCTATAACTCCAACTCGCCAACCTTCCGTCAAAAAGTCTTGAATGTTGATGTCGCGGGTGCCAAACAGTTGGCCATTAACGCTGCTGAAAAAGTGAAAGAATACGCAGCGCAATATCCAGAAACGGACTGGATTTTCCAGTACAGCCCGGAATGTTTCACCGCAACCGAATTGGAAGTGGCTAAAGATGTCTGTGACGCCGTGACTGAAATCTGGGAAGCTTCTCCTGAAAACAAAGTCATCTTAAACTTGCCTGCGACTGTAGAAGTTTCGACTCCAAACGTATATGCCGACCAGGTCGAGTGGATGCACCGTAACATCAAACGTCGTGACGGGGTGATCATCTCTGTTCACTGTCATAACGACCGTGGCTGTGGTATTGCTGCCTCTGAATTGGCAATTATGGCCGGTGCTGACCGTGTTGAAGGTTGTGTGTTTGGTAACGGCGAGCGTACCGGTAACGTTGACGTGGCAGCAATTGCCTTGAACATGTACTCCCAGGGCGTGGCACCAGAATTGGATTTCTCTAACATCAACGAAATTATTGCGACCGTAGAAGAATGTACCGGTTTACCTGTGCATCCACGTCATCCATATGCCGGTGATTTGGTGTTCACGGCGTTCTCGGGTTCACACCAGGATGCGATTAAAAAAGGCTTTGAATACCAGAAAAACGAAGAAATCTGGGATATGCCTTACTTGCCAATCGATCCGAAAGACTTGGGCCGTGACTATGATGCCGTGATTCGGGTGAACTCGCAGTCAGGTAAAGGCGGGATTGCTTACTTGTTAGAATCGAACTACAACGTGGTGTTGCCGCGTCGTGTACAAATCGAGTTCTCACAAGTGGTGCAGCAAGTGACCGATGAAGAAGGCACTGAAATTTCAGCACAGCAAATCTGGTCATTGTTCCAGCAAACCTATGTCGATGCCAAAGATTCACATTATTCTGCCAAGAGCTATAAATTGTCTGATGACAATGGCAAACAGGTAATTGAACTTGAAGTGGTGGTGAATGGCTCGACACAGCAGTTGCGCGGTGAAGGTAACGGTCCGATCTCGGCCATTTTGGATGCCTTGCAGTTACCAATTGATGTCTTGAACTATGAAGAACGCGGCATCAGCTCGGGTGCCAATGCCAAAGCCTTGGCCTTGGTTGAGTTGCAGGTGAAAGGTACCGGTAAATCTGCCTTTGGTGCCGGGGTGCATGACAACATTGTGACTTCATCCATTGAAGCCATTATTGCCAGCACTAACCGTCTGATTGATCAGGGCGTATTAAGCAAAGAACAATTGGTTGCTGCTGCCGTTTAAGCACATAAAGTACTTTAGAAAGGATACCCCAAGTGGTATCCTTTTTATTTATTCATTCTAAAGATTCTAAGGCGAATTATTCCTGTGTCTTTCCCTGCTAACTCTGTGGGTGTCGTAACGCCACAACAGTTTCAATTTGAAGAGCCGTTAGAGCTGGAATGTGGTCGCATTCTGCCACGTTTTGAACTGATGGTTGAAACTTACGGAAGCTTGAATGCCGACAAATCCAATGCCATTTTAATCTGCCATGCCCTGTCCGGGCATCATCATGCGGCGGGCTATCATCATGAAGATGATAAAAAGTCTGGCTGGTGGGACAGCTGTATTGGTCCGGGCAAAGCCATTGATACCTCTAAATTCTTTGTGGTGGCACTGAACAATATTGGTGGCTGTCATGGTTCGACCGGTCCAACCTCACCCAACCCGGAAAATGAAAACCGCCCTTATGGTCCGGATTTCCCGCTGGTGACGGTGCGTGACTGGGTCAAAACCCAGGCCATGCTATCAGACCGCTTAGGCATTCAAAAATGGTATGCAGTGATTGGCGGTTCTTTGGGGGGCATGCAGGCTCTACAATGGTCGGTTGATTATCCGGACCGTCTGGAAAAATGTGTGATTATTGCCAGTGCGCCAAAACTGTCGGCACAAAATATTGCCTTTAACGAAGTCGCGCGTCAGTCGATTCTTTCTGATCCTGATTTTCATCATGGCCGTTATCTGGAACATGACAGCTATCCAAAACGTGGCCTGATTCTGGCGCGGATGGTCGGACACATCACCTATCTGTCTGAAGAAGCCATGAAGCAGAAATTTGGCCGTGACCTGAAACTGGGCAAATTCATGTACGGTTTCGATGTCGAGTTTCAGGTGGAAAGCTATTTGCGCTATCAAGGTGAACAGTTCAGCCGTAACTTTGATGCCAACACCTATTTAATTATGACCAAGGCGCTAGATTATTTTGATCCGTCGCGTGAATACGAACAGTCGCTGGTACAGGCTATGGCCCATACCCAATGTCAGTTCCTGGTGATTTCATTTACCACCGACTGGCGTTTCTCGCCTTCGCGTTCGCAGGAAATTGTCGATGCGCTGATTAGCAACCATAAACCAGTCAGCTATTTAGATATTGATGCGGAACAGGGCCATGACTCCTTCCTGTTCCCGATTCCGTTATATGTCAAATCTTTAAGAGCATTTTTGGGAGGTGCTGAACACCTCAAGGCCACCCCGCAGGAGGCTGTGTAATGCGTATTGATCAGCAACTTGCCGAAAAGTGGATTAAACCCGGTTCCCGCGTTTTAGACCTTGGTTGTGGTGATGGTGAACTGCTGGCCCACATGAGTAAAAAGCACAATATTCGTGCTTACGGCCTGGAAATTGACCAAGAAAAGATTGCAATTGCCGTCAGTCGGGGGTTAAATATCATCCAACAAGACTTAAACCTCGGTTTAAGCCGCTTTGCCGACCAGTCTTTTGACTATGTGGTCATGGCACAAGCCTTGCAAGCTGTAGATGCACCTGACGTATTATTGCGTGATATGGTGCGTGTCGGAAAACAGGCGATTATTACCTTTCCGAACTTTGCCCACTGGAGGACCCGTTCTTTCCTGGCACTGAAAGGAAAAATGCCGGTTTCAGAAGCTTTGCCGTATATGTGGTACAACACCCCGAACATCCACCTCTGTACTTTCCGTGATTTCGAAGCACTCTGTGCTGAAAACAATATCCGTATTATTAATCGACTCGCTGTGAATGGGGATCAACAAGTTAGTTTACTCAGTAAACATATCCCGAATCTGTTTGGTGAAGTCGCAATTTATCGAGTGAGCGCTCTATGAAAAAATTATTATTAAGCACGACGCTACTGGTTGGACTTTTTAGCCTGCAGGCGCATGCAGATTACGTGGCGCCAGGCAGCTCGGTGTCGAGCCAGGCCGCCCAGTATTCGGTGATGGACATTCAGGGTCTGATTAAAGCCGCCAAAGCCGGTCAGGCCGGTGCGCAGTTCTATCTAGCAACCAAATATCTGCATGGCCAAGATGTCGCTAAAGATGAACGTCAGGCTTTTGCCTGGTATAAAGCCGCTGCCGATCAGGGACTGTCTTCAGCCCAATTGAACGTGGGTCGTATGCTGGCTGATGGCATTGGCACCAAAAAAGATGAAGTCCTGGCCCGTCAGTATTTTGAAAAAGCGGCCAGCCGCGGTGATAACCGTGCCAGCTTTAACCTGGCGATGATGGAAGAGAAAAAGAAAAACTATATGGGCGCTTATCAGTGGTATGAGCTGTCTACCCGTGATGGCATGCTCGACAATAAAGTGATTTCTTTATCTGAAGGCAAAAAAACGGCCTTGGCCGCCAACCTGACCCAAGAACAGATTCGTCAGGCACGTGACCGTGCCGACAAATGGATTCAGGCACAATAAGCCAGGTTCAAAAACACTAGCACCTTCGGGTGCTTTTTTCATGCCTGCTGTCTAGCGGTTTTCGGTTAAACTAGCCGGCATATTTTCAATCATGAGTAATTCGAGATGACTGCACCTGCTTGGCTCTCTCAAGGCACCCTGGTTCTGGCCAGCAATAACAAAGGCAAAATTGCGGAATTTGAAAAACTATTTGCAGAACTGAATTTACCGGTTGATGTCATCCCGCAAGGCCAGCTCAATATTGAAGATGCCATTGAAGATGGTCTGAGCTTTGTTGAAAATGCGATTATTAAAGCGCGTCATGCCTCTAAAATTTCTGGCAAGCCTGCGATTGCTGATGATTCCGGGATTTGCGTACCGGCACTGGGCGGCGCACCGGGAATTTACTCTGCCCGTTATGCTGGCGCACATGGCAATGATGCCGCCAATAATGAAAAACTGCTGGCAGACTTACAGCCTTTACGCAAAGATGGAACAGCGATTGAAGGCATGTTTGTTTGTGTGCTGGCCCTGGTGCAGCATGCCGAAGATCCTTTACCACAAATTTTCCAGGGCATCTGGCAAGGTGAAATTCTGGATGCTCCACGTGGTGAAAATGGTTTTGGTTATGATCCACTGTTCTGGTTACCGGAGCTGGGTATTTCCAGCGCCGAGATGAGCAAGGAAGAAAAAAATAAGATCAGCCATCGAGGTCAGGCGATGCAGCTGTTTAAAGCGAGTTTGGAGAAGTAACATCCTTTTAAAACTCCTCCCTTTGAAAAAGGGAGGCTGGGAGAGATTCTTCTATACATCTTTCTTCTGACGCTAAAATATTGCTCATTTCTACAAAGGGTTTCCGTAAATCCCCCTCTTTAATAAAGAGGGACTTTCAAAAACTTTTATACCCTCTCTCTAACTCTCTCCCAAAGGGAGAGAGAACTTTTTGATTTATAAACCCGGCACCACCGCATGCACCACCACGCCATATACGCCAATCAAAATCGCACTGGCAATCGTTCCTGAGGCAATATATTTGGCAGAATCACCGGTGCCCTGATAATGGGTTTCTAGTGCCACAATATTGGCAGCCGGTGGCAGCAGGAAAAACATCAGCATGACGGCATAAATCAAGGTCTGCTGCGGAATGGGTAAACACCAGTACGCCACAGCACATAGCAACAAGGCCAGCGGAATACGTGCGACCAGTAAACCCAGGCTACGCTTTAAGTCAGCCCAGCCAATCCGAACTTTACTCAGCCACATCCCCAGCACGCACATGCCGGCAAAGGTCACCAGTACTTTATTGCTTTGGTAAATCACTTGTACCCAGGTCTGATGTTCAAACTGGCTCACATCCCAAAAAGATAGAATACCCGCCAGACTCAGGGCAATCACCGGCGGTGAAAGCAGCACATTTTTAACAATAAACTTTAATTCTTGCCGGGTTTGGCTCACCGCCATCACCGCACAAACATTGCCAAATAAGGATCCGCCAATATACAGCGCCACAATAATACTGCTGGCCGCAGGTCCAAACAGGGCCAAGGCAAAGGGAAAACCCAGCCAGGCCCCATTTAAATAACTGAAGCACAGTGCGATCAGTTTATCTTTTTGCAAGACATAAAAGACTGCAAAGAAAAGGATGGAACTGATCAGACTAAAACCAATCAGCCACAAGCTGCCGTCCTGATAAAACACCATGTTGTAGATAATCAGTAACGGAATAAACAGCCGGGCCAGTAACATCGCCAGCACCGGACGCAACGGCTTTAAATACGCGACCCCGAAGTATCCAATCAGAAATGAAATTAGCGGAAGCAGCAGCGCCATGCGGGTACACAGGAAGGCAGAAAAGTGGTGATTATCCTAACATAATTGATGGCACAACATGCTTTTAGCCCATCTGCTGTCTTTGAATCGCAATATTCCTGTCACCTCGCTGTCATCTAGACCTGTTGAGATATGTCTTGAATTAAAAAGAGGTAAATATTATGGCTGGTTTATCCATCTGGCACGTTCTGATTTTTGCAATCGTGGTGATTCTTCTGTTTGGTACATCTAAACTGAAAAACCTGGGTAAAGATGTGGGCGGTGCGGTTAAAGACTTTAAAAAATCAATTAAAGATGATGAAACCACCACTGCGGCCCTAAACGAGCCACGGACCATTGAACATCAAGCGACATCATCTGATGTTAACACGACTGTAAAACAATAATTTTTCAGGTAATTTTGTTATGCTCAATATTGGAATGACGGAACTGCTGTTTTTCGGCATCATTGCATTATTGGTGCTGGGTCCAGAAAAGCTGCCTGAAGCTGCACGTTTTGTTGGAAAGTGGTACGGCAAAATTAAACGTACCATCAGCAATGTGCAAAATGATATTGATCGGGAACTTCGACTTTCTGAACTGCGTGAACAGATGCAACAGGAAATGGCACGTATTCAGGAACTTGAGCAAAAAATGCAGTCTCAGATGCATGAGCTAAAACAACAAAAAATATTCGCGGAAGAACAACCGAACCAGACCGCTGCAACGGATAATAAAAATTTGCCGACGCGTTATACCTTTATTGCCCCGCAACCTTCGCTGTTGCTGCGTCCTCAGCATCAACCGCTAACCGCGACTGAAGCTATCCCTCCGACCACATCACAATTTACCGATTATAAGGTGGCTGTATGAGTCAAAGTTCTCCTTCTCAATTGCCAGCGGCGACAGTGGGCGAGCAAGCTGCTTTAGAAGAAATGCCGATCACCAAACATCTGGTGATTCTGCGCAAGCATCTATTTAAAATTGTGGGTTTGGTTATTGCACTGTTTTTCTGCTTATTGCCTTTTGCCAATCGCACCTATCAGATTTTATCTGAGCCGCTGCGTGCGCAGTTGCCGACCTCATCGACCATGATTGCTACCGATGTCACGGCCACCTTTATGGCACCGTTTAAGCTAAATTTTTTTGTGGCATTGATGATTGCGATGCCGTTTATTATTTATCAGCTGTGGGCTTTCGTAAAACCGGCCTTATATGAAAAAGAGAAAAGTCTGGCGCTGCCATTGCTCATAAGCAGTATTGCCCTGTTCTATATTGGGATTTCATTTGCTTACTTTATTGCACTGCCGTCAATTCTGCACTTTTTCATCAGTGTGTCACCGGAAACAGTTGCCCCGATGACGGATATTAATAGCTATCTGACTTTTTGTGTGAAACTGTTTTTGGTGTTCGGGTTTACCTTTGAAATTCCGATTATTACCCTATTGCTGATTTTAATTGGTGTGGTTAGTACCCAGCAGCTGGTCGAAAAACGTCGCTTTATTATTGTTGGCTGTTTCTTTGTTTCGATGTTTGTGACCCCACCGGATGCGCTGTCGATGATTATGCTGGCCATTCCAATGTGGATGTTATTCGAATTGGGCTTATTTGCAGGCAAGCTCATTGAGAAGCGTCGGCTGACTGCAGAATAAGTTTGTACAAACCCGATTAAAAAAGAGCAGCTCCGGCTGCTCTTTTTTATTTTAGTAAACCATTGTTCTTATTTAACTTTTTTGAAATATTTTCTTCAAGGTACTGTCATATTCAGCGGGTAGTTTATTTCTAGCTTTTAAGCAGCAACCAAGCCATTAAAGAAAAGCTAGGACTTTTAAATGAACAACGATGAAATGATTCCGTGTCAGGATCTGACCGAAGATAGTAACACTTCAAATAATACGCATTTTCAAACGATTCTTGATCAACATATGAATCGTCGTGGTTTTATTGCAAAAACTACAAGTGGGGCAATGGCATTAGCATTTGCAGCAAGCGTGAGCGGCTGTTCAGATGATGATAATGATTCTGCTAATCCAGGTGAAAATCCAACCACTCCTCCAGACACAACCTCTCCTGATCAACATGAGTGGAGCGATCTGAACGCCCGCCCGAATAAATTAACCTTTGAACCTGTGAGAAAAAATACAGCGAACTTCTTCAGTGTTCCTGCAGGTTACCAGCTAAAAGTGTTATATGCAGTAGGCGATCCAATTAACCCTACTTATCCAGAAAAAACCGATGCTGAACTACCATCAGGTGCATCTTATCAATTCCGTGCCGGCGATAACCATGATGGTATGAGCTTCTTCGGTATGCATCCAACCAACAAAAACTATGCTGCCAAAGAATCAAAACAAGGCTTGCTGGTATTAAACCATGAGTATCTGCAGCAATCTCAGTTACATACCCCTGTGGGCACGATTTCAGTAGATGGCATCCGCCCTGAAGATCAGGTTTTACGTGAAGTAAATGCTCACGGTGTATCTGTTGTTGAAATTAGCAAAGATGAAAATACCCAAGACGTTAAAATTAATTTAAATTCTGAATTTAACCGTCGTATTACTGCCGCAACTGAAATGGAAATCCGTGGTCCAGCGCGCGGTTCTGATCTGGTTAAAACCCGATTCTCTCAAGACGGTACTTTAACACGTGGTACATTTGCAAACTGCGGTAACGGTTATACACCTTGGGGGACATATCTGACTGCAGAAGAAAACTGGAGCGGTTATTTCGCTCGTCAAGCCAATGACACACGTGCCATTGCAAAAGAAGAAATTGCCTTATCACGTTATGGTCGTGGTGGTGCTAATGCCCGTTCTTCGCAATATTTATGGAATACTCCAGTTGCCGAGTTAACTGGTGACAAAGATCTGTATGATCGTTGGGATATTTCAGTTAAAGGTGAAAACGCGCTAGCAGACTACCGTAATGTCATGAACACTTGTGGCTTTATTGTTGAAATTGACCCGTTTAGCGCAACTGAACGTCCAGTAAAACGTACTGCACTCGGCCGTTTTGCACATGAAGATTGTCGTTGTAGTAACCCGATCCCTGGTCAGCCATTAGCGTTCTATATGGGTGATGATGCGACAGGTGAATATATCTATAAGTTCGTATCAGATGCAGTGTGGGACCCTAAAGATGTAAACGGCGGCTATGCTGCTGGCGACAAATATATGAATAACGGTACATTATATGTTGCCAAGTTCAATGATGATGGTACCGGTGAATGGTTAGAACTGTCGCATAACCAGAATGGCCTCACCTCTGCGAATGCAATCTATCCTTTCTCCGGTCAGGATGATGTCGTTGTTCATGCCCGTCTTGCTGCAGACCACGTTGGTGCAACCAAAATGGACCGCCCAGAATGGGTTGCAGTGAACCCTGAAAATGGCGAAGTTTATGTCACCTTAACCAATAACAGCAGCCGTGGTCGTTCGTATCCAACTGATGCCGCTAACCCACGTAGCTATATTGACTTCAAGGGCACAAGCGCAAGTAGTTCCGGAAACATGAATGGCCATATTATTCGCTTCCGTGAAGAAGGCGACACGGTAGCCGCTACAGCATTTAAATGGGATATCTTCTTATTTGGTGCTGAAGCACGCGCTGAGTCAAACATCAACCTGTCTGGTCTAGACGATATGAACGACTTCTCTAGCCCGGATGGTATGTGGTTTGACCCACGTGGTATCCTTTGGATTCAAACCGATGATGGTCAATATACAGATGAAACCAACTGTATGATGCTTGCAGCACTTCCAGGTTCAGTCGGTGATGGCGGTACCGCGATTGCAGCAAGTACTAAAGCAGGTGGTCAAGAAACAATTGTGGGTGCACAGCTTTCTAATGACCGTGTCCGCCGCTTCCTGGTTGGTCCATCTGGCTGTGAAATTACCGGGGTAACCATTACACCTGACTATAAAGCGATCTTTGTCAATGTTCAGCATCCAGGTGGTGCTTGGCCAGCGAACCAAAGTACCCGCTACAGCGCGTTAGGTAAAGTTCCTCGTTCAGCTACTGTGGTCATCACCCGTAAAGACGGTGGTCCGATTGCAGGTGAGGCACTAGAGCAAGCATAAAACGCTTTCTCTTAAGCATGCTTAAACTTAAAAATACCGGCTTGATGCCGGTATTTTTTATTTCTGTAGTGGAATATTCAGCTCCACGATCTGCCCAGCGGTTTCACCCTGCTGGCTTTTCTCTAACCAGTGCCATTGCTGAGCATTTAATCTTAAAATATTGGAACAGCGTGTACCATACGCCGGACTCTGAATAAAGGTCGACGACAATAACTCTTCCAGCTCGACAGAAATGCCGGTTTCTGGCAATAAATCTGCAATCACCTTGCGTTCATCTTCCAAAATATCCCAGGCAGCATGCTGCAGATCTGCTTCTGGCAACTGGGCTTGCTGTAACATCGGTAAAAATTCTTGGGTAAAGCGTTTACGCAAATGGCCGGTTTTTTCCCAATGCTCGCCCATTAAGCCATTGGACACCACATATACCCCTTTGGCCAGCACTTGCGGCGCCTCCCCTCGGTTGCTCATATACACCGCCTGTTCCCGGTCGCCGACAAATAAATTAAAGCCGGCATAATCGCACTGGCGCGGCTCCAAGGCTTGCGCAAAGCGAATTGGACTTAATTCAGATTCCAGAAAATCCTGAATCAGATGCCCGCGTGAAGTCGGATAATTGTGCTGATCCTGTCCATTACGAAAATTGGTAACAATGGCCCAGCGGCCGCTGGCGGTCACGCCCATCCAGGTGCCACCCGACTGCAAGTCCTGTCCGGCATAAATCGGGCTATTTTCCCAGGCATGCAACGCCGCAGTTGGACGCTGATAAAACTCATCACGGTTTGAAATTAAACATAAAGGCAGCTCATCCAGAACCTGCCAGGCAAAGGCCACAATACACATAATTTCCTGCTCGCTATCTTTACACATTGAATGTACAACATTTTTCATCTTATTCAGCTAAAATCTGTGCAAAACAGAATGACAAGGAACAGGAATGCTGACCTATCCAAATATTGATCCGGTGGCGATATCGCTGGGTCCCTTACAAGTCCACTGGTATGGACTGATGTATTTACTGGCCTTTTTATTTGCCTGGGGTCTGGCCACTTATCGCGCCAAGCAGCGTGGCTGGACACCGGACATGGTTTCGGACCTGATCTTTTACGGTGCGCTGGGTGTGGTCATTGGCGGCCGCGTCGGTTATGTGTTCTTTTATGGCTTTGAGCAGTTTCTGGCCAACCCGGTGTGGCTGTTTCAGGTCTGGACCGGAGGCATGAGTTTCCACGGTGGTTTCCTGGGGGTCATGCTGGCCATGCTGTTCTGGTGTAAAAAATACCAGATGACCTGGTTCCAAACCCTGGACTTTATTGCACCTTGTGTCCCGACCGGGCTGATGTTTGGACGCATCGGCAACTTTATTGGTGGCGAGTTATATGGCCGTCCGGTCACTGATCCAAACTTTGCACTGGGCATGATTTTCCCGACCGATCCACTACAGCTGGTACGTCATCCATCACAGTTGTATCAGGCGCTGTTTGAAGGGCTGCTGTTATTTATTCTGCTGTGGTGGTTCAGTTCCAAACCGCGTCCACGTATGGCGGTTTCGGCACTGTTCCTGATTGGTTATGGTCTGGCGCGTTTTGTGGTGGAATTCTTCCGCGAACCGGACAATGGTCAGCTATTTATTGCCTGGATGAGTAAAGGCCAATTCCTGAGTCTGCCAATGATTCTGGTCGGTCTCTGGATGATGTGGTACGCCTACCAGAAAAAAATCTATGACTGGGGCCCACAGAAAAATAGTTAAACCGGAGCGAGGCATTGGCCTCGCTTTTTTTATACCATTTTTGCTAAAGTGCATGCACCCTTGCACAATTCATCTGGTGGGCTATGCTCGAATTCTGGTTTAATCCCAACGTATCCGTACTGCAAAAACTCATGCTGTTTATTCTGATTGCAGTGGTCACCGGCGTTTTATACTGGATGCAACCGCTGGCCTATGATGCCATCCTGATGTTTATGGGCACCGGAATTATTTTTCTGATTTGCCGTTACTGCAAAATTCATTTTGCGGCACAACGTCCCACCGGTTTACTGTATCGCCTGCTGACCTGGATTCCGATTGCCCTGCTGTTGGCACTAATTTTCATGAATATGCAACAGGGTGAAATTTTATTACCGGGCGCACAAGGACTTGGCTTTATGGCTCTGGCAATTTGTCTGTTCTCGCCACTGTCATTGCTGCATCAACATCAGGATCAGGCATAAATGCTCAGTTTCTGGTATTCCGCGCGTTGTCATCGTCAGCTCAAACTGATGATCTGTATTGGTACCTGTCTGCTGATTTATCTGGCCTCGACGCAGGCACAGCTGCCACCGTTTTGGGTCATCCTCAGTCTGATTCTGGGCATGGGCTTACATCTGCTGTATCAATGGAGCAATCGTCGTTCCTGGCCAGAACATCAGCGCAGACTGATGTACGGGGGATTGAATCTGGCACCGCTGCTCCTGCTGGCCGTATTGCTGCTGTTTCTACCGAAAATGCAACTTTGGGCCATGGCCTTGCAAGCACTCGGCTTTATCTTGGTAGGACTGTTTATGGTGTCGATCTACCAGCAACGTGCCAAACGGTTTGACTCCTAAGCTTTATTTTCCTGTCCAATTTTTTGCATTTTAATAACCTGTGTAGCAGTTGCTGCACAGAAAACCGGGCTGAATTTACACTGCATACATGCCGAAACAGGAGCGCTAACAACAATAACCCGAATCCCGTTCAGCCTGCTTAGAATAACTGCAGTCTTTATGAAAATAATTCAGGAAGTTGTTTATGAATTCAGAACTGAACACCATTTCCGGTTTTAACCTGCAACGTTATTTGGGCACCTGGTACGAAATTGCCCGTTTGCCAATGCGCCATGAACCCGAAGACAGTACCGATATTTCCGCCACCTACAGCCTGAATGAAGATAGCAAAGTGCGTGTGCAAAACCGCCGTCTGGATGGTCAGGGTCAACTAGATGAATCGATTGGTGAAGCCACCCCGGTCGATGCTGAACATGGCAAGCTGGAAGTCAGCTTCTTGCCAGAAGGCCTGCGCTGGATTCCGTTTACCAAAGGTGATTACTGGATTTTAAAACTTGATCCGGAGTATCAGACCGCACTGGTCGGTGACCCGAGCCGCAAATACTTATGGTTGCTGCATCGTCATCCACAGCTGGATGAAGCCACACAAAATGAATATCTGGCGCAGGCCAAAAGCTTGGGTTATGACCTAAGTGATCTGATTTACACCCCGCACACCGGTCGGCCAACCGCATAAGCTGCCGCTATTTTGCTGAGGCATCTTTTTTAAGATGCCTTTTTTAATGATGATGAATATTCATCTCGGCCCGGCATCAATGTTATGATGGCTGCACTTTTATGTGCTCATTTAAAGCCAAGATCTTCAATACAGCCAGCCTTTTGCGCTGCAATGAAGGTCGACACAGGAGCCACATCACTATTTGATTGAGAGAATTTCATGCGCCAATATCTTGACCTGTTACAACATATCCTTGACCACGGCGGCGACAAAGGCGACCGTACCGGCACGGGAACCCGTTCTGTATTCGGTCATCAGATGCGCTTTGATCTGTCTCAGGGTTTTCCGCTGTTAACCACCAAAAAAGTACATTTCCGTTCAATTGTGATTGAACTGTTATGGTTCCTGAAAGGTGATACCAACGTCCAGTATCTGCAGGACAACAAAGTTACGATTTGGGATGAATGGTCAACGGCAGAACAGACGGCGCGTTTCGGCCGTCCTGAAGGCGAGCTTGGTCCGGTGTATGGCCATCAATGGCGCAACTTTGGCGCCAGCAAAAATGCCGATAACAGCTACAATCAGGATGGTTTTGACCAGATTTCCTGGCTAATCAACGAGATTAAAACCAACCCGAATTCACGCCGTTTAATTGTATCGGGCTGGAATCCGCAGGAAGCCGGTCAGGTGGCGTTACCGCCTTGTCATACCCTGTTCCAGTTTTTTGTTCATAACGGCAAACTCTCTTGCCAGCTGTATCAGCGTAGTGCCGATGTCTTCCTGGGTGTGCCGTTCAATATTGCCAGCTATGCGCTGCTGACCCATATGATTGCCCAGGTATGTGATCTAGAGGTTGGTGATTTTGTCTGGACCGGCGGCGATACCCATTTATATGCCAACCATTTTGAACAGGCACAACTGCAACTCAGTCGTGAACCGCTGGGGCTGTGCCAGCTGAAACTGAACCCGGACGTCAAAGATCTGTTCGCGTTTAAATTTGAAGATATTGAAATTGTCGGTTATGAGTCACATCCGGCAATTAAGGCCCCGGTAGCGGTTTAAAGCCAATTAATTCCGGACAAATGCCCCATCCCCCTTTCATCGAGGGGGATTTTACATTTTAATAGGGTTAATTTTTCGCATGAGATATGGATGAAACAGCATGGCATTTCAAGGTTTAGAAGTTGTACACGTGGTGGCCATGGATCAGCAGCGCTGTATTGGAAAAGCCAATGATTTGCCATGGCATATTTCTGCCGACTTAAAACATTTTAAGGAAATTACCCAGGGCGGCGTGGTAGTGATGGGCCGTAAAACCCTGGAATCAATGGGTCGTGCCTTACCGAAACGTGTCAATTGGGTGATTACCCGAGATCCAAATTGGGCCTTTGAGGGCACCAAAGTCGCCTATTCAATTGAAGAAGCTTTAACTCAGGCCGTGGCTGATGTGCAGGCTTCAGAAAAGCCGGACAGTATTTTTATTATTGGCGGTGGTGAAATCTTTAAACAGACCATGGATATTGCCGACCGTCTGGAACTGACCCATGTCGAGCTGGATGTGCAGGGCGATGCGCATTATCCGGAAATTCCGGCAGCGTTCCAGAAAGTCAGTGCCGAGCAACATTTGGATGACAAAACTGGCATTGCATTTGAGTTTGCCAGCTACCGAAAATAAAGCTTATTTTTCTGAATGAATTCATCAGCATGCAGACACCCCAACAGGCCGAACTGGCACAGCGTTTGATTCAAGGCAGTTTGCATGGCCTGTTTAGCCTGTTTGTAATTGGCAGCTCGATCTGGCTGGTGCTGATCCTGTGGTTTCAGCAGCCGTTTGGACTGCTGTTTAGCCGGATCTTGATTGGCCTGTGGATTGCCTTTGCCATGAGCATTCTGGGCATCTATATCAGCCGGCATCTGATTAGCCGTAAACTGGATGTGCTGATTTATCTGCTGGTGTTTCTGTGCAGCCAGCTCTGGTATTTTGGCCTGCCACCTCGCCAGGACCGCGACTGGAATCCCGAAGTGGCGCAGCTGTTACATTCCGAGCGTCACGGCGATCAGGTCATTCTGCACAATGTGCGTAACTTTAACTGGCACAGCGATGGTTCCTACGAGCAGCGCTGGGAAAGTCGCCATTATGACCTGAACCAGATTCGGGGCGTCAACATCATCACTTCCTACTGGATGGGACCACAAATTGCCCACACCCTGGTCAGTTTCGATTTTGCCAATGCCGCACCGCTGACTTTTTCGATTGAAATCCGCAAAGAACGCCATGAAGAATTTTCTTCGCTGGGCGGATTCTTCCGCAAATATGAACTGAGTCTGGTGGCGGCGGATGAAAAAGATATTATCTATACCCGCAGTAATATTCGCGGTGAACAGGTCTATTTTTTCCCGCTGAAGATGCCGCAAGAAATGCAAAAAGCCCTGTTTCTGGAATATCTGACCAAAGCCGATGAACTGGCACAACAGCCCAAATGGTATAACACCCTGACCAGTAACTGCACTACCCTGGTCTTTGACATGGTGCAGGCAGTATCCAACCAGACCTTGCCCACCGATTATCGCCTGCTAGCTTCGGGTTATTTACCCAATTATTTGTATGATTTACAGGCGCTTGATCAGAGCTTGAGCATTGAAAGCTGGTATCAGCGCGCTTATATCAATCCGCGTGTGGAACAGCCGGGCCAGCTGGATAGTGCACAATTTTCAGCACTAATCCGGCAGGGTTTGCCCGCGCCATCCGCTCCTGGCGCTCCGTCAAATCAATGATACAATTTTAACTGGCGATCAAATTTAAAATTGGTTTAGATACATCCATCAGCTTTAAAATAAAGAGAAATCCATATGCTTAAACATCTTGCTGCCGTTGCCCTTTTAGGTTCAGCCCTAGTTTTTAGCGGCTGTGAAACTTTACCAACCCCGGGTGCTACCGTTGAAACTGCCAATCTTGTCCAGCTGCAAAACCGCACTTGGATTGTGACCCAGATTGGCAATACCGCGGTTCGCACCGAACCGACTGCCCACAATATTCCAAGCCTGCAATTTGATAGCGCCACCCAACGCGTTAGCGGTGCCGATGGCTGTAACCGGATTATGGGCAGCTACAGCGCCGGCCGTGACACGCTAACGCTAAGCCAAATGGCTGGCACCCGTATGGCCTGCCTCAACAGCAATGGCATTGATCAGAAATTCAATGAAGCACTGGCCAAAGTGACCCATTATCAGGTCTTTGGTAAAACCCTGAAACTGCTGGATCGTTATGGCAATTTGCTGATTCAGCTGGAAAGTGCCGTACAACCGCGTTAATACTGCACCGGCCTGCACCTTTGCAGACCTTTTTTATGAACGATTGAAAACAGAAGGCTGACCCTATGCAACAGGCAATTTTTGGTGGTGGATGTTTCTGGTGTACCGAAGCGGTATTTCTCCAACTGCGCGGTGTGGCCAAAGTGGTGAGTGGCTATGCCGGCGGCCAGATGGACAATCCAAATTATGAAGCGGTGTGCAATGGTGATACCGGCCATGCTGAAGTCATTCTGATTGATTTCGATGACAGTCAAATCAGCTATACCCAGCTGTTAAATGTGTTCTTTGCCACCCATGACCCGACCACGCTTAACCGTCAGGGCAATGATGTCGGCAGCCAGTATCGTTCGGTGATTTATTATTTAAATCCGGAGCAGCAGCAACAGGCCGAACAGATGATCCAGCAGCTCAAGGCAGAAGGCATTGCTGTGGTCACCGAAGTGACCGCTGCACCGCGTTTTTATCCGGCAGAGGCCTATCATCAGAACTTCTTTGCCAATAACCCGACTCAGGGCTATTGCAACTTTGTAATTCCACCCAAACTGATGAAGCTGCATAGCAAGTTTCAGGATTTACTCAAAGACTGAAACCAGGAAGGCTCGAAAAGCGCCATAAAAAAGGACTGCAATTGCAGTCCTTGTCGTCTGGAGAAGCAGTTAAGCCTGAACAAAAGTGCTCCAGACAAATTCCCGGGTTTTACCCTGCAAACGCATGCTTAACTGGTCATTGGCCTTTAAGGCACCCACCCCGGCCGGAGTACCGGTCATTACCACATCGCCCGGCTCCAAACTAAAACTGTGGCTAATTTCAGCCAGTAGCGCACCAATTTCAAAAATCAGCAGCGCGGTATGCCCCTGCTGACGCAGTTCGTCATTAATATGCAGCGTATAGTGCACATCTTTCCAGTCGTTAACTTCTGCAACATCGACCCAGTCTGCCAATACACAAGCCCCATCAAAGGCTTTGGCTCGTTCCCATGGATGGCCTTTCTGTTTCAGTTCATCCTGCAAGTCACGCAAGGTGAGGTCCAGCCCCAAAGTCACCGCCCCCACGGCCTGCAAGGCTTTTTGCGGATCGGTTTCTGCCTTTAAGGGCTGGTCAATACGCAGGCTGAGTTCACATTCATAATGACAGCTGCCCCAGGCCGGATTCCAGGCAATCCCGGCAGATAACGGACGCAGGCTGCTCGGCGGTTTGATAAACAGCACCGGACGATCAGGAACCGCATTGCCCAGTTCTTTGGCATGATCCGCATAACTGCGCCCCACACAGACAATTTTGGATGGACGTGTATTCATGATCTTCCCTCTTATAATGTGATGGTTTTAACAGGCTTATTTTTTAAAGGTATTTTCAAACAGGGTCTGATCGGCTGTGCTTTCAAACACGCGTTTTGGCACAATAATCACCATGCGGTTTTTCAGCTCAATCATATAAGTCAGCTTGCCTGAAGCAAAATTCTGCACTTCGTTATAATGCACCACTTTGTCACGGCCATTGGCAGAAATCTCGGCATAATCCTGATACAGCGCAATGCCCTGTTCGCTTTTTCCAAACTGGTATTTGACAAACTGACGCTTAAACATCATTGGCAGGAACCAGTAGCGCATCAGCATCTGTAGCACCAGAAAAAATACCCCCAATGCCAGATAGTAACGGCCCACGCCATCGAGGCCCAAATAAATGCCCCAGGCAATAATCCCGACACTAATTAATGGAGTAATAAAACGGGTAAACTGTTTTTTACCAAAGGTGGCCAGAGCAAAGCCATCCTGAGATTCTTCCAGATTTAAAAAATAACGTAGCGACAAGGCAGGCTTGAGTTCCGACATCGGCTCATCATCAAATCAGTTAAATTACGCTAAATATTACACCAGAATAGGTGATTTCCTTATTCTTTTTCTCGCCAGTGCTGTCATGATGATGCTGCAACCACCATTCAAAAAATAACCCGATTCAAAACGGGATGATTCGCTCACCTCCACAGCAAAAACAGGATGTTTTATGCCACAGACGCACACCCGATTGATCGCCCTGCTTTGCAGTCTGCTGCTGCCGGTTTCTGCCTGGGCCAGTTTAGTTCGCTGGACAGGAAAAATGCCAGGCAGTTTACAAGGCTATGGCAGCAGTGCCGAGCAGCTGGCCGCGCTGACCGGAGATGGAATTCTGATTTATGCGCATGCCGCGCAACCGATTCAGCTGCCAACTTTCGCATCCACAAAACGGGGTAAATTTTATAGTGCTGCGGTGGTGCTGCCAGTGCCCAGTCACAAAGTTGCGGCGCTGCTCAGTGATTATTCAGGCTATGCCCAGCTGTTTCCGACCTTAAAAAGCGCCAAGATGCTGGAGCAGCGCCAGCACATCAGTCAGGTCAAATACCGGATTCATATTCCCACGCCCATTCCGGTGCTGAACTTTAAAGAGGATGTGATCCTGCAACATCAGCGCACCGACAACAGTATTGAAACCCTGGTGATTGACGCACCCATTCCGTATGGCGCCGGAAAAATAGAATGGTTTGCCTTGTCGGCCCATCAGACGCTGGTCACGGTCACGCACTGGGGAGATTTGGCGCAGCCCAAAGGCTTTTTATTTCGTACCATCCTGAATGCCCTGCCCGATGCCAAACTGGGCCTGCCGGCCGGCACCAATGCCTTTATTCTGGAAGCACTGCAACGTAAATTTAAAAGCACCACACCCCGAGCCTTACCCGCCGGCGACGTACCAGCCCCTGAATTAAGTGTCAGCCAGATGAACAAAATCCGGCAGATCAGCCAGAAATCACAAGAACCCGTATCCTTTATTTTACCGGCCTATCAGGTGTCCTATGGTGCAAAGCAGGAAATCATGCGTTTTAGCAGCAGCTATCAGTACTATGCCCAGCCGGCCAGCAAGCTAAAACCCTGGCTTGAACCGCAGGCCTACCAGCACCTGTTTCCACGGCAAATTAAAAAAGTTCATATTCAGCAGTCCTCTGCCCGGCAGCTGGATGCCGACTATAAAATTTCGGTCGGACTGGGCGTGATTCAGATTCCGTTTGATTTTAAACTGCGTTTTCAGGCACAAGGCGCTCTGGAGCAGCAGTTTCAGGCGGTGGGTGGAGATTTACGCTATGTGCAAGGCGGCATGCAGATTTTGCCGCAAGTTGAGGGCAGTTTACTGAATGTGACCAGTGCCATGAACATTGATGCGCAGGCACCGTTTTTATTACGCGCCATGCGCAGTATGCCGTATCACGAGCTGCTGCCGGCATTGGGTGGCAATACTGTGCTGACCTTAAAGATTCAACAGAAGATCAAATAATGCGGGAATGTTTTAGTAAATTATAGACACAAAAAAACCGCAACATGTGCGGTTTTTTCAGAATTCTTTATCAAGATTGGTGCGCTCAGAGAGATTCGAACTCCCGACCCCTTAGTTCGTAGCCAAGTGCTCTATCCAGCTGAGCTATGAGCGCGACGTCTTGATGGGGTGCATTATACGGGCTTTTCGGTATTTGTTAAGTCTTATTTCATAAAAATGCAACCAAATGGATAGATATTGGACAAATCATGTATTTGTGCGCTGATTTTATACAGGTTTTAAATTGCAGTTGAAATTGTAACAAATAAGGAAGCCGGCGGATGCAGCTGAGTAGCCAAATTGCAGGCACAAAAAAACCGCAACATGTGCGGTTAATTGTTCAAGTTGGTGCGCTCAGAGAGATTCGAACTCCCGACCCCTTAGTTCGTAGCCAAGTGCTCTATCCAGCTGAGCTATGAGCGCGTCACTTGTGTCGTCTATATCAGACTGCGTTATTTCCCGGTTTACTTATTGGTGCGCTCAGAGAGATTCGAACTCCCGACCCCTTAGTTCGTAGCCAAGTGCTCTATCCAGCTGAGCTATGAGCGCGACATAAGTAAAGTGGCGGTGAGAGAGGGATTCGAACCCTCGATACAGTTGCCCGTATGCGTCCTTAGCAGGGACGTGGTTTCAGCCACTCACCCATCTCACCGTAACGTGCCGCCATAATACAAATTTAACTGTAGCACTGCAAGCGCAGTCACTCTATTTTTTGCAGTTTTTTGCTCAATTAAATATTTTTTAAACAATTTATTGCTTCTAGCCTGGCATTTTCTGCAAATTTACGGGGAATGTGATTTTATCTACTCGCAATCATCTTAAAATAAAGACTTAAAACACATTATTGCAATCATTTACGTGCAGTCTGACGCTGCATGACTTATGCTAAACCTATCTTCTGACTTGAAGCCAAAGACATGATGAAAAACTGGGTCGATCCTGAAGCAAAAGCTGAAGCCGAACGTTACGATAATCCGATTCCAAGTCGCACACTGATTCTTGAAAGTATTGAAAAACTGCAACAGGCCCAGTCGCATGCCGACTTGGTTGAATATTTTGAAATTGCCGATCAGAAAAGTATTGATGCCCTGAGCCACCGCTTAATTGCCATGGTGCGTGATGGCCAGCTCATGAAAGACGGATTCAAGTTCCAGCTTGCCGCCGAGCAGCCTACCCATGAAGCCACGGTCTACATTAATAGCAAAGGTCTGGGTTCTGCTCATATTGACGGACAAAATGACATCCTGCTACCCGAGCGTGAATTGCGTCTGGTGTTTAATGGCGATCGCGTCAAAGTGCGCCAGACCTCGGTCGATCGCAAAGGCAAAGCCTGGGGCTTTATTACCGAAGTCCAGCAGCGCCGTGTGAAACAGATCATTGGCAAACTGTCGATGTATGACGGTGAATATTTTATTCAGCCGGGCAATCCGAACAGCCATCAGCCGGTGACTTTAGAAAAAGAGCTGGTTGAACACGCCAAACTGAATCTGGGCGATTCAGTTCGCGTCGCCATTGATGACTATCCAAGCCGTGAAGAATTTGCCACCGGCCATGTGGTGCAGTCGATGGCCGATAAAGCCGACACTGAAATCATCATTCCACAAACCATTTTAGAGTTTGGTTTGCCGTATGAATTTCCGGACAATGTCTTAAAAGATGCCGACAGTTTTAAAGAACCGTCAGCCAAAGACCGTGAGGGCCGGGTCGATTTACGTGATTTAGCTCTGGTCACCATTGATGGTGAAGATGCCCGCGACTTTGATGATGCGGTGTATGCAGAAAAACGTCCAGGGGGTGGTTACCGCGTAGTGGTCGCGATTGCCGATGTCAGCCACTATGTCCGCACGGGCAAACCGCTGGATGATGAAGCTCAGGAACGCGGCACTTCGGTCTATTTCCCGCATTTTGTCTTGCCGATGTTGCCAGAAGCCTTATCAAATGGCTTATGTTCGCTAAATCCGCAGGTAGATCGTCTGTGTATGGTCTGTGACCTGAACCTGTCCCGTGCCGGCCGGGTGACCAAATTCGAATTCTATCCTGCGGTAATGCATTCCAAAGCCCGTCTGACCTATACCCAGGTGGCGCAATATTTTGACGGCGACAGCGCTGCCATTCCGGAAGACCGGGATGTACGCAAATCGCTAAATACCCTGTTTCAGCTGTATCAGGTACTCAAAGGTTTACGTGCCCAGCGTCATGCTATGGAATTTGAAACCGTCGAAACCTATATGACCTTCGACGAACTCGGCGGGATTCAGGAAATCCTGCCGCGAACCCGTAATGATGCGCATAAACTGATTGAAGAGTGCATGTTGCTGGCCAACGTGGCGGCGGCAGAATTTGCGCTCAAAAATGATATTCCGATGCTGTACCGTGTGCATGAACCACCTGAGTTTTCACGGATTCAGAAAGTTCGTGAATTTGTAAAACTGCTGGGACTGAATTTCCCGGAACAGCCAACCCAGGCCGATTATCAGGCCGTGATTGATGCCACCAAAGACCGCATTGATGCGCCAAGTATTCATGCGGTGCTGTTACGCTCGATGATGCAGGCCTATTACGGCGCGGCCAATGCCGGCCACTATGGTCTGGCCTATGAAGCCTATACTCACTTCACCTCGCCAATTCGCCGTTATCCGGATCTACTCTTGCACCGTGCCATTAAAGCGCATCTGGCCCAGAAACCATATCCGATTTCGGGTGCCGCGCTGGATGATGCCGGTGAGCATTTCTCGCAAACCGAACGTCGTGCCGATGAAGCTTCCCGCTCTGTGACCATGTGGCTGAAATGTCATTATATGCAGCAGCATTTAGGCGAAGAATTTGTCGGGGTGATTTCTGCCGTGACCGAATTTGGTCTGTTTGTCACGCTGAAAGATCTGTATGTCGATGGCATGATTCACGTCAGCCAGCTGGGCGATGACTTCTTTATGTTTGATCAGGCCAGCCAGTCACTGGTCGGTCAGTCACGCGGTCAGACCTTTAGTCTGGGCGATGAAGTCAAAGTTAAAGTGGCCGGAGTCAACCTGGAAGAACGCAAGATTGATTTCGAGCTGGTCAAACAATTGACCCATGCCGGTCGTGCGATCCGCAGCCGTGCACCACGCGTGGCCAAAGCCGCGCCGCGTGCTGAAGCCACCGAAGAAATCTTTCATGATCGTCCAGTCAAGCTTGCCGTGAGTGAAGATGGCGAACAGCCGTTGAAGAAGAAAAAGGCCAAATCCAAGCCGAGTTCTTATGGCAAAAAGCCGGCGAAAAAAGTCACCGCCAAGGCCGAAAGCAAAGACAAGGTCAAGAAAAAAGCCAAAGCGAAAAAGAAAAAATCCAATGCCAAAGCAAAGGGTGAATGATTTTTGCTAAATAAAAAGAGCGCTACGGCGCTCTTTTTATTTTAATATATCCATATAAAAATAAGCTACTTAAAAACAATGAATCCGCAAAAGATCTCGAAATATTATTATCACAACTATGTCTTGTTCGCATTTTTCTTGCTGACGATCTCAGCGCTTTTTGCCATCTTTAGCTTAGATTTCACCCCAACGGATCACGTCAAAATATGTGCTTTCATTTTAGCAATCGTTATGTATTTGGTGATTTTGATCTACTTTTATATGCTCCATCGACAGGGTGAATGGGTCATTCCCCGCACATGGAAAAATGCAAAGAAAAAACCGAAATTCTATTTCTTACTGCTACTGCCTCTTTTTGCAATTTTGATTTGTTATTTGAATCTGGTGTTTTATCCCCCTCTACTGCATACCCTTGTTTTTGGTACACCTAGTGTCGTGACCGTTGAGACAAGTGCAGTGAAAGAGCAGACATATAAACATGGCGTCAGCTATTTTTTGGATACAGCGTATGATGGATCTGGTATTTTTCGACTCAGTTCAAATGAATATGAACACTATAAAAATCAGGTTTTACAGATAAAGCTGTCCGTCATCCAAGGGCAATTTGGGACTTACATCAAAAAGATCGAATCCATCCAAATTGTCAAAGCAACACAGAATAAATAGCACCCAAGGCTTGATTTATCCTTCTAGAAGCCTTACTTCTACAAATAACACAGGAAATAAATCGGCAGACCGACATGACATTAGAACAGGCAACCCTGCCAGTACCCCAGTTTGACCAGATTACGCTGCCCCAATTAAAACAACAGGTTGAACAGACCATCACCCAAGGGCAGGCCTTTTTACAGCAACTCCAAGACATTCCGGCCAGTAGCGATGCACAGTTGCAGGTTCTGGCGCAGGTCGATCATCTGGAAAACCAGATGAGCGAAAGCTGGGGCGTACTCTCGCACCTGAATGCGGTGATGAACAATGCCGAAACCCGTGAAGTCTATCAGGCACTGTTACCTGGCCTGAGCGAATACTATACCCAGCTCGGTCAGCACACGGTGCTGTATCAGACCTATCAGCAGGTTCATGATGCAGTGACGTTTAATGACTTACCCGCAGCGCAACAAAGCGCAATTAAACTGGCACTGCGTGACTTTAAATTGTCAGGTGTGGCCTTAGAAGGTGAAGCGAAAAAACGCTATGCGGAAATTTCAGCGCGCCTGTCGCAGCTGTCCTCTGACTTTTCCAACCATGTACTAGATGCAACACAGGCTTACTTTAAACCGCTCACAGAAGCACAACTAGCCGGCCTGCCTGCCAGCAGTGTGGAATTACTCAAGCAGTATGGCCAGCAACGTGAGCTGGAGCAGCCGGTTGCGACGCTGGATTTCCCGTCCTATCTGGCCATTATGACCTATGCTGAAGATCGCAGCCTGCGTGAAGAGTTATATAAGGCTTATACCACCCGTGCTTCTGACCAGTCGGCCGATCAGGCCTTTGACAATACCGCGGTGATGGAAGAAATTTTAAGCCTGCGTCAGGAAATGGCCCAGCTGCTCGGCTTTAACAACTATGCCGAACTGTCATTAGCCAGCAAAATGGCACCAAGTGTCGAAGCAGTTGAGCAGTTCCTGGTTGAGCTGGCCGAACATGCCCGTCAGCCAGCTGAACAGGAAATTGCCGAACTGAAAGCCATTGCCGCAGCAGATGGCATTCAGCAGCTGCAACCCTGGGATACCAGTTTCTATTCAGAAAAACTGAAACTGGCCCAGTTCAATCTGTCTCAGGAAGCACTGAAACCGTATTTCCCGGCGCCGAAAGTGGTTGACGGCTTATTTAGCATCGTCAAGCGTCTATACGATGTCGATATTATCGAGCGTGAAGCACCGGTCTGGCATCCAGACGCCCGTTATTTTGAACTGCAAGATCAGGGTCAGGTAATTGGCGGTTTCTATTTTGACCTGTATGCCCGTCAGGGCAAACGCGGCGGCGCCTGGATGAGCGGTTTCCGTTCGCGCATGCAGCAAAGCCAGGGCCTGCAACAGCCAATTTGCTATATGGTCTGTAACTTCACCCCGCCCGTGGGGGATCAGCCGGCCTTACTGACCCATGATGAAGTACTGACCTTATTCCATGAATTTGGGCATGGCCTGCATCATATGCTGACGGAAGTCGACAACATTGCGGTGGCCGGCACTCACGGCGTAGCCTGGGATGCGGTGGAACTGCCAAGCCAGTTTATGGAATTCTGGGCTTGGGACAAAGAAAGCCTGGATGTACTCAGTCAGCATATCGACACACAGGCCACCCTGCCGGATGATTTACTGCAGGCGCTGCTGAATGCGCGCTTCTTCCAGTCCGGCATGCAGACCTTACGCCAGCTGGAATTTGCCCTGTTTGACCTGAATATTCACTGCATGACTCCGGCCTTGACCGCCAGCCAGATTCAGGATGTGCTGAATGAAATCCGGTATAAATATGCGGTGGTGCCAACCACCGATTACAACCGCTTCCAGCATAGCTTCAGTCACATCTTCGCCGGGGGCTATGCGGCCGGTTATTATTCCTATAAATGGGCCGAAGTTTTGGCCAGCGATGCCTTCGATCGCTTCGAAAATGAAGGGGTATTTAACACCGACACCGGAAAGCAGTTCAGGCAGTTTATTCTAGCAGTTGGCGGAAAAGATTCAGCACTTGACGCGTTTATCAATTTCCGCGGACGCGAGCCAAAAATAGATGCATTATTGCGTCATCAAGGTTGGACGAAGCCAATTAAAAACGCTTAAACTAGGGCCTTAATTTGAACACAGGATCAGTATGATGACCATCAAACGTCGTTTCATTGCAGGCGCAAAATGTCCAAAATGCCAGGCTATGGATCGGGTGGTCATGCTGACCTCAGGTGATGATGAATGGATTGAATGTATCGACTGTGGCTATAGCGAAAATCGCCCGACCCATGTCGATGAACCTCAGCCACCGGCAGCGCCTGATGAAGTGGGTGTGATTCAATTTAAACCACGTCATCCTAAGTAAAAAAATTAAGGTTCATTTATTCATGACGCTTGATCAGAGAAATAGCTCAAAACTATTATGGGCCATTATTGGGGGCCTGATCGTAATCGTACTTGTGGTGCTGTCTTATCAATGGATGAGCCAAAACCAGAGTGCAGAGGTAACACCTGAAGCCGAGCTGCTAAGTCAGCCGGCCGCACCTGCGGCTAAAGCCAAAGCAGAACCAGCGGTGCAGCTGGAAGAAGTACCACAACAACTGGTGAGTGAAGATATTCTGAAACAGCCGGTTGCTACCAACGCGACCCTGGCCAAAGAAGAAATGGCCAAACTGGAAGATCTGCAGGCACAGCTAGATGATCAGGCCGCACTGCTCAATGCCCAGCACGCCGATGCTGATGAACTGATTCGCCTGAAAGAAGAACAGATTCAGCTGCTCGAAGCCCAGCTCAAACAGCAATAATTATGACCGGCAGTCTGCGTTAAATCGGCTAGAGTACATCCTTATTCCTCGCCCGGGTTGATGATGACTGCCTCCACGCCTCAGCATGATCTGATCAAAGCCATTGGCTTACTCACCCTCTCTGCTTTTCTGTTTTCGCTCATGGGCGTGTGTATCCGCTACGCCTCGCATACGGTCGACAATGCCACTATTGTGTTCTTCCGTAATTTTATTGGCCTGTTTATTTTTCTGCCGCTGCTGTTCAATAAAGGCCTCGGCTTTTTTAAAACCCGGCGTCTGTGGATGCATACCTGGCGTAGTGTGGTCGGTCTGCTGGCGATGTATGGCTTTTTCTATGCCATTGCCCAGCTTAAACTGTCCAATGCGATGGTGTTTACCTATTCTTCCCCGATCTTTATTCCGCTCATTGCCTGGTTATTCCTGAAAGAAAAAGTCAGTGCAGCCATGCTGATCGCTGCCCTGTTTGGTCTAATGGGCGTACTCTGTGTGGCCAAACCAGATGCCGGCCTGTTCAATCATCTGTCGATCATTGGTCTGGGCGCCAGTTTTCTGGCTGCAATGGCCTTTGTCACTGTGCGCGCCCTGACGCAAACCGAACCACCAGAACGAATTGTGTTTTATTTCTGCCTGATTGGTACCCTGATTTCAGTCATTCCGATGTTCTGGCTATGGCGAAGCTATCAATGGAGTGAACTGGGCCTGCTGATCAGTGCCGGGGTACTGGCCAATATCAGCCAGATTTTTATGTCGCGGGCCTATAGTCTGGCACCTGCCGGTCAGATTGGGCCGGTAAATTATATTGCGATTATTTTTGCCGGCATCTGGGGCTTTTTGTTCTGGCAGGAATTGCCAGATCTGTCTAGCCTGCTCGGCTTTGGCCTGATTTTAATTGCGATTTTACTGTGCAGCCCGCTGTTTAAAAAAGCCAGTCCTACACAGGCGCCATAAAAATACCCTGACCTTTCGCAAAAGATCAGGGTATGGTCATCATCACGGTTGAACGGCTGGCTTACTGATACCAGCCAAACAGTTTAAAGAAGTATGGTACATAGGCAATGATCAGCATCGCTGGCAGCATCACCAGAATCGGCAGAATCCAGCGCTCAAAACGATAGTAGAAGGATTTGTGGCGCACTTCGGCATCTGCCGCCGCCACTTCTTCATCGCCAATCGACTGCCTCGCCAGCAAGTGGTTCAGCGCGACCGGCGGGGTGATATAGCCCATTTCAAAGCCAATCAGGGTAATCATCCAGAAATGCACCGGTTCAATCCCATACTGGTAGGCCACCGGTGCCACCGTGGCAGAAATCAGGATGACCGCACCAAACGGGTCCATAATCATGCCGACCAGTACCATCACCAGTACAATCAGGCTAATCACAATAAAGGTACTACTGATATCAGTCGGGAAAGCCTCCATGATTTCAATCCGTTCCAGGAAGCCGCCGACACTGACCGATAAGGCCATCAGAATCACCAGCGCGCCAATATGCCCCACGGTTTCATTAATGGAAATGTGCATCGACTTCCAGAAGCCAACCTCACGCTCCGGCTCGGACACCGCCACGCTATGATCCGCCGACATGCCAGTATCCTCAGTTGCAGTATGTACGCCATCGCGGTATTCCACACCACTGACTGCACTGGCGGTCGCCAGCGCCGGTTGCGATGAATCGGTATATTTTGCTGTCAGGCTTTCATCCCAATGACCTACTGGTGGAATTGGCGCCGGTTCATGCCGCAATTTATCAAACAGGACAATTAACAGCAGAATCACAGGCATCATCACCGGCGCGGTAAATTCGTTCAGGTTGGTGTCCAGCGCATATTTGTAGAACATCCAGATCAGCACGAAAATAATCACATACGGCACCACCGCACCCATGGCACGTAAAGATCGTGGTGCAGCCACAGCTGGTGAAGCAATCCGGAACTTACTTTCAGCAAAGAACAGCGATACCACCAGGAAAATTGTTGTAGTCAGCAGGAATACATACACGCCATAGTGGTACAGCACATCGGTGGTGACTTCCTTGTTTAAAGAGGCAACAACCACAATCAGCAGACATGGACGTAAGACTACCCCCATCGAACCAGATAAAGCCGTTGCTGCCAGGGCAAACTGACGGCGCCCGCCGGCATTCCAGACTTCTTTATAAATGATGGCACCGGCCGCGATCACAAAAATCCCCGAGGCACCGGTATAGGCTGTCGGTAATGCCGCACCAATCAGGATTAACCAGGTCAGGGTTTCGGGTGCCAGATTCCATGGCCGCATGATGTTCAGGAATTTATCCACCACACGGGTCTGTTTCAGCAGCATACCGGCCCAGATAAACAGCGCCAGATTCAGGAAGATGCTGGAGAATTCCACCAGCTGGCCCAGGTAAATCCCCTGCCCCATTGGATAATCCATGAAGAAGGTAAAGGCAATACCGGTAATAATGGCCATATAGGCATACAGCGGTACACTCAGGAAAGCCAGACCTAGACTGCCGCCTTCTCGCGTTGGTGCAGGCGGACGAACAAACTGCCATAAACTGATGAGGGTCAGCGCACTAAACAGGATCATCCACAACCAGTAAATGATCTGCATTTCACCGGTCATTGGCACCCCGGAATTCAGCACCGAACGATACTGGCTATAGGCCGAGAATGCCAGAAAGGCATTGGCCACGGTCATGCAGGTGGTATATATCCGATAATCAATTCGTGTGGCAGGCCCACGCAAACCAATATGATGGGTTTTTAAAGTGGCACTAATCGCCGCAAACACCACCATCAACACCAGCAGCAAGGCACGGTTTTCCGTACCAAATTTAAAGATGCCAAAGAAAGTGGTTTCTACACTGCGATAGGTGCGTAAACTTGGATGCGCCTGCATATGCTGCACGGCCTGATCATAGAACACATATTTTTCTTCACAGACCTGCTGCGCGGCCATAATTGAGGCACGCACATCCGATTCAGACGGGGTTCCAAAAATATCAGCAAATTCATCGGCCGCATTGGCTTTCATTTGTGCCTGCACCTGGCCGTCAATATCCGGGTTGCGGTCACAGTCAGGGGCACTTGGTTCAGCGCGCAAGAATGAATACTGCATACCGGTGGCAGGATCACCGTATAGACGTTCGCCCATACGCAACAGCTGGCCGTGAATCATCTCACCGGTTCCAATGATCAGCGTCAGCAGCAGCAGCACCAGAATCACAAAGGCAGAAATCCATTCTGTCCATATATATCTGAGCAGATCCAGTCCGGATCTGCGTTGTCCTTGATTTGACATATTTTTTCCTGTTTTTTTATTTTCGGAAACGGCAACAGGGCCGTATTTCGCGCATCCTGTAGCAAGCAGCCATCCTGCTGCTATTCAAATCTTGTTGTCATTCTTTTCGAATGTGCATCAAAGTACATTCATTTAAAATGACAATATTCATTTTCTTTTTGGTAGAAATGGTCAACCGGATCACTTTTTCAAGCTGTAGGTATAGATCAGATAGACAATCGCCAATCCCGCACCCCAGATCACGCCCAGCAAATGCGCCTCGACCAGTACCGGGCTGCCAATCAGCTCGGCCGTTTCCTTACTGCCAAAGGTATTTTCCCACAGCAGTTTGGCCAGAATCAGCAGCAATACCAGCGCGGCAAACCGGCGTTCTTGAGCATCAAGCAGATGCACCACCGCCACTGCCATATACGCTCCATGCAGCACCCCAGACAGGCCGGCATAGGCTTCAATATGTGGAAACAGGAAATAGAAACTGAAACTGATAGCCGGAGGTAACAGCAATAACAGGCTGACAAAATGCCAGGTTTTGACCCGCGGAAAAATAAAAGGCAAACAGGCAAAGGCCAGAATATTCAGCAGATAATGCACCCAACCCACATGCACCCAATGCGCTGTCCACAAGCGCCAGAATTCTTGTAACAGAGCAGGACGCCAATAAATAAAATGATCCGCAAACACCTGCAAACAGGCCGCCAGCGACATAAACACGGCAATAAAAATAATTTTCTTACTGAAAAAATGAAGTGTCATGTCGTTGTCCCTGTTGAATCTTTTAAGTATAAAGCGTCCTCCTCGTAGCGACTATTTACAGATTGTTGAGTTCCGTATCTGGATCAGCGCTTGTATCTTCACCAAATAAATCATCCAGTTCAGACGCATTGTCCTGCTCATCCCAGAAACGGCTCATGCCATCATCGGCAGTACGTACCCCGGTATTTTCAGTCCAGTAACGGTCTGAAATCCCCTGCACCATGGTGGCAGCCATGCTGTCAATTAGCTTGAATTGCGGGTTAATTGGTTTTTCTTCGGTGCGTGCAGCCGCAAATGATTTTAGCGCATCACGAATCTTGGCATCATCGCCGCTGGCCTGCGCGGCCACTGCATACAGGGCATGCGACAGGCGCACGCCTTTCTGCTCGCCAATTTGCATCGACTGTTTCAGGGTCTGATACGGCTCCGGTTTGCCCTCTCCCGCACCTGGCAACAAGGTCCAGATCACGGCACGGGTGGCTTGTGGTGCACCCCAGAACTTTTCGTTGTTCAGACAGGTCATGCCACGCTCGACCACGGCAGCAATATCTTTGGGCACATGCACCGCACCGCCCGAGTTAATGTCATTGGTCATGGCCTGCAAACCGCTGATCATGCCAAGCAAATATACGGTCTGATCAATATCGCTATTCATTTTCGGGCAGCCTTCACCCAGTGGTTTTCTGTATTTCTTTTCCCAGCGATTCTGAAATAACTGATAACCGGTATATTGGCGCTGTGCCGCAATGGCCGCCCAGCGTTTCTGTTCAATCCGGGCATCTTGCGCTTCACTGACCTGTCCGGCTTTTGACGCACGCAAATAACGCAGCTCGGCATCTAGGGCACGGTTTTCCGCACAGATACCGGCGGCTGAATACATTAGCACCGCAACCCGGGTCGGGTCTGCCCCCATATCTTTGGTGGCCATAATTGCAGGGGTCAGGGAATTACCACTGCTACAGACCATTTCGGCATCATCCATAGCCAGAATGGGAGGAACAATATGTTTTTCTGTAAAACCTAAAGCCACATTGGCACCGGTTTTCACCACTTGTGAACAGCCGGAAAGAAGTGTTGTTGTGAATGCAATAACCGCCACACCCTGGCAGATTTTTTGGACTTGCGACATTTTCCTGTCCTCTATAATTGTGTTTATGTCCATGGCAACAAACATATCAGATGCATTATCTGAATAAAAGAGCATTTACTCTAATCTGAGAGCTGTACTTTGACATGAAAAGCGGGCAAGAAAATTGACTGAATTTGCAGGAAAGCCAAATTTTAGGCAAAAAAAAGTAGCATTGCGACGGTTCAGCACATGCTACTTATTAACTGGAACCCAATTACGGGCATTTTATTGGTGCAATTCGTTCCTTCAGCAAGCTTCCTCATCATCCAGCCACAATTGAACACAATTGCGATGACCAGAAACATTCACGTGGCGATCACCCTGGCGATTTCCCTGTTTGCTGTTGGTGTCTTTAATATATCTGGATAATTTTCAAACACAAGAGGCTTTTGTCCAACAATCGGTATTTTTTGCCAATTTACCGTGACTGTGTAGGACAAATAAAATGGTAGACTTTATAAATTTATTTAAAATCAATATCTTATTTTTATATTAAAATATACAACTGTCTGACAATTAGATGGTTTTTGCCAATGTTTTTAAGGCTTTCCACTCTGCAAACGAAACTTGGTCACGCCAGATGACTGCAGATTTGACCGGTGCATGATGAAAATACAGCACCAGATACAGCTGATGATCCAGAATATGCTCGAGCAGACCGCGTTGAATCTTGGAGCCAGAATTAAACTGCAGACTCCACTCTGCCCCATCTAAATGCGCCAAGGCGGTTAATTGGGAGCGTCGCTGAAACCCGTAATAACTGACAGCCGCCAGGAGCAGACCTAGCAGCCAAAGCAGCGGATGTAATAATTGAAAACTTAAAACAGAAAATAGAATCAGCAGGCTCAGCTGAAACAGCAGCGCCAGACGGCTCGGTTTCAGCTGAAAGTCGCGCTTAGCCGTGGACATAGTGTTTTAATTTACGGATCAGCTCGCGCATTTCCGGGCGTGGCGGTTCAGACACTTCCATAAACCAGTCCAGTAAATCCGGATCTTCCTGTTCAACCAGCGCCGCAAACGTGGCTTTTTCTTCCGGATCAGCGGTTAAATAATAGTTTTTCACATAAGGATCAAAGTAGACATCAATTTCCTTTAAACCGCGACGGGCACGATAAATCACTTTACGCTCTTCTAAGCTAATGTCTTCACTCATGGTTTTGTCCACATCATATTGATATCGCAATTAGTTTAACCCAGCCCAGAAAAAGTTTCGATGAATTTATCGGACTGACCAAAACCGCCAGCAAAAAGCCAGAAATGATGTTTCTGCACATTGTACTGCCGGCTCAGTTTGCTTTAGTTTCAAGGCATAAAAATAAGTGAAGGAACTCTAACCATGCAATCTGCTGCAATTCGCCCACTCAACAACATGTTGCCACGAAAATTATTTCAGAGTGAGCATGAGGCATTCCGCGATACGGTGCGCAAGTTTTATGAAAAGGAAGTTTTGCCGAATACGGAAAAATATGAACAGCAACAGCATGTAGACCGCGATTTATGGAACAAGGCCGGTGAACTGGGGCTGCTGTGTACCACCATGCCAGAGCAGTATGGTGGCTCCGGGGTAGATCGCCTCTACAGTATGATTCTGATTGAAGAACAGGCCTATGCTGGCGACTCGGCCACCGGCTTCTCGCTGCATTCCGATATTGTCGCCAACTATATTCATAACTTTGGCAACGAACAGCAAAAACAGTACTGGTTGCCGAAAATGGCGACAGGTGAAGTGGTCACCGCCATTGCCATGACCGAACCGGGCACAGGCTCAGATTTACAGGCGGTACGCACCACAGCAGTTTTAGAGGGCGATGAATACGTCATTAACGGCTCAAAAATCTTTATTACCAATGGCTATTTATGCGATATGGCGATTGTGGTGTGTAAAACTGGCAATAGCGACAAAGGTTCTGCCAACCTGTCGCTGATTATGGTCGAGGCAGATCGTGCCGGTTTTAGCAAAGGTAAACCGCTGAATAAAATTGGCATGAAAGGTCAGGACACCTGCGAGCTGTTTTTTGACAATGTCCGGGTACCCAAAGAAAACCTGCTCGGCATGGAAGGCATGGGCTTTATCATGCTGATGAAAGAGCTGGCCTGGGAACGCATGATTGTGGCGATTATCTGCCAAGCTGGTGCCGAAGCAGCCTTTGCGCATACCCTGCAATACACCAAAGAACGTAAAGCCTTTGGCAAACCGATTGGCGCCTTTCAGAATACCCGCTTTAAACTGGCGGAAATGCGCACTGAAATTGATTTCTGCCGCGCCTATCTGGACCGGTGTATGGAACTGCAGCTCGAAGATCAGCTAAGTGTTGATGCAGCAGCGGCGGCCAAATACAAAATCTCGGAGCTGTTTTCCAAAGTGGTGGATGAATGTCTGCAATTGCATGGCGGCTATGGCTATATGCTGGAATATCCGATTGCCCGTGCGTATTTAGACAATCGCGCCAACCGGATTTATGCCGGTACCAATGAAATTATGAAAGAGCTGATTTCCCGCTCCCTATAACGCATTACAAGCGTAGAACCCGATATAAACAACAAGGAAGCTCAATTGAGCTTCCTTTGTTCATTGCACGATCATGATGATGTGTGCTTAAGACACCAGTTTAGGTTTACGTGCAGACTCACTGACTGCTTTACGGAACTTCAGCACCGGATCAGCAAATGAAGCCTGTTTTAAATCCTTACGGTCTTTCAGGTAATTATTGCTCACCCGCCAAGGCGCATGTTTACCCTGCTTTGGCATCACATTCGCGGCACGGGCAATATAACCCGAAGTTAAACTACCCATCACAGTGTCTTCCATCAACTCTGAAGGATCACCTTCCGCAATCACTTCGGTATAGCCTTGCTGATCCATATGATTAATCAGACGGCAGATATAATCCGCAGCAATATCAACTTTTAAAGTCCAGGAGGCATTGATATAGCCAATAATCATGGCCATATTCGGCACATCGCTGACCATCACACCCTGATACAGCATATGTTTCGAGGTATCCAAAGGCTGATGATCAATGGTGGCTTTAACCCCGCCTAAAATCTGAATTTGCAGACCGGTAGCCGACACAATCACATCTGCGTCGAGATGTTTGCCAGATTTTAACTGGATGCCCTGTTCGGTAAAGGCTTCAATCTGGTCGGTTTCAACACTGGCCTGCCCTTCACGCAGCACTTGAAACAAATCTCCATCTGGCACCACACACAGACGCTGATCCCATGGATTATAGCTCGGGCTAAAGTGTTTCATATCCACTTTGCCTTTCAGCTGCATCTCAATTGACTTTAATAAAAATTTACGCAGCAGCTTCGGCTGTTTCTGTGCCAGCGCATACACACCGCGTTGCATACCAATATTTCGTGCCCGCGTCAGCTTATAAGCCAGCTCCTCCGGCAACACCTTGCGCATGTTGTTATAGATAAAATCTACCGATGGAATGGAAGCAATATAGGTCGGTGAGCGCTGCAGCATGGTGACATGCGCTGCACCGCCTTTGACCATTGCAGGCACCAAGGTAATAGCGGTAGCACCACTGCCAATAATCACCACTTTTTTACCAGAATAATCGAAGTTTTCCGGCCAATGCTGTGGATGAATAAAAGTACCTTTAAATGCCGACTGATTCGGGAAATCCGGCTGGAAGCCCTGATCATAATTGTAATAACCGGTACACCCCAGAACAAAATTGGCGATCCAGGTCTGTTTTTTGCCCTGTGCATTTTCAATCACGACAGACCATTTCTGGGTCTGGCTATCATAATTGGCAGACAGCACCCGATGCTGGAAATGAATTTTGGATTTCAGTTGATACTCTGCAATCACTTCTGACAGATAGTTCTTAATTGAAGCGCCATCAGCCAGAATGCTGTCTTGCGTCCAGGGCTTAAAATTAAAGCCAAAGGTCGACATATCCGAATCGGAACGAATACCCGGATATTTAAATAAATCCCAAGTGCCCCCAAAGCTCTCACGACGCTCGATAATTTCAAAGGTGCGCTGCGGGCAGTGTTTGGAAAGATGCGCGGCCAGACCAATACCAGAGATGCCCGCACCCACAATCAGAATATCAACATGCTTGTCCATTTTGTTTTTATACCTGTTCAACGTTCTGTTTTTATTAAAGCACAAATTTGACAATACTCAATGTCAAGTTTAATAAAAAGCGATAAAATTTATATCAATTCGGGACACAACAGAAAAATTGTCTGACAACTGGCCATAAAAAAAGGCCGGTTTAAAAAACCGACCTTTTTTAGAACAACTGAACTGCTCTTGCGAAATTATTTAACTTCGCGATCTACAAGTTCAACGTAAGCCATCGGTGCAGCATCACCTGCACGGAAGCCCGCTTTAAGAACACGTAGATAACCGCCGTTACGTTCTTTGTAACGAGGGCCAAGAACGGTAAATAATTTACCAACAGTTGCTGCATTACGAGTACGAGCAAACGCCAAACGACGGTTTGCAACTGTATCGTTTTTAGCTAAAGTGATTAAAGGCTCAGCAACGCGGCGAAGTTCTTTCGCTTTAGGCAAAGTTGTTTTAATTAACTCGTGCTCAACTAAAGCATTGGTTAAGTTTTGGAACAACGCCTTACGGTGGCTGCTGGTACGGCCTAATTTCACACCACTATTACGATGACGCATGGTGAATAGTCCTACTTAATTAACGGCTACGATAAGCGAAGCGGTCGTCCATGCGGAGACTAGCTGGTGGCCAGTTCTCTAAACGCATGCCGAGCTGCAAGCCTTTCGATGCCAGAACATCTTTGATCTCAGTAAGCGATTTTTTACCCAGGTTAGGTGTTTTAAGTAACTCAACCTCGGTACGCTGTACAAGATCACCAATGTAGTAAATATTTTCTGCTTTCAAACAGTTAGCAGAACGAACAGTAAGCTCTAGATCATCTACTGGACGAAGCAAAATTGGGTCAACTTCTTCACGAGGTTCTTGAGCCACAGGTGCCTGATCTTTCTGAAGGTCAACAAAGATTGCAATTTGTTGTTGCAAGATTGTTGCCGCTTTGCGGATTGCTTCTTCAGGATCAACAGTACCGTTGGTTTCAAGATCAATGATCAGCTTGTCAAGGTCAGTACGTTGTTCTACACGCGCATTTTCTACGATGTAAGACACACGTTTGATCGGGCTATAAGAAGCATCTAACTGTAAACGACCCACTGGGCGAGTTTCGCCTTCAGGGAAACGTGAGTCAGATGTTTCATAACCACGGCCTTGAGCCACTTTCAAACGCATTTTTAACGCGCCTGATGCACTTAGAGTGCCGATCAAGTGTTCAGGGTTAACCACTTCAACATTATGCGGTAAACGAAGGTCAGCTGCAGTAACGTCACCTGGACCTTGTTTTTCCAATGTCAAATAAGCTTCATTTTGATCGAATAGCTTAATAGACAATCCTTTCAGGTTCAGCAAGAGCTCGACGATGTCCTGCTGCAAGCCTTCTAAGGTACTGTACTCGTGCTCAACACCCTCAATTTCAACTTCAACCACAGCTGCGCCAGGTAAAGAAGAAAGAAGGATGCGACGTAAAGCATTACCAAGAGTATGACCAAAGCCACGCTCTAATGGTTCCAGAATAACTTTTGCCGAGGTCCCGCTAACCGCTTCGACCTTGATCGCTTGCGGAGTTAGAAACTCATTTGCAGTACGCGTCATTATTGCTACCTCAAGGATTATTTAGAATACAATTCTACAATCAAGCTTTCGTTGATTTCAGCAGGTAAATCAGAACGATCTGGTGCAGCTTTGAACGTACCTTCTAATTTAGCGTGATCAACTTCCATCCAAGAAGGGATACCACGTTGAGCAGCTAATTCAATTGCGTTTTTGATACGTAATTGTTGTTTAGCACCTTCGTGAACTGCGATCACGTCACCAGCTTTAACTTGGATAGACGCGATGTTAACACGACGGCCATTCAAAGTAATGCTACGGTGAGATACAAGCTGACGAGCTTCTGCACGTGTAGAACCAAAACCCATGCGATAAACGACGTTATCAAGACGGCTTTCAAGCAATTTCAACAAGTTTTCACCTGTTGCGCCTTTAACACGAGCTGCTTCTTTATAGTAATTACTAAATTGACGCTCTAAAACACCGTACATACGACGTACTTTTTGTTTTTCACGTAATTGTAGTGAATACTCAGATTGCTTACCACCACGAGCCCCGCCATGTTGGCCAGGAGCTTTAGCGTGTTTTTTAGTTTTGACGTCAAAAGGTTTAACGCCAGATTTTAGTTGCAGGTCTGTCCCTTCGCGGCGAGAGAGTTTGCATTTTGGACCAATATAACGAGCCATGAATGTTTCTCCTTACACGCGACGTTTTTTAGGTGGACGGCAACCGTTGTGAGGAATTGGAGTCACATCGGTAATGCTGTTAATTTTATAACCCACTGCACCTAATGCACGAACCGCAGACTCACGACCTGGACCAGGACCTTTTACAAGGACGTCCAAGTTTTTCAAACCGTAATCTAAAGCAGCTTTACCAGCAACTTCAGCAGCTACCTGAGCAGCAAACGGAGTTGATTTACGTGATCCACGGAAGCCTTGTCCACCTGAAGTGGCCCAAGCCAGTGCATTACCTTGACGATCGGTAATAGTCACAATGGTGTTATTAAAAGAAGCGTGAATGTGTGCAACACCTTCAGAGACGGTACGGGTGACCTTCTTGCGTGTGCGAGTATCTTTAGCCATCTTTTAGCTTCCAGAAATCTTATTTCTTAATTGGTTTGCGCGGACCTTTACGGGTACGTGCGTTAGTTTTGGTGCGTTGACCACGGACAGGCAAGCTGCGACGATGACGAAGACCGCGGTAGCAGCCTAAATCCATTAAACGTTTAATGTTCATGGAAATTTCGCGACGTAAGTCACCTTCGGTCGGAACCTTAGCAACTTCTGCACGAATCGCATCAAGCTGAGCGTCATCTAATTCACGGATCTTAGTGGTAGTAGCGATACCAGCAGCAGCTAAGATGTTCTTAGCAGTGTGGCGACCAATACCAAAGATGTACGTTAGAGAGATAACAGCATGCTTGTTATCCGGAATGTTTACACCGGCAATACGAGCCATTCAATTTTCTCCAAAAAGGCAGTTAAGATAATCAACCGCCCCACAAAAATCTTGAGGGGCGGATAATAACCTAATTAGCCTACTGAAATCAACAGGTCTTGATCAGATTAACCTTGACGCTGCTTATGACGAGGTTCTGCGCTGCAAATTACGCGGATAACCCCATTACGACGGATAACTTTACAGCTACCACAAATTTTCTTTACAGAAGCTTGTACTTTCATGATGAAACCTCTAAGTGCGCTTATCCCTTAGGATGAGCAGTCGTTTTTCTCATTAACGTTTGATTATCGTACTGGTGCGAGGTGAGATGTGCTTGAAGCTGAGCCATAAAGTCCATCACGACTACCACAACGATCAATAATGAGGTACCACCCAAATAGAATGGAATACCAAACGAGCTCTGCAATACCATCGGCATCAAGCAGACCACTGTGATATAAATCGAACCAATAAAGGTCAAACGATTGAGAATATGATCTAAGTAACGAGCAGTTTGCTCACCTGGGCGAATACCAGGCACATAAGCTCCGCTGCGTTTCAAGTTCTCTGACACTTCTTTCGGACTAAAAACTAGCGCGGTATAGAAATAACAGAAAAAGATAATTAACGCACCAAAGAGCACCAAATACAATGGCTGTCCAGGCGACAATACGAGTGCCAGATCTTGCAAGCTACGCTTGATAATCCCTGCATCAGGATCCGCACTTCCTACCCATTGACCCAGACTGGCCGGGAACAACAGCAGAGAGCTGGCAAAAATTGCCGGAATCACACCTGCCATATTAATTTTTAATGGCAAATGGGTTTGCTGTGCAGTAAATACACGACGACCTTGCTGTTTTTGAGCATAGTTTACCGGAATACGACGTTGCGCTTTCTCGATAAACACAATGGCTGCCAGTACCGCCAGTGACAACAGACCAAAAATCACCAGACCAATCAGGCTGGTTTGACCATTATCGACTGAAGATAGCGATTGCAAAATCAGATTTGGCAATCCGGCAACGATACCGGCGAAGATGATCATGGAAATACCATTGCCCACCCCACGTTCGGTAATCTGTTCACCCAACCACATCAGGAACATTGTACCCGCCACCAGCGAGGTGACTGCCGGAACGTAAAACGCAAGACCTGACGTTAAGGTAATCCCTTGACTGATCAGACCTGCACACATCCCGATTGCCTGTACTAAGGCAAGGAACAAGGTACCTTGGCGCGTATATTGATTAATTTTACGCTTGCCCTGCTCGCCTTCTTTCTTTAAAGCTTCCAGCGAAGGAACCACGGTTGACATCAGCTGCACGATAATAGACGCAGAGATGTAGGGCATGATCCCGAGAGCAAGAATCGACATTCGCTCTAATGCACCACCCGAAAACATGTTAAACAAACCCAGGATAGTACCTGAGTTTGCATTAAAAAGATTTTCAAGTGCGGCATTATTAATGCCTGGTACTGGAATATGCGCTCCTAGTCGAAATACCAATAACGCACCAATGAGAAACATCATTCGGCGAATAATTTCACGATATTTCACGTGAAATGGTTGGCCTTTCATCATATGTACATGACCTGAAGAACTAGGAGACATAGACACTGGAGATTACTCCTCGACTTTACCGCCAGCAGCTTCAACAGCAGCTTTAGCGCCTTTAGTCAATGCAACACCTTGAACAGTGAAAGCACGAGTAATTTCACCAGAAAGTACGATACGCGCACGGATCATGTCTTTACGCACAACGTTCGCCGCTTTTAAAGTTTCTAGGCTAACGATGTCGCCTTCAACTTTAGCAAGCTCAGATAAACGTACTTCAGCAGTTTTTAAAGCGATTTGGCTAGTGAAACCGAATTTAGGTAAACGACGATATAACGCAGTTTGACCACCTTCGAAACCTGGACGTACGCCACCGCTCTTACGTGATTTTTGACCTTTGACACCACGGCCACCAGTCTTACCTACGCCAGAACCGATACCACGGCCCAGACGACGGTTTTCACGTTTAGCACCTTCTGCAGGTGCAAGTTCATTTAAACGCAGAGTCATGGCTTATTCCTCTACACTAACCATATAGTAGACTTGGTTGATCATACCACGGTTAGAAGGCGTATCTTGCACTTCTACAGTATGACCAATACGACGCAGACCTAAACCTTTCAGGCAAAGCTTGTGATTTTTCAAGCGGTGCGATGCAGATTTAGTCTGGGTAACTTTAATCGTTTTCATGATTGATTACCCTTGAATTTGTTCTACAGTCAGACCACGTTTCGCAGCGACTTTCTCAGGAGAAGTCATATCACGCAGACCGTTGAAAGTCGCGTTTACTACGTTCGCAGCATTTGTAGAGCCATAACATTTTGTTAATACGTTACGCACGCCAACAGCCTCTAGAACTGCACGCATAGCGCCACCAGCAATTACACCAGTACCTTCAGAAGCAGGTTGCATGTAAACGCGGCTTGCACCGTGACGAGCATGAATAGGATGCTGAACAGTACCGTCAACAAGGTCAACAGTAATCATGTTGCGACGAGCAGCTTCAAGTGCTTTAGAAATAGCAGCTGGAACTTCACGCGCTTTACCACGACCAAAACCTACGCGACCATTACCGTCACCCACAACAGTTAATGCTGTGAAAGAGAAGATACGACCACCCTTAACAACTTTGGCAACACGATCAACGGCTACCAGCTTTTCAACAAGACCTTCGTTTTGTTCAACTTTAGCCATGATTAGAACTCCAAGCCGTTTTCACGAGCAGCATCAGCCAAGGCTTTGATACGACCATGATATTTAAAACCAGAACGGTCAAATGCAACTTTAGTTACACCAGCTGCTTTCGCACGTTCTGCGATTAAAGCACCAACTTTCTTGGCAGCTTCAACGTTACCAGTTGTACCAGCACGTAAAGTAGCATCTAAAGTAGAAGCTTGCGCTAAAACTTTGCCACCATCTGCTGAGATAACTTGAGCATAGATGTGACGCGGAGTGCGGTTTACACACAAACGAGTCGCACCCAATGCACGGATGTGCAAGCGTGTGCTTTTCGCACGACGCAAACGGGATTGTTTCTTTTCGTTCATAAGAACCTCGCGCCTTATTTCTTCTTAGCTTCTTTACGAAGTACAACTTCGTCAGAATAACGAACACCTTTACCTTTATATGGCTCTGGTGGACGGTAACCACGGATCTCAGCTGCTACCTGACCTAATAATTGCTTGTTAGCAGATTTCAGGATGATTTCAGTTGCAGTAGGAGTTTCTGCAGTTACACCTTCAGGAAGGCTGTAATCGATTGGATGAGAGAAACCAAGGTTAAGGTTAACAACAGTACCTTTAACCGCAGCTTTATAACCAACACCGATCAGTTGTAACTTACGTTCGAAACCTTCGTTCACACCTTTTACAAGGTTGTTTAATACAGCGCGAGCAGTACCAGCTTGCATCCAAGCGTCTTTCGACTCTTTTACTGGAGCAACTTGAAGAGTACCATCTTCCTGTTTTAGCTCGACCAGCGCATGCAGGTTGAAAGACAATGTACCTTTGCTGCCTTTCACTTCGACCTGCCGGCCGTTCTGAGTAACTGTTACACCGTTAGGTACAGTTACTGGGGCTTTAGCCACACGAGACATGAGGAATCACCTATTAAGAAACAAAAGCAATAACTTCACCACCAACGCCCGCAGCACGTGCAGCGCGATCAGTCATGATGCCTTTGCTTGTAGAAACAATTGCAATACCTAAACCTTGCTTAACGCTTGGAAGTGCATCTTTACCGCGATACTGACGTAGACCAGGACGGCTTACGCGTTTCACAGTTTCGATAACTGGTTTGCCTTCGAAATACTTTAATGTCAAAGTAAGAGTTGCTTTGCCTTCAACGTCAGCAACTTCTACATTGGCAATGTAACCTTCTTGTTGAAGTACGTTTGCAATCGCAACTTTCAACTTAGAGTTAGGCATAGAAACAGTTTGTTTCTTCGCCATTTGTGCGTTACGAACACGAGTTAACATGTCGGCAACGGTATCTTGCATACTCATTCTAGTCGCTCCTTACCAGCTTGCCTTAACAACGCCAGGTACATCACCTTGCATTACTGTGTCACGTAATTTGTTACGGCTTAAACCGAACTTACGGAAGTAACCATGAGGACGACCAGTTAAACCACAACGGTTACGAAGACGCACTGGAGACGCATTACGTGGTAATGCTTGTAACTTCATCATCGCTTCGAAACGCTCTTCGTCGCTTGCATTTACGTTTGCAATAACAGCTTTTAATTCAGCACGTTTTGCAGCGTATTTAGCAACAGTAGCTTCGCGTTTCAATTCGCGATTAATCATACTTTTCTTAGCCATATCGACCTCTTATTTGAACGGGAAGCCGAATGCACGCATAAGCGCACGGCCTTCGTCATCGGTGCGAGCAGTCGTAGTGATGGTAATATCCATACCACGAATACGATCAATCTTATCGAAATCGATTTCAGGGAAAACGATTTGTTCTTTAAGACCCATAGAGTAGTTACCACGACCATCAAATGATTTCGCAGAGAAACCACGGAAGTCACGGATACGAGGGATCGCGATAGAGATCAAACGGTCTAAGAATTCGTACATGCGTTCGCCGCGTAAAGTAACTTTACAACCAATCGGCCAACCATCACGGATTTTAAAACCTGCGATAGATTTACGAGCTAACGTAAGAACTGGTTTTTGACCAGCGATAGCTTGCATATCAGAAAGAGCACCATCAAGGAGTTTCTTGTCAGCAGCAGCTGCACCAACACCCATGTTGATAGTGATTTTAGTGATGCGAGGGATCTCCATCACATTCTTAATGCCCAATTGTTCTTGTAATTGAGCTTTAAGTTCGTCGTTGTAACGTGTTTTAAGTCTGGCCATTGCCTATTTCAACCTATTACTTCGCTACCGCCACTGATTCACCATTTGATTTGTAAACGCGAGTTTTCACGCCGTCAATCGTTTGGTAACCAACACGGTCAGCCTTTTGGGTTGTAGCATTAAAAATTGCCACGTTTGAAATATGAAGCGAAGCTTCCTGAGTTACGATGCCGCCTTCAGCGCCAGTAACACGGTTCGGCTTTTGATGCTTCTTAACCAGGTTAAGGCCTTCAACCTTAACGCGGTCATTAGAAACTGACAAAACAGTACCCTGTTTGCCTTTTTCTTTACCTGCGATCACGATTACTTGATCGCCTTTTTTAATCTTAGCCATGATTGCCTCTTATAGAACTTCAGGAGCCAATGAAATAATTTTCATGAACTGTTCAGTACGAAGTTCACGAGTCACTGGTCCGAAAATACGAGTAGCAATCGGCGCTTTGTTGTTGTTCAAAATAACGGCTGCGTTATCGTCGAAACGAATCACAGAACCATCTGGACGACGGATACCGAATTTTGTACGTACAACTACAGCATTCATCACGTCACCTTTTTTAACACGTGCGCGTGGAATTGCTTCTTTTACAGTAACTTTAATAATGTCGCCAACAGAAGCATAACGACGATGTGAACCACCAAGTACTTTAATACATTGTACGCGGCGAGCACCACTGTTGTCTGCTACGTCGAGCATCGTTTCGGTTTGAATCATTGCCCTACTCCAAAACCGAGCATCACCGGTCACAATTTCGAAAGGCTCAAAGAGTACTCGAAATTGACCGATGATGCAACAAGAACGTTAATTACTCAGCAGCTGCTTCAACAACTTCAACTAGAGTCCAAGACTTAGTTTTAGAAATTGGGCGGCTTTCTTTGATGGTTACAACATCACCGATTTTAGCGGTATTGTTCTCATCATGAGCATGTAATTTTGTTGAACGGCGGATTGATTTGCCATACAACGGGTGTTGAACACGACGTTCAATAAGCACAACAATAGACTTGTCCATTTTGTCGCTTACGACTTTGCCGGTTAACGTGCGGACTGTTTTATCACTCATTGTCCGTTCCCCTGTTTTTCGGTAAGGAGTGTCTTAATACGAGCAATAGTTTTACGAGCGACTTGCACTTCGTGCGATTTGCCCAATTGACCAGTTGCTTTCGCCATACGAAGACGGAATTGGTTAAGCTGTTGCTCATCAAGCAAAGCTTTCAACTCTTCTACCGACTTTTCACGTAGATCTTTAGTTTTCATTACATTACCGTCCGAGTCACGATAGTGGTTTTAAACGGAAGTTTAGCAGCAGCAAGCTTGAATGCTTCAGTTGCTAATTCATCGTTCACACCTTCCATTTCGTACAGGATCTTACCTGGTTTGATTTCGCAAACCCAGTATTCCACGTTACCTTTACCGTTACCCATACGAACTTCTAATGGTTTTTCAGTAATTGGTTTGTCCGGGAATACACGGATAAAGATCTTACCACCACGTTTAACACGACGGCTGATTGTACGACGCGCAGCTTCGATCTGACGCGCAGTCATACGACCACGTTCAGTCGCTTTAAGTGCGATAGAACCGAAAGATACAGTGCTACCACGGTGCGCTAGACCAGTGTTACGGCCTTTTTGAACCTTACGGAACTTAGTACGTTTAGGTTGCAACATGGATTATTCTCCTTTTTCAGCAGAACGATCATTGCGACGACCACGACGCTCTTGACCTTCACCACGACCGCGACCGCGTTTAGCTGGACGTTCTTCAGCTGGAGCTGGGTTCATGACTTGTTTCATGCCGCCCAAGATCTCACCACGGAAGATCCAAACTTTAACACCAATCGTACCGTAAGTCGTTTCAGCACGCATAGTCGCGTAGTCGATGTCCGCACGAAGTGTATGTAGAGGTACACGACCTTCACGATACCATTCTGTACGAGCGATCTCAGCACCGCCTAAACGGCCAGAAACTTCAACTTTGATACCTTTGGCACCAGCACGCATAGTGTTTTGAACCGCACGCTTCATAGCACGACGGAACATTACACGCTTTTCTAATTGAGAAGCGATTGCTTCAGCAACCAGACGTGCGTCTAAGTCTGGACGATCGATTTCGTTGATGCTTACTTGCGCTGGAACACCCATAATGTTGGTAAGTTCGCGCTGTAATTTCTCAATGTCTTCGCCTTTTTTACCGATAACGATACCAGGACGAGCAGTGCTAATAGTTACTTTAGCAGCGCCTGTCGGACGTTCGATAAGAATATTGCTTACCATTGCGTTCTTAAGTTTTTTAGTTAAAAACTCACGAACTTGAAGGTCTTTAAGCAAGTATTCAGCGTATTGTTTCGGATTCGCATACCAGTTAGCGTTATGACGTTTCACAACACCTAGGCGGATACCGATTGGATGAACCTTCTGACCCATATCAAACCCCTACCTTAACGGTGATGTGACAAGTACGCTTAGTAATACGATCTGCACGGCCTTTAGCACGTGGCATAATACGTTTCAGGCTCATGCCTTCATCAACGTAGATCGTAGAAACTTTAAGGTCGTCTACATCTAAACTGTTATTGTGTTCAGCATTTGCAATTGCAGATTCCAACGCTTTTTTAACCAGTACAGCAGCTTTTTTGTTGCTGAAGTTCAGGATGTTAAGCGCATGCGCAACAGATTTGCCGCGAATAAGGTCTGCAACCAAACGTGCCTTTTGTGCCGAGATAGCGGCACCGCGTAATTTAGCAGTTACTTCCATCATAGCACCTATTAACGTTTAGACTTCTTGTCAACACCGTGACCACGATAGGTACGAGTTGGCGCGAATTCACCTAGTTTATGGCCAACCATGTGTTCAGTAACGATTACTGGAACGTGGTTACGACCATTGTGTACAGAAATTGTTAGACCAACAAAATCCGGAAGAATCATCGAACGACGCGACCAAGTTTTGATCGGCTTACGAGAGTTGCTCGCAACAGCCGCTTCAACCTTAGCGAACAAGTGCGCATCGACGAATGGGCCTTTTTTCAATGAACGAGGCATTAGTCAGATTCCTTTACTTGTTACTTAACGCGACGGTCGCGAATAATCATCTTAGTCGTACGCTTGTTGGTACGTGTCTTGTACCCTTTAGCTTTTTGACCCCATGGGCTTACAGGTTGAATACCTTTGTTACGCCCTTCACCACCACCGTGTGGGTGGTCAACCGGGTTCATCGCCATACCACGTACGGTAGGACGAACGCCACGCCAGCGTGAAGCACCTGCTTTACCAAGTGAACGCAAGTTGCTTTCTGAGTTAGAAACTTCACCCAATACAGCACGACATTCAACGTGTACTTTACGCATTTCACCAGAACGTAAACGAACGATAGCGTAAGAACCGTCACGACCCAACAACTGAACTGAAGTACCAGCTGAACGAGCTAACTGCGCGCCTTTACCGATTTTAAGTTCGATGTTATGAAGTGTAGAACCGATAGGCATGTTGCGAAGTGGCAAGCAGTTACCTGGACGAATTGGAGCATCGTTACCAGACTGTACTTTATCACCAGCACGTAAGCCTTTAGGCGCAATAATATAACGACGTTCACCGTCAGCATACTTCAGCAGTGCGATGTGTGCAGTACGGTTAGGATCGTATTCAATACGCTCAACTACAGCAGGAACGCCGTCTTTGTTACGTTTGAAGTCAACGATACGGTAGTGCTGTTTGTGGCCACCACCAACGTGACGAGTCGTAATGTGACCGTTGTTGTTACGACCACCAGTACGTTTTTTAGCTTCTACCAACGGAGCATATGGCGCGCCTTTGTGAAGGTGATCATGAACCACTTTCTCTACAAAGCGACGTCCTGGAGACGTTGGCTTACATTTTTGAATAGGCATAATTTTCGTCCTTATTCCGCTGCGGTTTCAGCGGTATCGCCCAAGTCAGCCATTTCAACATCTTGGCCAGCTTTCAGGGTGACGTATGCTTTTTTAACATCAGAACGACGTCCGATAGTTTTACCAAAGCGTTTAGTCTTACCTTTAGTGATAGTCGTGTTAACTTTAACAACTTCTACACCAAATAATTGTTCCACTGCTTTTTTGATTTCAAGCTTGTTTGCATTTAATGCAACCTTGAACACTTGAACACCAGCAGTTTCACCTAAAACTTGTGCTTTTTCTGAGAATACAGGTCCTTGTAGGACTTGATATAAACGTTCGTTGTTCATCCGAGTTCTACCTCAATTTTCTTAGCAGCAGCAACAGACATTACAACTTTATCGAACGCGATCAAGCTAACAGGATCGATTGCAGTAGCGTCAACCACATCAACGTGTGGAAGGTTGCGAGCTGCAAGGTATAGATTCTCATCTACAGCTTCAGTAACGATCAATGCGCGAGTTGCATTCAAGTCGTTCAGTTTTGCAAGCAATGCTTTAGTTTTAGGCGCTTCAACAGCAAACTCTTCAACTAATACAAGACGATCTTGGCGAACAAGTTCAGCTAAGATACATTGCATTGCACCGCGGTACATCTTACGGTTCACTTTTTGAGACCAGTCTTGTGGACGAGCAGCAAAAGTTTTACCACCGCCAACCCAGATTGGGCTACGAATAGAACCAGCACGAGCGCGGCCAGTACCTTTTTGACGGAATGGTTTTTTACCACCGCCAGAAACGTCTGCACGTGACTTCTGAGCTTTAGAACCTTGACGACCACCAGCTAAGTAAGCTGTAACAACTTGGTGTACAAGCGCTTCGTTAAATTCACGGCCGAAAGCTACTTCAGACAATTCAACAGCAGAGCCGGAAACAGTTTTTAAATTCACGTTATTTCCCCTCAGGCCTTGATAGTAGGACGAACAGTTACGTCGCCACCAGTAGCACCAGGAACCGCGCCTTTAACAACTAGAACTGAACGCTCTGTGTCGATTGCAACGATTTCAAGACCCTGTGTAGTTACGCGTTCAGCACCTAAATGGCCAGCCATTTTTTTGCCTTTGAATACGCGACCAGGAGTCTGGTTTTGACCTGTAGAACCTAGAACACGGTGAGAAACAGAGTTACCGTGAGTAGCGTCTTGAGTACGGAAGTTCCAACGCTTAACACCACCTTGGAAACCTTTACCTTTAGATGTGCCAGTTACGTCAACGATTTGACCAACTGTGAACAAATCTACAGTAAGCGTACCACCAACTTCACGACCTTCAAGCTCAGCTTCTGTAACGCGGAATTCTTGAACCAGACGACCAGCAGCAACACCCGCTTTCGCAAAGTGACCTTTCTGAGCGTTAGTTACGCGAGATTCGCGACGTTCACCAGTAGTGATTTGAATCGCTTGATAACCATCAGTTTCAAGCGTTTTGATTTGTGTGATGCGGTTAGGATCAACCTCAATCACTGTAACAGGTACAGAAACACCAGCATCTGTAAAGATACGGGTCATACCGCACTTGCGACCGACTAAACCAATAGCCATGTGCATAAACCTCTAAAAAAGCGGCTTAATTAACTTAGAGCGTTAATTAACCGAAAGCCTTAACCCAATGCGATCTGAACATCAACACCAGCTGCAAGATCTAATTTCATCAATGCATCTACAGTTTTGTCTGTAGGTTGAACGATATCGATCAAACGTTTGTAAGTGCGGATCTCATATTGGTCACGCGCATCTTTGTAAACGTGCGGTGATGTAAGAACGTTGAAGCGTTCGATGCGAGTAGGCATCGGGATTGGACCACACACTTGTGCGCCAGTACGCTTAGCGGTTTCTACGATCTCTTGAGCAGATTGATCAATTAAACGGTGATCAAAAGACTTAAGACGGATACGAATTCTCTGGTTAGACATACCAGTTAACTCCAAGCCAAAATATATAAAGAATCACTCTTGACGCATCTCACCCCACTAATAAAGGCAAGTGTCAAGAGCAGTGAAATATCACTAAGGTCGTGATCGATGCCACGACTGTAACGATAGTTAACCACTTTCTTCGCGGTTAACCCCCTTAATATCAAAGGGTCGCCCATTATAACGATTGTTTAATGCATAAGCAAATCCTTTTGTGGCTTTTTACATCATTTTTCAAATATTTCGACAAATCAATTGTTTAATAATTATACAGCCCGCCGCTGCGCTGCAGTTTGCTGTAATACATAATCTATCGCCTGATTTAATATCTGATTTCCTTGAATAAATTTATTTTTATTAGCGCGCTGCAGCTGCTCTAGCGATTGCACATAAGGTCCCTGAAACAGGGCCAGCTCTTCTTCATCTTCCAGGAATAATTGCAGGCTTTCTGGCGTGGTTTCCGGGTGAAACTGAAAGCCCAGTACATTTTTGCCAATCTGATACATCTGATTGCGACAGGCATCATTTTCGGCCAGATGCACAGCCCCTTTGGGAATCTCGAAGCTTTCGCTATGCCACTGCATGACATTAAACTGCTCCGGCAACTGAAAATAGTCTGCTGGCACATGCCTGACCTTGCGCACCTCGTGCCAGCCCAGCTCCTGTACAGGATTGCGACTGACGGCCGCGCCCAGCGCATTGGCGATCAGTTGCCCGCCCAAACACAAACCAATGGCCGGTTTACCCATGGCCAAATAACGCCTGAGCCAGCGTTTTTCCATTTTTAACCAGGGGAAATTGGCTTCATCATTAACGCTCATGGTGCCGCCCATGACAATTAATAAATCGACCTCCTCGATCTGCGGCAGCGCTTCAATATCCAGTGCTGAATCAACCGGCAAGGCAAAAAATTCTGTGGCACTGATCTCTGCATTTAACCGTTTTAAATGCGTATAACAACTTCCAAATCCTTCACCAGCAATATGCTGAAAATAATGTACTTTTAAATGCGACGCCATGCGCTGAAACCTGTTGTTGTAGCTCTGCTTTTAGGTTTTGCAAAAATGAAGCCAACTTTAGCGCTGCATGTTCAAAGTCAAATAAATACAGCCAGATATGGCACAACTGATCCTTTTCTCTTAAGCTAAATTCAATTGATTGTCCTGATTTGAGCGAAGTCGTGAAAAAAAATCCGCAAACCGAACTGATTCATGCACCACGAAAAGCCCCTCAACTGATTTCTACGGTTCAACCTCCCCTCTATCGTGCATCGACGATTATTTTTAACAACACCGATGCACTGTTTAATCGCCACTGGACCGATGTCTATGACTATAGTTATGGCACGCACGGCACGCCGACGACCTTTACGTTAGGTGATCACATCGCGCAGATTGAAGGCGGCCTCTATCACCTGCTGGCGCCGAGCGGCCTTTCTGCGATTAATCTGGTCAATTCCTGCTTGTTAAGTCAGGGCGATGAAGTCTGGGTTCCGGATAATATTTATGGCCCGAATATGGAGCATCTGCGTAATCTGCAGCAGCGTTATGGCATTGCCGTTAAGGTCTATAACCCGGTGGAGGTAGAAAGCTTTAACCCAAGTGATAAAGCCAAACTGTTATGGCTGGAAGCGGCTGGTTCGGTGACGCTGGAGTTTCCGGACTTAAGCGGTCTGGTGAAAAAAGCCCAAGCTCATAGCATTCTGACTGCGCTGGACAATACCTGGGGCGCAGGACTGGCCTTTAATGCCTTTGATTTTGGCGAGGACCACTTAAGCGTAGATCTGACCGTACATGCGCTGACCAAATATCCAAGCGGGGGTGGCGATATTTTAATGGGCTCGGTGGTGACGCGTGACCAGAAGCTCCATCATCAATTATTCCGGATGCATGCCATTCAGGGGATTTGTGTCAGCGGAGATGATACGGCGCAAATCCAGCGCAGTCTGGCCTCCATGCAGCTGCGTTACCAGCAACAGTCACAATCAGCACTGACCTTGCTGAACTGGCTAAAACAGCAAAAAGAGCTGGTTCAGGTCCTGCATCCGGCTGATCCGGACAGTGCCGGTCATGCATATTGGAAGGACATCTGCAAAGACGGTCACAGCGCCGGACTGGTTAGTGTGATTTTTGATGCGCAATACAATTTAAACGATATTCGGGCATTCTGTGATGCATTAACCCTGTTCAAGCTGGGCTTTAGCTGGGGCGGGCCGGTCAGTCTGGTAATGCTGTATAACCTTAAAGAGATGCGTGTGCTTGAGCATAAACACCTAAAACAAGGTTTGCTGGTGCGTTTCTGTATAGGACTGGAACATCCGGAAGATCTGATTCAGGATATTAAACAGGCTTTAAAAGTCTTAGCTTAAATATAGACATAAAAAAATTGGGCAAATTGCCCAATTTTTTACATTATCGTTTCGCTTTACTTAAAGTAATCATAGCTTACAGAAACAGTCTCACCTGCTTTTGGTAAAGCTGTTCCATAAAATACTAAGCTTACTCCAGAATTACTATAAACTAGATCAAAGCCTTGTCGATGTGTTGTATCACGCTCAATATTCTGACCATTTACTGTCACCTTAACAGTTGAAGGTACTGGTACCTGTTTTAAACTAAACTGACTTGCAAGACCAGTTGCTACACGGATAATGTCATCAAATACCACATTCCAGCTTGTAGCATCAGCACAAATTGAAGCAGAAGCCCCACCAGTCAAACGTGCAATCTCTTTAAAGTGCCCTCCTCCTTCAGCAGATCCACCTTGACCATTACATTCAAATCCTAGTGTACTCCAAGAAGTTGTAGGATCTGCAAAAGTTGGACGGATATGATCAGATGTACCTACAATCGAAAAGTAGGTAGTGTTTGTAGACAAGAAATAATTTTTATAATCATTAAAATCTCGTCGTGTATAGTTACTATATACTGGACTGTACTGCCAATATGTTTCATTTTCAGGCTCATCTGAAACAAACACTACTAAATTTTTCACATTTGGACGATCAAAACCAGTCAAATCTACTTCACGAACGCAGTAAAAACCTGTTTCAGTACCTGAACCATAAGTTCCAGGTTGAGCCAAGGTAGCCCACTCTTGCTCTGCATCTGGTGTATTTCTATCAATAAAATTAGTCGTTTTATCTTTTAAAGTTCTAAGCGACTTACATGCGTACGCATCCTGCGTATTCACTGCTAAACGATAATCTACACCTGCTTGATTCAATGATTTAAAGAACTGTGCAGCACCATTAGCCAAGTTACGCTGTTCTTCAGACATTGAACCTGAAGAATCAATATTCCATAAAATGTCAACCGCATTTGTAGATTGTGTTGTTTGAGTAAAAGTTTCTTTTACTGTAGCCACTTCAATAACCGCATTGCTACTTAAAGCACTAGCAATATTCAAATCACCATATACTTGGTTAACTTGATCACTATTACTCGCTACGTAAGTATTTCCCCAAATATAACCTGATTGGTTTGCAAGCCAAAAAGATAGATTGAGACGTAATTTTTTATCACTTGCTTGTACGGCTACAGGAGTAGTAACAGATGAATTTGAATTTAATACAGATAACAACAGATCACGAACTTTAGTCAGTTCATTGGCATTAGAAAAATCAATATCCAAGATTACATTAACCACTTCACCTTGAGCATTCGTAGATACACGATTAGTTAAAATATTGACTTTTGCATTTTGCTGGATAAGAGCATCAGTAAATGCAGCTAAATAGAATTTACTAAATTCATCTAAATTTTGATTTAATACAACGGATCTCACTTTCGCTTGATTCTGTGCCGATGAAGCAGTTAAATCAACCTGTGAAGCAAATCCAGCTGCTTTTGTCACATTATCATCTAACAATAAAACAGTCCGACCTGATGTTAATGCTGTCTCTGTAAAATATTTAGGATTCACTGCACCAAAAACTGCAATATTTGCCTTTTCACTTACTACAGTTGCAACATCTTGAATAGTAGTAAGCGTTTCGTCTGGCTGTTCTGGTGGAGCTGGATCAGTAGGCTTTGTAGATATTGAGCTATCTGAATCACCACCACATGCCGTTAAAAATACAGATGTTCCCACTAACATTGCTAATAATTGTTTGTTAAGTTTCATTTATACCCTCTAACCGTTTTCAAACTATTTAATAAAAGCTATTAAATTAAAATTTTATTTTTCATAATGTTATTAAAAATAAAATGAATGGTGAACATTACAAAAAAATGCATACAATTTCAACAATAAAGTCAAAATACCTTAACATGTAACATAATAAACCAAAAAAGAGACTTAAATCACAAATCCGTGCATAAGGGAAATTTAAGTATTCCAAAAGACAAAAATTTATATAGAGGTTTTCAAGTCAATGAATACACCAATCGTTATTGCTAAAAAAACCGCCGATACCACACAGGATATCGTGCTGCATTCTCAGCTTGCCAACCGTCATGGCCTGATTGCTGGGGCAACAGGTACCGGTAAAACCGTGACCTTAAAAGTCCTGGCAGAAAGTTTTTCCCGCATTGGTGTCCCATTCTTTCTGGCCGATGCCAAAGGCGATGTTTCCAGTCTGGCACAGGCTGGTTCCAGCAATCCCAAATTTGATGAACGGATTAAAAGCCTTGGCATTGACAGTATCCCCTTTGCTGCCTCGCCGGTGGTGTTCTGGGATTTATTTGGTGAACAGGGCCACCCGATTCGCACCACCATCTCCGAAATTGGCCCCCTGTTGCTAGCCCGGATGCTGAATTTAAATGACACTCAGGAAGGTGTATTGTCAGCGGTGTTTCGGATTGCCGATGATCAGGGCCTCCTGCTGATTGACTTTAAAGACCTGAAAGCCATGCTCAGCTATGTCAGCGAACATGCGGCAGAGTTAAAGGCCGACTATGGCAATTTATCTCCAGCCAGTCTGGGCGCGATTCAGCGCAATTTACTGGCACTGGCCGATCAGGGTGGTGATCTGTTTTTTGGCGAGCCGAGCCTGAATATTCTGGATTTCATGCAGACCGATGCCCAGGGACACGGCAACATCAACCTGCTGGCTGCAGACAAGTTGATGCACACCCCGAAACTGTATGCGACCTTTTTATTGTGGATGCTGTCAGAGCTGTTTGAACAGTTACCGGAGGTCGGTGATATGGACAAACCCAAACTGGTGTTCTTCTTTGATGAAGCGCATTTACTGTTTGACAATGCCAGCCCGGCCCTACAGGAGAAAATTGAGCAGGCAGTCCGCCTGATTCGCTCCAAAGGCGTTGGAATTTATTTTGTCACCCAGAATCCGCTGGATTTGCCTGAAAGTGTACTGGGACAGCTCGGCAACCGGGTGCAACACGCCTTGCGCGCCTTTACCCCGAAAGATCAGAAAGCGGTCAAAACCGCTGCCGAGACCTTCCGTGCCAATCCGGAGTTTCAGGTAGAACAGGCCATTACCGAACTGGCGGTCGGTGAAGCCCTAATTAGCTGTCTGGATGAACAAGGCACGCCGCAGATTGTAGAGCGCGGCTGGGTGATGCCACCCTACTCCTCGTTTAGCCCGATTAGCCCTGAACAACGCAAGGCACTGATGAGCCAGAGTATTGTCGCCGGTGTATATGAGCAGAGTCTGGACCGGGACAGTGCCTATGAAATGCTGCAACAGAAAGTAGCGGAACGTCAGCAACAGGCTGAACAGGCCGCGCTCGAACAGCAACGCGCCAAGGAACAGGAAGCCCTAGCCAAGCAGCAAGCCAAAGAGCAGGCTGCTTTAGCCAAACAGCAAGCGCGTGAGCAGGAACGTCTGGCCCGCGAACAGCAAAAAGAAGCTGAACGCACTGCACGGCAGCGTGAAAAGCTGACTCAGGATATTGTCGGCACCTTTGCCAAGAGCGCGGCCCGAACCTTAGGCGGCAGCACCGGACAGAAAATTGTCCGCGGATTATTAGGCTCCCTGTTTGGCCGAAAATAATCAAAAAACCGATAGGAACAGCTTTCATTATGGGATATTTTTATATCCCATAATTTTTTTATGGTTTTTTAAAAACAGTGCTTGCACTGGCGTTTTATAAAATGTATTTTAAATACATCTTATAAATAACCAGCCATGAGAGATCAGCCATGACTCCACAGCAAATTGACCTTGTAAAAGCAACTGTTCCTGTTCTACGTGAAAATGGTGTGGCCCTGACCAGCTATTTCTATAACCGCATGTTGGGGAATAATCCGGACCTTAAAGAAACCTTTAACCTGGGTCATCAACGCAGTGGTGCGCAGGCGCAGGCACTGGCAGGTGCGGTACTGGCCTATGCAGAAAATATTGAAGATCCATCAGTACTGGCGCCAGTAATTGAACTGGTCGCACACAAGCATGTCAGTCTGAATATTCAAGCTCCGGACTATAATATTGTCGGTGAAAACCTGCTGCACTCCATCAGCGAAGTGCTGAATATTTCCATGGATGATCCACTGATTGATGCCTGGGCCGCCGCGTATGGCCAGCTTGCAGAAGTGTTCATTAATACCGAACGTGCCATTTACGAGCAGCATCAGCAAACTCAAGGCAGCTGGTTAGGCTGGCGTAATTTCAAAATTGCCAAGAAAGTGGTAGAAAGCGACGAAATTACCTCGTTCTACTTTGAACCGGTCGATGGTGGTGCCTTACCAAAATATGAAGCCGGCCAATACATTTCAGTACGTGTTTTTGTCCCTGAACTGGACCTGAAACAACCACGTCAATACACGCTGTCAACCAGCCCGCAGCAAGACTACTTACGTATTTCAGTGAAACGCGAACCGGGTAATGGCGCCGACAAGATTGCAGGCTGGGTATCTAATGCGCTGCATCAGCTGCCAGAAGGTGCAGAACTTGAAATTTCAGCGCCAACCGGAAACTTCTACCTGATCGACAGCAACAAACGTAATGTGTTCATCAGTGGTGGTGTTGGCTTAACCCCAATGATTGCGATGCTGAACCAGCTGGTCACTTTAGATGTGCCACAACCGGTGACCTTCATTCATGCCTGCCGCAGCAAACAGGTACATGCCATGAAACAGCATATTCAGGACATCAAGGCGAAGTATCCACGTATTCATACCTTTACAGCCTATGAATTCCCGAATACCGAAGATGTGTTAGGTCAGGATTATGATGTGGCCGGTCGTCTGGACCTGAGCACCATGGATGCTGCCTTATTACCGGAAAATGCTGATTACTACCTGTGTGGCCCAATGCCATTCATGGCCGAGCAGCAAAAAGCCTTACTGGCACGTGGTATTAAAGCCGAACAGATTCACAGTGAAGCGTTTGGTACGGGTGGTGTACGTCACTAAAACCCCCCACGTGTAAAACATAGGAGGGCTAGTCTGCTTATGGTAGACTAGCCTTCTTGTATTTCAACTTTGAAAAAATATTTGTGCGATCATGCAATTAAATAAATTCACCGACTATGCATTACGTATTCTGCTGTATATCTCCCCACCGCGAGATCTGCCGTATACGATTGCGGAAATTGCGCAGGATTTGCATGTTTCCCAAAACCATCTGGTTAAAATTGTGCATTTCATGGGCAAACAGGAATGGCTGATTACCACCCGCGGTAAAGGGGGCGGCCTGCGTTTAAATCCGGATGCACGGGCACTGAAGCTGGGCCAGATCGTGCGTATTTTGCAACGTGAAACCCAGATTGTGGAATGTAATACCCCGCCGTGCGTGCTGCGCAGCCGCTGTGGCTTAAAAGGCATTTTAGATCAGGCGCTGGAACAGTTTTATCAGAGTCTGGACCAGTACACCCTGTCCGACGTGTTAGATACTCCTGCACCGGCACAGTGGAGCACACAATCGCCAATTCAGCTGATCAATCTCCAAGTCAGCTAACTTTTGCACACAGCTACAGCAAAGTTCGCGTGTCTGCGCGAGTTGATCTATAATACCGCTTTGTAAAAGCAGTGATGAAGTTAAGTTATGCACCATAGCAGAGGAAAATCGAAAAACACTAAGGCCGCTAATGCGCCGAAGCAAAAGATTAGCTATGAGAAAAAGGCTGATCCTGCGATTACCGAATACGCCGTTCGTGCCCTGAACTGGCTACGTAAAGCCGAATTCCTGATGAGTGCGCCAAAGCTGAATCTCTGTGTAGAAGATAGCGGCTATGAGGTGGCCTTTGCCGGACGTTCCAATGCTGGCAAATCCAGTGCGATTAATGCCCTAACCAACCAGAAACAGCTGGCACGTGCCTCGAAAAAACCGGGCCGTACCCAGATGATCAACTTCTTTAGTCTGGGCAATCCGGAGCAGCGTCTGGTCGATTTACCGGGTTATGGTTATGCTGCGGTACCCGAATCGATGAAAATTGTCTGGCAAAAAGAACTGGAAAACTACCTGATTCATCGCAAGAGCTTACAGGGTCTGGTGTTGCTGATGGATATTCGCCATCCGCTGCAGCATTTTGATGTGATGATGCTGGAATGGGCTTATTCTCGTCATCTGTTTGTGCATGTTTTGCTGACCAAATCCGACAAGCTGAATCGTGGCCCGGCCAATAAAGTCCTGCTGGAAGTAAAACAGCAGCTGAAAAAGATGAAGCTGGATTTCTCGATTCAACTGTTCTCCTCACTCAATCGTCAGGGTCTGGAAGAACTGGCCAGTGTAATGGCCGGTCGTCTGAACTTTACCCTGGAACAATCGCAGCAGTTTGATCTGGCCAGCATTCCGGAAGCCACGGCAGATGAACTGGAAGCAGAAGAGCTGCCGGATACAGAAGCTGTTGAACAGCTGACTGAAACGGCCGCCAAAGAACCATAAGCTTTGCAACAACTCAAAACTGTCTGACAATAATTTACATCTATTGATATTGGAATGTCCCCTATTGCTAGTTTCAATGGGGGATATTTTTTTCATACTCATGCTGAGCATAATTTGAACCGCATCACATTTTAGAGGTGCAATACAGCATGAAAAAACTCCTCGCACGTTTTCGCCGTGCTGCCCGTGGCTCATCCATTGGCTACTTTATTCAACCGCGTAAAGTCCGCTTTGAATGGCAGGACACCCCCATCGACTGGATTCCGCAGCAGCCTTTTGCCAGTTATTTTATTAATGAAATTAACATGATTCTGCCGGCCGGCGAGTTCTGGTTTTGCCGGCTGTACAACAAGGTTTTGCCGCAGATTCAGGATGAAAAACTGAAACAGGATGTGCAGGCCTTTATCCGCCAGGAAGCCATGCACGCCCAGGCGCACAACTCGGCCAACAAGGATTATTTAACTGAACGCCAGATTGATATTCAGCGCAATATCAGTCTGATGAACGGGCTGTTTAACCAGTTACTGGCTGATCGGCCTTTAGGTCTGCAATTGCCGCAGTGGAGCGAACGGCACTGGGATCTGTTCCGTTTAGGTATTGTTGCTACGGTAGAACACATGACCTGCGTGCTGGGTAAATATGCGCTGTATAACCGCGAATGGCAGCGTCAGGGCGCCGACCCGGCCATGCTGGATCTGGTCAAATGGCACGGCGCAGAAGAAATCGAGCATCGCACCGTAGCCTTTGACCTGTACCGGCATTTGGGTGGCAGTTATCTGGCCCGTTATTATCTGAGCCTGCTGGTGATTGCCGGGGTAATTGGTCTTTGGGTCGATGGTGCGGCGCATATTATGCGTCAGGACCCACGTTATGCATCAATCCGGCCAGCCCTGTATAAACCGTGGATCTGGCGGGAATGGTACCGCACTGCACAGGCCAATAACGGCTTATTGCCCTCACCATTCTGGCTGGTATCACAGCAGCTGGGTTATTTAATGCCGTGGTATGACCCGCTGCATGAAGCCAAAACCGAAGATGCGCTGGCCTATCTGCAAGCCTCCCCGGCGGCACAGCGCGCCCAGCTTAAAGTCGCGTAAAGCATCCACCTGGTGCAGAATTGCAGAGATACAATTGCCCGACACAGGCAGCACTGTGTCGAGCCAGATTTCCGCTAAGATAAAAATCAGACTTGAATGAAAAGGCAGGAACAATGCGCGCATCTTTGAGTGTGATCACGCTGGCTGTGCAGGATTTAGACGCAGCTTTGCGCTTTTATCAGCAAGGTTTGGGCTGGCAGAGTGAAGGTATCGTCGGGCAGGAATTTGAACAGGGCGCAGTGGCGTTTATCGCACTGGATTCAGGCCTGACACTGGCACTGTGGCCGCAGGCTGCCTTGGCGCAAGATTCAGGCCTGCCCCTGAGCCGTTTTTGCCCGACCCAAATCAGTCTGGGGCATAATGTGCATAGTCCGCTGGACGTAGATCAGGTGATGCAGCAGGCCGAGCGTGCCGGTGCCACCATTGTCAAACCGGCACAAGCCACCTTTTATGGCGGTTATGCCGGTTATTTTCAGGACCCCGATGGCCATCTCTGGGAAGTGGTCTGGAATCCGTGCTGGGAAGATGCTCAGGATTGAGTGGTGATCTCATCGTCGCGGGTATAGCGGTCAACCACTACACTAATCATCATATCACCCTGGACATTGACCACGGTACGTACGGTATCCAGCAAACGGTCAATCGGCAGTAAAATGGCAATTGCTTCTGCCGGCAGACCAACCGATTGCAACACCATAATCATGGTGACCATGCCGGCACTTGGAATACCCGGCGCGCCCAAGGAGGCAATCATGGCGGTGGCGCAAACCACCAGCTGCTGGCCCAAGGTCAAATCCAGCCCCATTAAATTGGCAATAAACAGCGCCGCAGCGGCTTCATATAAGGCTGTGCCATCCATATTCAGCTGTGTCCCCAGCGGAATTACAAAGCCAGCTGTTTGCGGGCGCACCTTCAGGTTTTCCTGGGCACATTTCATCGAAAGCGGCATGGTGGCCGAGCTGGAACTGGTGGCAAATGCAGTAATTAAAGCAGCGCGCGTTCCTTTAAAGAAGGTCACCGGATTCATTTTTCCAAACAGCCATAGCAGTAGCGGCAGTACCACCAGACCATGAAAAATGGTGGTACCCGTTACCACCACAGCAAACTCAGCCAGACGGCTGAGCACGGTCACATCTTCGGTGGCAATCAGCTTGGCCAGCAGGGCAAAAATCCCCAGCGGTGCCAGTTTCATTACCCAGCCAATCATCAGCATCATGATGTCAAAAAACTGATGGCTGAGCCGGCGCACGGTCCGGAACTGCTCACCGCCTTTGACCAGCGCTACCCCGACAAATAAGGCAAACACCACCACCGCCAGTACATTGCCCTCGGCCAAGGCTTTAAACGGATTAATCAGGGTGTTTTGAATAAAATTGGTGAAGAAGGATGACGGCGTTAAGGTATCCGGCGTCTGATGCTGGCTCATCGCGTCCTGGAATAAACGCACATCTACGCCTTTACCGACTTCAAACAGATGCGCACAGGCCAGCCCCAGAATGAGTGCCAATGTGGTGGTGGTCACACAGCACAATAAGGTAATTTTCCAGACCCGGCTCAGCTGGCCAGAAGCCTGCAGGTTGGATACCCCGACCACAATCGAACTGAAAATCAGGGGAATCAGCAGCATTTTCAGCAGGCCGATAAAAATACTGCTGGCAATACTCAGGCCATATAAACTGCCGTCATAAAATGCGCTGTCCGGCAACAGGTTCAAGAAAAAACCAAATAGAACCCCTAAAATTGCGGCCACCAGAATTTGTGTATTTAAGCTCATGGGTGCATATATTGTGATGTCATCTTGCTTGGCACTATGCCATGCGAGCTGCGCTGAATCGAGCATTATTTTGTCAAAAGCAAATCCAGCTCAGCAAAAAAGCCCGGTGCCAGAAAAACTGGCATAAGATGTGCTTTATCAGTGCATTACCTTGTTTTTAAGACTAAAAGAGTAACCTCATGAAAAAACTCGCCCTTATTCTTGCACTCATTTGTAGCACTACGCAGGTTTTTGCCCATTCTTCGGGCAACAGCAAGGCACAAGGCTGCCATAAACATGCACCAAGTGAGCTGCCGCATTGCCATTGACGGCAGGATAAAAAAAGCCGAATCGGTTGATTCAGCTTTTTTATTGAGGTGAGCTTACTGGGTTTCAATTTCGCGTAAGCGAATTAAACCTTCCTGCGTGGTGCTACAGACCAGCTCGCCGTTTTGCCACATACGGCCAAAGTTCAGGCCACGCGAACTGTTACTGATGGTGGCTTCCATGTCATACAGCATCCAGTCATCGACCCGGAATGGCTTATGGAAATACATGGCATGGTCGATACTGGCACATTGCAAACTTGGCGACAGATAACTCAGGCCATGCGGACGCAGCGCAGTGGTCATTAGGGTAAAGTCGGAATAAAAAGCAGCAATGGCCTGATGCAGGGCAATTTCATCCTGCTCCGCTGCAATCGGACTATGCGTACGGATATAGTGCGCATAAGACGGCGCTTCCGGCTGCGGCTGAAACGGATTACTTGGATTCACCGGACGGATTTCCACATGCCGGTCACGGGTAAAGCTGGCACGAACGTTTTTCGGAATAAACTCGACAATGCTCTGTACCAGTTCTGCTTCATTTTTTAACTGTTCCGGTGCCGGATATTCAGGCTCGGAAATCTGGTAATTCAGCCCTTCTTCTGGCGCAGCAAAAGATACCATACACATAAAGATGGTCCGGCCATGCTGGATGGCTCGTACCTGACGGCTAACAAAGCTCTTGCCTTCACGAATCCGGTCCACTTCATAAATAATCGGTGCGTTGACATCGCCACCAAACAGGAAGTAGGCATGTAAGGAATGCGCCGGACGGTCGGTGGTATACGAGGCCGCACGCAGCGCCTGGCCCAGCACCTGTCCACCGAACACGCGCTTACCGACCAGATTGCGGCTGATGCCTCGGTAGATATTTTCTTCAAGTTTTTCCAGGCTAAGCAGTTCAACCAGCTCCTGAGTCAGTGCATTCATGCGGGGAAACCTATGTCGGGATATTTAAAAATCAAAACAAGCAAAATAGAAACAGCTCAATCTTGCCTATTTTGCCATATTTGTTGACCAAAACACTAAAGTTTAACTGACTGCCCTGTCACGGCTCCCGTATAATGCGCCGCACTAAAAATACGATTTTTAACGATAAAATTGAGCACTAAAGATAGAATTTGTCAGAAAATGTCAGGCTATTTTTCGCTACAATTAGATTCATTATTTTTTTCCTCAGATAATCTGCGGTACTGGTCATTGATTTAGGAGTTGGTATGTCCAAGAGTGGTTTTGGTCAAATTTATCGTCAGCTTTCAAGCAAACTGCTTGATCTGGTGGTAACCCCGCATGTACTGGGCGAGGTTCCTGCCGAAGCAGCAGCGACAGACCATTCAGAACAGCCGACCCAGAAAATTGTCTGCTATGTGCTGCAGAACCATTCCCGCAGCAATGCCTTGGTCCTTGATGGTGAAACACGCCGCTTAAAGCTGCCGCCCGCATTAGACCCGATGCAGATTGGCCAGCACAAGGAAAAAGCCTCAATCCTGTTTTTACAGCACTATGATGAAAACAATCTGCTAAATCCGCCGCCACACGCCTTTCCGCCGCGTTTGCTGCGTCTGATTGAACTGCTGGAGCAGTACCCGGAACTGGATATTGAGCTGATTCCAGTCACCGTCCTCTGGGGCCGCGCACCAGATAAAGAAGATTCCTGGCTCAAACTGCTACTGACCGATACCTGGGCTACACCAGGCACCGTCAAGCAGCTGGTCAATATTGGCCTGCATGGTCGCCAATCCTATCTGGAATTTCATGAGGCACAGTCTTTAAGAGCCATGGTGCAGACCGCCAAGATGCAGGCCCCGAACCTGTCGCCGGCGACCTGTATCATCAATACCTTAAATAATTATTTAGACAGCCAGCGCGAAGTGGTGTTAGGCCCCGATTTATCGGATCGCCGTAATGTGATGCATAGCCTGATTAAAGCGCCGGATGTACAAGAAGCCATTCGCCGCGAAAGCATCCGCAGTAAAATCAGCATGATTGAAGCCGAGCGCCGTGCCATTGGCTATTTAAATGAAATCGTGTCGGACTATTCCTATGCCGCCATCCGCTTTGCTGAAACGGCGCTAACCCGTTTATGGACCCAACTCTATGATGGCGTCGAGGTGCATAATTTCAGTACCGTGCGTGAGCTGGCCAAAGACTACGAAATTATTTATACCCCGTGCCATCGCAGTCATATCGACTATTTATTACTGTCTTATGTGATTTATAAACGCGGCATGATGGTGCCGTACATTGCCGCTGGCGATAACCTGAACATGCCCTTTGTCGGTCAGTTATTACGCGGTGGCGGGGCTTTCTTTATTCGCCGGACTTTCCGTGGCAATGGCCTGTACACCACCGTATTTAAGGAATATCTGTACAGCATTCTGTCGCGCAACACGCCGCTGGAATACTTTATTGAAGGCGGCCGTTCGCGTACCGGCCGCTTGTTACCACCAAAAACCGGTATGCTGGCCATGACCGTACATGGACATTTACGTGGCCGCGCCAAACCGATTGCCTTTGTGCCAACCTATATTGGCTATGAACGCCTGATGGAAGGTTCGACCTATGTCGGTGAAATGCAGGGTAAACCGAAAGAGGCCGAATCCATTGTCGGTATTCTGAAAACCTTGAGAAAAATCGAGCGTATTTTTGGCAAGGTGCATGTGAATTTTGGCGAGCCAGTGTTTTTAGATGACATGCTAAAACAGCATGGCGCCGAGCAGATCAGTATCGAAAAAAATGACGATCCGATTCCGCAGGAAGTATCCGATGCGGTAAACAGCTCGGCCTATGCGATTCTGGAAAACATTAACCGCGCCGTGGTAATTAACCCGGTATCGCTGTTATCGCTGATTTTGCTGGGCACGCCAAAACATACCTTAGATGAAGCGATCTGTATCAAGCAGCTGGATACCTATCGTGACCTGCTTACTGCCCTGCCTTACGATGAGCGCACCCACATCACCCCGCTTTCAGGCAAGGAAATTATTGCCTACGGTCTGAAGCTGAAACTGATCAAACGTGTACAACACGTTCTGGGCGATATAATTGCCATTGAAGACAATCAGGCGGTGTTGCTGACCTACTTCCGCAACAATATTCTGCATGCCTTTGTCCTGCCATCTCTGGTAGCGGCACTGGTTGAGCACAATGGTTCGATCAAGCGCGGCGATCTGATTAATGTAATTCGCACGCTGTATCCGTTCCTGAAAGCCGAGCTGTTCCTGAAATGGAATGAAGCAGAACTGAAACAGCAGATCTGTGCCTATGCCGATGGGCTGATTCAGGCCAAACTGATCAGTGAAGATGCTGAAGGGAATCTACTTTCTCCGGCACCGAACAGTGAAGATCATAACCAGCTGGTGGTGCTGGCTGCGCCGGTGATGCAAAGCCTGGAACGCTACTACATGACCCTGGCGCTGATTACCCAGCGTGGTTCTGGCAATATTTCCGCCCGTCAGGTTGAAGAACTGAGTCATCTGGTGGGTCAGCGTTTATCGGTGCTGTATGAGTTCAACTCACCAGAGTTCTTCGATAAGGCCCTGTTCCAGAGCTTTATTAAAGTACTGACCCAGCAAGGCTATATCAGCACCAACAGCGACAATGCTATTGTCTTTGATGAGAACTTTAGCAATGTGGCGCAGTATGCCAATCTTGTGCTGGATGATGTCACCCTGCAAATGCTGCAACACATCACCACCTTTAGCGATGAAGAACTGAAAGATGCGCTGGATGCCCTAGCTGCGCAGCAAGCCAAACGTCGCTTAAAACGTAAAAAGAAATAAAAAACCGTCCATAACCCGTATCTTTGCCTTCGTGCAAAGGTGCGGGAAATATAAGCCATCCTCAATAAAATGAAAAACTCTTAGTTCACATCCGCTTGCTGTAACAGGGCCAGATAATCCTGAAAACAGTCATCATGCTGTAACTTAAAACCACTGTCCTGCATCCGTTTCGGTCGAATCCGCTTGCCGGTTTCGTGCGGACTGGTCAGGGTTAATAACGGCCGATGTAGCTGCTGCTGAAACCATTGCACCACTTCATGCAGCAGTTGCGGCTGACCATTACTGACAATATAACTCTCCTGCAGATGTTCCACGTGAATCATCTGTGCCAGAAAACGCGCCAGATCATCAATATGAATCCGGTTAGACCAGTGCCGGTTTGGATATTCAGTGAGCGTGTGCGCCAGCTTGACCATCCTTGCGATTGAGCTGCCATAAATACCGCTGGGCCGGATAATGGTGCAACGCTCCGGATAAGCGCTTAAATAGGCCTGCTCCATCTTGAGCAGAATGTCTGCCTGTGCATCTGGCGGCTGAAGCAGTGTGGTATCCTCAATCCATTCCCCGGCATTTTGTCCATACACCCGGGTCGATGACACCACCACCATGCGCCGCACCGGATGCGCTACCAGCGCCGTTACAATTGGTTGCACCGAATCCAGATAGGTCTGCTGATAGGCCTCCGGCGTACTCTGTCCCGGACTGAGCAGCACATAGACCCAGTCAATGGGCGCCAGCTGGCTTAAATCCAGCTGCTGCACATCCTGAATCAGATGCGTTGCATGCACATCACTTTTCCGGCTGCGGCTAATTGTGGTAATTTGGTGGCCGGCTTGAAATAGTTGTTTAGCCACACGTGCAGATGTTTTACCATAACCGATAAATAAAATATGCATAACCCACTTGCTCATTACCATTGTTGAGGGGACATGGCCGCAGTCCATCAATTACAAGGCGTTGGCGCTGCTGCTGCCGCGTTACTGGAAAAACTGAATATTTTCACCACAGATGACCTACTGTTTCATCTGCCGCGTGATTATGAAGATCGTAGCACGATCATTCCGATGAACCAATTGAACGTCGGCCGCAGCTATTTACTGGAAGGCATTGTCAAAGGGGTCGATTTCCCACCCGGCAAACGCAAGTCGATGGCAATTCTGCTGGATGATGACAGCGCCAAAGTCACCTTACGTTTTTATCATATTTATAAAGGCCTAACCGACCGTGCCAAAGTCGGCAACCGCCTGCGCGTGTTTGGTGAAGTCCGGGTCGGCGCACGTGGTCTGGAAATGTATCATCCGGAAATCCAGCTGATCAGCGAGCATACTCCGCTACCGAAAACCCAACTCACGGCGATTTACCCAAGCACCGAAGGGCTGACCCAGCCCAAACTGCGCGAATATGTCAAACAGGCGCTGAAACAGCACAGTGATGATCTGCCGGAACTGTTGCCGGAAAAATTTACCAACGGCTATGCACTGAAACAGGCGCTGGAATATATCCATGAGCCGCCAACCAGTGCCAATATGCTGCAGCTTGGTCAGGGTTCGCATCCGGCCCAGCAGCGGCTGATTTTTGAAGAACTGGTGGCACATCAGGTCAGTTTATTGACCCGCCGTGCTTATATTCAGCAGATTGAAGCGCCAGCTTTTGCGCCCAGCCAACATCTGGCCAAGCAGTTACTGGCCGGCTTACCGTTTAGCATGACCGGCGCACAAAAACGAGTGTCCAAGGAAATTATCCAGGACCTGAAACAAAACAAGCCGATGCTGCGGCTGGTACAAGGTGATGTCGGCGCCGGCAAAACACTGGTGGCGGCGGTGGCGGCCTGTCATGCGCTAGAAGAAGGCTGGCAGGTGGCGCTGATGGCACCGACTGAAATTCTGGCTGAGCAGCATTATTTAAACTTTAAACGCTGGTTTGAACCTTTGGGACTGACCGTATCCTGGCTATCCGGAAAACAGAAAGGCAAGGCCCGCGCCAGCGCCGAACAGATTATTCAGGATGGCAGCGCCCAGCTGGTGGTCGGTACCCATGCGCTGTTTCAGGACAATGTCGAATTTGCCAAGCTGGGACTGGTGATTATTGATGAACAGCACCGTTTTGGGGTCGATCAGCGGCTGGCCTTAAGAAACAAAGGCCTGAATCACATGACTCCGCATCAGCTGGTGATGACCGCCACCCCAATTCCACGTACGCTGGCGATGTCCGCCTATGGCGATCTGGATACCTCCATTATTGATGAGCTGCCGCCGGGCCGTACCCCGATTCAGACCGTGACCATTCCACTGGACCGGCGCGAGCAGGTATTACAGCGTATTGCCAGCAACTGTGCCGAAGGCAAACAGGCCTATTGGGTCTGCACCCTGGTAGAACAGTCAGAAACGTTAGATGCGCAAGCTGCCGAAGCGACTTTTGCTGAAATCAAGGAACGCTTTCCGGAACTGAATATTGGTCTGGTGCATGGCAAAATGAAGGCTGATGACAAACAGGCGGTGATGCAGCAGTTTAAAGACAACCAGCTACAATTGCTGATTGCCACCACCGTGATTGAAGTCGGCGTCGATGTCCCGAATGCTTCAATTATGGTGATTGAAAATGCCGAGCGTTTAGGGCTGTCACAATTGCATCAGCTGCGTGGCCGGGTCGGTCGGGGCGCCAAAGCCAGTTTCTGTGCCCTGCTGTATAAGCATCCATTGTCGCAAAACGGCCAGGAACGGCTGCGAATTTTAAGAGAAAGCAATGATGGCTTTGTGATTGCCGAAAAAGATCTGGAACTGCGCGGCCCGGGAGAGTTACTGGGCACCAAACAAACCGGCGATATGGGCTTTCGTGTGGCCAAGCTGGAACGCGATGATCATCTGCTGAATCAGGCGCATTATGTGGCCCAGCAGATGCTGAAAGATTATCCCGAGCAGGCCGAGGCCCTGCTCAAACGCTGGCTGCCGGAAGCACCACGTTATGCCTATGTCTAAGCTGCTGGCGCATAGCCGTACGCTATTACAAAAATTACTGCCCTGCCAGCTCTGTGGCAGTGCGGCCCAGCAGCAGTACCGGGTCTGTGCAGATTGCTTGCAGCAACTGCCATGGTTAAAAGCAAACGTCTACCGGCAGGAAACCGAGATTCAGGTGGCCTGTCATTATCGTTATCCAGTCGACCGGATGATTCAGCAATTCAAATATGAGCAGCAATTGCATTATCAGCCTTTACTGGCGGGCAGCCTGTGTGAATTGGCCTATCCACGGGTACAGGCCATTGTCCCGATGCCGGTGGCAACCGAGCGACTGGCAGAGCGCGGTTATCATCATACCCTGCTGCTGGCTCAGGTGCTGGCACGCCATTTACAGCTGCCAATCTGGCAACCGGTTGTACGGCGCCATCAACACAGTCAAAAAGGCTTAAGCCGCTTGGAACGACTGGAAAATCTGGACCAGCAATTCCAGCTGCGACCCGATGCCGGCCGGCCTTATCGCCGGGTATTAATTGTTGATGATGTGGTCACCACCGGCAGCTCAATTCGTGCACTGAAACAGCAGCTGGAGCAACTTGGCTGTCACAAGGTCTATGCGGTGTGTATTGCCAGTGCCGACGGATAAATCATTTCAAAAAGACAGCCAGCCTTAAGCCGACTGTAACAGCTGCTGTTTCACCCAGGGAATCACCACTTCTGTGGTTAACGGTGCCAGACGTGTCGTCTTATCCCCCAGTTCAATCCATTTCATTTCCGCAATTTCTGCCTGAACCTGCGGGTCCTGATCGAGCTGCACATAATAGACATAACTGACCAGACGATGATCCGGCTCATTGGCTGTAGCGGTTTCAAAACGGCCAACAAACTGTTTAATCTGGGCCTGACAGCCAATTTCCTCCGCAATTTCCCGGCAGATGGTCTGCTCCGGTGGCTCATTGCTTTCCAGCTTGCCGCCAACCTGCATAAAACATTGGGTGTGCTGTTTGCGTACCAGCAGCAATTGCTGCTGCTCGTTCAGAATAATGGCCGCAGCTACGGTAATGGTGTTCATATTTATTTCACCAAGGCCTGACGGTCGGCCATACCCCATTTCGGTTCAGGTGCCTGAAAGCGTTCAAACTGGCTTAAAATCTCATCCATAGAATCAGACACAATTAACGCCTCGGTAAAACGTGCATGGGTAAAGCCCTTGTCAGTAGTCATGCGAATAAAGCACAGCAGATCATCATAAAAACCTTCAACATTTAAAAAGGCATTCGGTTTTAAATGAATTCCCAGCTGGGCCCAGGTCCACTGCTCAAAAATTTCTTCCAGTGTGCCGGCACCACCTGGCATGGCAATAAAGGCATCGGACAGTTCTGACATTTTGGTTTTACGCTCATGCATATTCTTCACCACATGCAGCTCGGTTAAACCGGGATGGGCCAGCTCGCGATCAACCAGTGGCTCCGGAATCACGCCAATTACGGCACCACCGGCCTGCAAGGCACTGTCTGCGACCACACCCATTAACCCGGAGCGACCACCACCATAGACCAGGGTTTTGCCCTGTTTTGCAATCGTTTGCCCGACCAGCTGCGCCGTGTCCACAAAAACCGCATCGGAACCTAAAGCCGAGCCACAGAAGACTGCAATTGAATTTGTCATTTTTTCACCATGTTCAGCGGCTATGATGCCGCAAATATACCCTTGAGCTGGTTTTTTAAATAAATTAGCACTTCAAACAGTGTTTTTAATCAAATCCTTGTCTAAAATACACCCATCAATAAAACCCATACTGCGCAAGGGAGAAAAGACTAATGCTTGAAGCCTTTTACGCCACAGAGCGCGGTAGTCTAGAAGATGCCACCATCAACGGCGGCTTCGACCTGCATCCAGAACTGGTCTGGATTGACCTGATCGCCCCTTCACAAGAAGAACAACAGTGGGTCATGGACGCCTACCGGCAGGATTTACCCACCTTAAAGTCTCTGGAAGATATTTCCTCATCTGCCCGATTTTACCGTGATGATGATGGGGTTTTACACATCAGCACCTATTTTTTAACGAAAAATAAAAACTATCAGGTCGATGATGAATCGGAAGAAAATTCCAGTATTCTCGCCACGGTACAAACCGTTGCCTTTATTTTAAACCGGGACCGCCTGCTAACCCTGCGCGGTGAAAAACTGGTGGCCTTTCGTGCCTTTCGTGCCCGTGCACGGCGCAATGATTATGAAATTGATTATAAAGACCCGACCTGGGTGCTGCTCGGTCTGTTAGAAGCCAAGCTGGATGAGCTTGCGGATATCTTGGAAGATATCCACAAGGACCTGGAAAAATACTCCACCGAAGTGCTGAATAACCGCCACCGGGAAATGATTTTAGACCTTGATGACATGATTACCCGGCTGGCTCAACTGGAAGATATGCTTGGAAAAGCCCAGCTCTGTCTGATTGATTTACGCCGTGTGCTGACCTTTTTAGCGCGTCCACGTGCCTTGGGCAGTCATATTTATGATGCCGATATCCGTGAACTGAGTGAAGATGTACGCTCGCTGGTCGAACACGACGCCTTCCTGTTCCAGAAAGTACGCTTCCTGCTCGATACTACTTCGGGTTTCATTAACACCGAACAGAATGACACCATCCGTCGCTTCTCGATTTTACCAAGTATGCTGGCACCGCCAATGCTGGTGGCCAGTGTTTATGGCATGAACACCGACGTACTGCCTTTTGCCAAAGGCACCACCAGTTTTATTATTGTCAGTATTATCCTGATTGGCTTCTTTATCGGGCCGCTGATTTACTTCAGATGGAAGAAATGGATTTAATGCGACATGTCTCTCCCTAAGGGAGAGAGTTAGAGAGAGGGCTGGTTTCACTAATCCTTCATCCCTCCTCACCTCCCTTAGGTAAAGAGAGAAACTTAACGCCATAAAAAAGCACCTCGGTTGAGGTGCTTTTTGTTTAAGCGCTGAGCTGTAAATCATCCTGCAAATGACAGGATTGAATAATCTTCATCATTTTTTCCGGGACGGCTTTAAAGACCAGCCCTTGCGCATCCGGGGTCTGTCTTAACCAGCGCACCAGCACAGCCAAAGCCAGGGTACTGCCCTGCTCAAGTTCGGCCAGATTCACCACCACCGGGGCGGGCTGCTGTTGAATCAGCTGCAGCCCCTGCTGGTAATACTGCTCGGCATTGTTAAAGTCAATTTTCCCGGAAACCCGCAGTTCCTGATTTACATATTCAATCACAGCACGTCCTATTATTTTTTATCAACCGCAGCTTCTGCATCTGGTTTAAAGGTCGCAATCGCTTTATCAATATTGCCGCCATTACGTTTGACGTTGGCTGCAAACTGGTTACGGAACTGCAGACCTAAATCAATCCCGGATACGTTGATGTTACGGATTTTCCACTGATTGCCTTTATCGACCAGCTGGAACGATACCGGAATTTTCTCGCCTTTGTTGTTAAAGTCGATGGTCACTACCGGGTTCTTGCTGTTGCTGGCTTTATACGGACGTAAGGTATAAGTCTGGTTGCTGAATTTCGCAAAGGCTGAACCGTAGTTTTCAATCAGGGTTTCACGGAAATTCTTTTCAAACTGGGCACGCTGGGCAGCCGAACTGTACTGATTGGTCGCATAGGTTCCCATCACAATACGGGTAAAGGCTTGCGAATCGATATACGGATCAAGGTTCTGGCGCACAATGGTTTTCACCAAGGCCGGATTATTTTGCAGTTTGGCATGATCGGCTTTTAAACGCGAAATCAGGCCATCCGCCACTTTCTTGATAAATGCGGGAGGAGTTTCGGTTGGTGCAGCAAATGCACTACCTGCCACCAGCGTGGCCAAAACACTTGCGGTCAAGGTTTGTTTGAACAATGTCTTCACTAAAATTTCTCCTCTCAATTACTCAACAAATGACACTTCTGCATCTGTTGTTTCAGCGGATGTCTCATCTGCCGGGTTATCGGATGATGACTTGTTGCCTGCGCCGCCGGTTACAAACTTGGTCACAAGGTCTTCAATTTCCATGGTGCTTTGGGTATTGCTGATTTGATCACCACGTTTTAAATAATTCAGACCACCACCCGGTACAATCTTCAGGTACTTCTCACCCAAAAGACCATTGGTTGCTACCATTATGTAAGCATCTTCATCGATATTGGTGATGGAGGTCATGTTATCCAATAGTTGCTTTTCCATTGCTTTTTGTTGCGCAGGATCGGCTTCGCTGTATTCGCTGCTGTAACGCAACTCTTCCAGAGCATATTGTTGCACCTGTTGTAACTGTTCCTGATTAAAGGTGGTCAGCTCACCATCCAGAATCATGGTCACAGTGGCCAGACGCGTCACCGGGTCTAAAGTAATAGATTCAACCTGCCCGACTTTAACCCCACTTAAGGCCACTTTGGCACGTGGTTTAATCCCGTTAATATTGTCAAACGTTGCAGTCATGGAATAACTGTCCTGAATGGTGGTGCCCACCAGACCACTGACCCGCATCGCCAGGAAGAATAAAGCAATACCAAACAGAATGACAAAAACACCGACGGCCAGCTCACTAGTACGTGATTTCATTAAACACCTCCGAACATGACCGCAGTCAATACGAAATCAAAACCTAAAACACAAAGCGATGAATACACCACGGTACGCGTGGTAGATGTCGCGATACCTTCAGACGTAGGCTCGCAGGCATAGCCTTGGTAGACCGCAATCCAGGTACAAATTAATGCAAAAACAAAACTTTTAATAATGGTGCCGTTAAAGATATCTTTATAGAACTGCACGGTGCTTTCCATACCGCTCCAGTAAGAGCCTTCATCGGCGCCTAAAAAATCTACCCCAACGAATTTACCGCCCATAATGCCGACTGCAGCAAAAATCACGGATAGCATCGGCAAGCTGAAAATACCGGCCCATAAACGTGGCGAGATGACCCGTTTTAAAGGATCCACCCCGATCATTTCCATACTGGACAACTGTTCGGTGGCTTTCATCAGGCCAATTTCAGCAGTTAAAGCAGAACCGGCACGGCCAGCAAATAACAGGGCCGCAACCACCGGTGCCAGTTCACGCAGCAAGGTTAAGGCCACAGCAGTACCCAGCATGGCTTCACTGCCAAAGGTCACCAAAATGCTGTACATTTGCAGGCCCAGCACCGCCCCAATAAATAAACCCGACACCACAATAATCAGCAGTGACATCACCCCGACGCGGTACATCTGGTAAATAAACAGTTTCACGCCAATCCAGGTTGGCATAGAAAATAAAATCTGGAGCAGCATCAATGTGGCAACGCCTATACCACGTACCCGCTCAATCACACGGCGTCCTAATGCAGCAATCGCATTCATGCTGAATGCACCTCATGACTTAAATAGGGTTGATGGCTAAACTGATAGTCGACCGGGCCTTCAACTGAACCGGTTAAGAACTGACGTACAAAAGGCGAGGCATGCTGTTTTAATTGTTCTGGGGTGCCTTCACCCTGCACTTTCCCTTCCGCCACCACATAAATATAGTCGGCAATGGAGAGGGTTTCAGCCACATCATGCGACACAATAATGGTGGTTAAATCCAGCGCTTCACGCAATGAACGGATTAAACGGGTCAATACACCCATCACAATCGGGTCCTGACCGGCAAAAGGTTCATCGTACATAATCAGTTCCGGGTCCAGCGCAATGGCACGCGCCAAAGCCACACGACGGTTCATCCCGCCAGACAGTTCAGACGGCATGAGCTGCTCGGCACCACGCAAACCCACCGATTCCAGCTTTAAAGCCACCAGTTCGGCAATAAGATGTTCGGGTAAACGGGTATGTGCACGAATCGGGAAGGCCACGTTTTCATAAACCGTCATATCGGTAAACAAGGCACCGCTTTGAAAAAGCATGCCCATTCGCGCCCGTGCTGCAAACAGCTCCTGACGTGACATTTTCCCGATATTCTTGCCATCGAGCAGCACTTCACCCTGATCCGGAGTGAGCTGCCCGCCAATTAAACGCAGCAAGGTGGTTTTACCCGTGCCTGACGGTCCCATAATTGCAGTAATCTGCCCACGTCGAATTTTTAAGCTGACATTGTCGTAAATGACCCGCTCCCCTCGTTTAAAGCTCAGGTGATTGACTTCAATCAGTGCTGGCGCCTGTAGAGGTGTCTGATTATTCATAGCTGAGGATTTTCCTGCATTTTTTCAGCATGCATACTATAAAGGATTGGAGAACAAATTGTTATCTATGAAATTCTTTTAAACTGTGTACAAGTTGTACGATTTTATTATGGTCTAATTTGAGCGTAGAAACAAAGAGATGCAGCTTAGGCAAAAGTTCTGTAAATAAAAAAGATGAGGTTACAGAGCAGCAAAACCAAAAAAATATATGGCATAAGCACCTCTTTCATAGATGACACACCGGGCAGTTTGTGCGAATGATAATGAGACATCGCTTAATATATTCTTAAATAAACTTGAACCAGTATACATTTTCCTCATCAAAATTCAAATTTTCTCGCATAAAAAAACCGGTGCAAGCACCGGTTTTCTGAATTCGCTCAGTTCAACTTAGTCGTTGAATTTACGACGGCGGTCACCACCTTCACGGCGTGGACGGTCGCTGTTGAACTCGCGACGTGGACGGTCTTCACCGAATGAACGCGCTGGACGGTCGCCAAAATCACGCTTAGGACGGTCACCGAAAGCACCTTCACGACGTGGTTTGTAGTCTACGCGGTTGCCACGGTTGTCATCATTGCTGTCAAAACGTGGACGCTCATTGAAACCACCTTCGCGACGCGGACGGTCACTGTTGAATTCACGGCGTGGACGGTCATCGAAAGAACGTTGTGGACGGTCACCAAAGCCACCTTCACGACGTGGACGATCGCTGTTGAATTCGCGACGTGGACGGTCATCGAAAGAACGCTGTGGACGGTCATCGAAAGAACGCTGTGGACGGTCGCCAAAACCACCTTCACGACGCGGACGATCGCTGTTGAATTCACGACGTGGACGGTCTTCACCAAATGGACGCTCGCCACGTGGTTTGTCGTCGAAGCTGCGACGTGGACGGTCATCACCGCCTTCACGACGTTTGAAGTTGCTTTCGCCTTCAAAACGACGGCCACCGCCGAAACCACCACGGCCACCGCGACCACCGTCACGTTTACCACCACGACCGCCGTCACGACGTGGACGTGCTGGAGGTGGAGATGGCTCTAAACCTTCAATTTCAGATACTTCTAAACGTGCATCTAAGTAATCTTCAAGCGCACGAATTTTACCGCGTTCACGGTAAGTCGCCAAAGTAATCGCTTTACCAGTACGACCGGCACGACCAGTACGGCCAATACGGTGTACATAGTCTTCGTTCTTCATTGGCAGACCGAAGTTAATCACGTGAGAAATAGTCGGTACATCCAGACCACGCGCTGCAACGTCAGTTGCAACTAAAATCTTGGCACGACCTTCACGGATGCTGCGTAAACGACGGTTACGAACAGTTTGTGGCATTGCACCGTGCAGCGCAACAACTGAGTGACCTGCTTCAGCCAGTTCTTCAGCCAGCATATCGGTATCTTCTTGGGTAGAAGCGAATACAACAGCCTGATCAAGATCCTGTTCGCTCAACCAGTGCGTCAACAGTTTTTTCTTGTGCTCGAAACCATCAGTCCAGTGCAGCGTTTGAGTGATGTCAGTGTTAGTAGAGTGACCAGTTTCGATCGCAATACGTTCTGGCTCATTCATCATACGTTCAGCAAGCGTGATGATACGTGGTGCAAATGTCGCAGAGAACATTAAGGTCTGTTCGCGGTTTGCAGCCAAATCACTGATTGCTTCCAGGTCTTCAGAGAAACCCAGGTCCAGCATACGGTCAGCTTCGTCAACGATCAACGCATTAACTTTGTCGAGTTTGATTTGACGACGGTTCACAAGGTCAAGTAGACGACCTGGCGTCGCTACAACCACTTGTGCACCTTTTAACTGTTGAATTTGTTTACCAAAAGGCATACCACCCATGATCGCAGCAATACGAACACCTTTCATGTGACGTACAAATGCAATCGCGTCCTGGCTCACCTGTTGAGCAAGTTCACGTGTTGGGCAAAGTACCAGAATAGATGGCTGAGTAATGGCTTTCATACGTTCTTTAAACGGAACGAATGTGTCCTGGTTTGCAAGTGCGTTCAGCGTTGGGAGAAGGAACGCTGCAGTTTTACCCGAACCGGTTTGGCTTGATACAAGAAGATCTTTACCTTCTAATGCCGCAGGAATTGACTGTTCCTGTACAGGCGTAGGCGCAGTAAAGCCAAGAGCGTCTAACGCTTGTTGTAAAGTTTCGTGTAGAGGAAAATCAGCAAAAGTTTTGCTCATAGAGTATTTCACCCGAGAATTGGGTGCTCCATAATAATAAAGTCAAATGGACATCGGCAAAAAGCGGCACAGCATTGAACGCTGAAAATTTAAGAATTCAGCGGCGATCCGAGTAACGACGATGTTGATATAACGCACGCATGATTACGGCTTAACCTGAAGGAATCGCTTTAGCGATTGGGGCGCGAGATATCGTCCTCTCTTTGGACCGCACGCGCATACACAATGATTAGAAGAGAAATGTTCAGGTAATGAACGGAAATTAAGTGCGTGGGCGGATTATAGCAGGATTATTTTAAAAGTCATCTAATTTAATCAACTTTTGCGTTAATTTCTGTACCAGTCGTTAAACTTGAATTAAATCAAGCACAAATAACAGGCAAAAAAAACAGCCCGACTGGGCGGGCTGTTTTTTAAGGCTTGGGAGCAAGCCTTGTCATTTCACTCAATGCGTCTATTATTTTGCCGCGTCGCCCCAGGCAGGTACTACTGCCTTCATTAAAGGCTTCAGCATTTTCATAGAACACGCAAGTACCTGACCATTGTCCATAGAATCGCTGCCACCACGTGCATCCACTACAGTACCACCAGCTTCTTTGACGATTAACTCGCCCGCTGCGATATCCCACGGTTTTAGGCCCAGCTCGAAATAGCCATCTAAACGGCCAGCTGCCACATAAGCCAGATCCAGCGCAGCAGAACCTGCACGGCGATATTGCGCACCAGCTTCAGTCACGTTCAATAATGATTCGAAATGGTTTTTGGCATACGACACCACTTCACCATTACGTTTGGCGCGGTAAGCATGACCCACAGCCAGGAACGTATTCTCCAGGCTGTCTTTAACATTCACGCGGATACGGCGCTGATTAAGCATGGCACCACGACCACGGCTGGCAGAGAACAATTCGTCTTTGACTGGATCATAGATCACGCCGTGCTGAGTCACGCCTTTGTGCTGAACAGCAATAGAGATACAGAAATGCGGAAAACCGTTGATGAAGTTAAGCGTACCGTCTAAAGGATCGATCACCCAGCACCAATCGGCGTCATGACCTTTACCTTCTTGCAGACCGAACTCTTCACCCAAGAAACTGTGATTTTTATAGCTTTTACGTAGGGTATCGATGGTCAACTGTTCCAGGTAACGGTCAACACGCGTTACTGGACCATCAATTCCTTTTTCTTCGACTTGTAGATCGAGTTTATGACGATTCTGATGCGCTTTTAAAAGCTCTTGACCAACTGTTTGAGCCGCACGCGCAGCCATCACCACCATAGGTTCCATTGAACACCCACTACAAATTTGAAGATACTGATAAAGAATAATGCATAAAAGCCCCAACATTTTAGCAAATATTGGGGCTTTTGGGGAATAAATGTTTCTAAAATTTATTGCTTCAGGATGAAACGCTCTCGGTCAGCTTGTTCCAGGCCTGGGTCATGGCCTGCTCGATACCGGCGGCATCAAGACCGGCCTGCTGCAACATCTGGCTATGTGTGGCCTGTTGCATAAAGCTGTCATCCAGGCCTAAGTGAATAATAGGCTTGACCAGCTGAGCCTTGGCCAGATATTCACTGACGGCACTGCCCGCGCCGCCCATCACTGCATGTTCTTCTACTGTTACAAACAGCTGGGTGTTTTCAGCCAGGCGTTCAATCATGGCTTCATCCAGCGGTTTCACAAAACGCATGTTCACCACTTGCACGGCAATGTCATGCCGGGCTGCAAATGCCTGTGCTGCTTCAATGGCCGGATAGACCCGGCTACCAAAGGCCAAAATGGCAATCTGCTCATCCGACTGTTCATTAAAACGCGCCACAATTTCTGCCTGACCGATCTCCATCAGGTTCAATTGCTGCTGAATTTCGACTCCAACGCCATTACCACGTGGATAACGCACCGCTGCCGGCCCCGGATAATGATAAGCCGTGTGTAGCATCTGGCGGCATTCATTTTCATCTTTCGGCGCCATGATCACCATATTCGGTACGGTGCGCATGTAGGCATAGTCATAGGCTCCGGCATGGGTTGGACCATCTTCACCGACCAGACCGGCCCGGTCGATACCGAAGGTGACATCCAGATTTTGCAGCGCCACATCATGAATCAGCTGATCATAACCACGTTGCAGGAAAGTCGAATAAATCGCGACCACCGGTTTTAAACCTTCACAGGCCATTCCGGCCGCCAAGGTCACGGCATGCTGTTCAGCAATGGCTACGTCAAAGAAACGCTCCGGATATTGCTTGGCAAACTGCACCATGCCCGAACCTTCGCACATGGCCGGAGTAATCGCCAGCAGGCGTGAATCTTGTGCAGCTTCATCGGATAGCCATTGGCCAAAAACATCGGAATATTTAGGTGCCGCTGCTGCAGACGCGCTGCTGTTGATTTTACTAATTGCGTGATATTTAATCTGGTCCGCTTCTGCCGGGGCAAAGCCTTTGCCCTTTTTGGTATAAACGTGGATTAAACGCGGGCCTTTACGCTTTTTCAGCGCCTGGAATACATTGACCAGCTGATCAACATCATGGCCATCAAAAGGACCAAAATAATCAAAACCAATCGCTTTAAATAAATTATCAGCCGCATCGGTTGCAGCACAATGCAAACGTGAGGTGTAGTTCCACTCGGGATGTGGCTGGATATAGGCCTCGCCAGCAGCATCAATATGCACGCTTTCGCCGCGCTGCCACAGCGCCGCCAGATGTTTGGCAAAACCACCGGTGCTGCAGGAAATTGACATATCATTGTCGTTTAAAATGACCATTAAATCGGCCTGATGCGCCACCGCATCATTCATGGCTTCAAAGGCCATGCCGGCGGTCATGGCACCATCACCAATAATTGCCACCACTTCACGCTGCTGCTGCTGATAACGGCTAGCCAGCGCCATGCCCAAACCGGCAGAAATCGCGGTGGATGAATGTCCGACGCCAAAGGTATCAAATTCAGATTCTTCACGGGCCGGAAACGCGGCCAGACCATCTTTGGCTCGAATGGTGGTCAGCTGTTCACGGCGTCCAGTTAAGGCTTTATGCGGATAAGCCTGATGACCGACATCCCAGATCAGACGGTCATGTGGCGTATTAAACGCATAATGCAAGGCCACAGTCAGTTCGATGACCCCTAAATTGGCACCGAAATGCCCGCCACTTTGCCCTGCTGCATACAAAATGAATTGACGTAACTCATCTGCCACTTGTGCTAACTGGCTTTGCGCGAGTAAACGTAATTGTTGTGGATGATCTATGCTATCCAGCAACGGTGTTACAGGGCGTTGAGTCGGTATTTCTGTATACAACATATGTGGCAAAGCCTTCTAAAGCCTGGCAAAACCTAAGCTAGGTCAAGGGGGAGTTACTCGATCATATAGTCGAATTGTACCATCTTCAATCAGCCACATTTCTAGCGATGTAGTTTTGAGCAATGATTTCAGTCGGGCAGTGTTTAGGTGGCGTAGATTATCCTGAATAACCTTGCTATTTATCAACTATTATCGTTCGCTTTCTACAAAAAAGAAAATCTTCTGCAGAAATTCAGCAATCCTATTCTACTAATGTCTGAGCATTAGGCTATACTTTAACGCATTCATGAACAATTTAACGGGTAAAACTGTGCCTATAGAATTTGTCGCAACGTCAAGACTACCAACCGCTTTTGGTGAATTTAAAATTACTGTATTTCAAGATCCGAAAACTGGCGAAGAGCATGTTGCACTGTCTAAAGGTCTGGAACAGGCCCCGACCGAACCGGTACTGGTTCGTGTCCATTCCGAGTGTTTAACCGGGGATGCCTTTGCTTCATTAAAATGTGACTGCGGCCCGCAATTACAGGCCACCCAACGCCTGATTAATGAAGCCGGACAAGGGGTGATTTTATATTTACGTCAGGAAGGACGCGGCATTGGCCTGACCAACAAGATTCGTGCCTATGCCCTGCAAGATCAGGGACATGACACGGTAGATGCCAATTTAATGCTGAATCTGCCAGCCGATGCCCGTCAATATGATATGTGCAGCATTATGCTGGATCATCTGCAAGTCAAAGCGGTGCGGTTAATTACCAATAACCCGCTAAAGATTGAAGCACTCCGTGAACAAGGGATTAATGTGGTGGATCGCGTGCCGTTAACGGTGGGTTTAAACCCATTTAATGAGCAGTATTTAAAGACCAAACATGAGCGTATGGCGCATATGTACCAAAAAGATGACTTCTAAGTCATTTTAAGGTTTCCAAAAACAGCTTTCCCTCTTTTAAAGTCAAAAAACCTTTTAATCAAATGACCGGCGACAGGAATGTCGCCTTTCTGCTTATCTCGACTAAATAACTTGTTTTTAAACTATTTCAAATTGGCAGACGGTCTGTATCAATAACATTTCACTCTGCATGAAGGCTTTTTCTTTGTTACTTTGACGGGGCAAAGTAACCAAACCCCTTTATTTCACTGATATGGCATCCCTGCCATACAGTGAAATGGCGACCTCCCTGTCGCCGGGTCATGTGATTGAATGCTGAATTGAATGAGATAAAAATTAAATCGTCATCGAGAAAATACGGGTACTCGGTACTTTACGTTTTAAACGCAAATCAAACGCCATACAGATATTACGTACAAACGGTTTGCCCTGCTCCGTAACCTGTAAATGATCCTCAAACAGCGTTAACAAGCCATCTTCCTGCATTTCTTCCAGCTGCTTGAGCACCTCAGGCAATTCCGGGAACTGCATCTCTGGCTCGGCCCATGAAGTCTGGAAGCTGCACATCAAATTCAGGATATGCCGGCGAATCATCAGGTCCTCAGCGGTCAGTACATGCCCGCGAAATACCGGAATTTCGTTCTGTTCCAGTCGCGCATAATAATCTTCCAGGGTCTTTTCATTTTGCGCAAAGCTGTACCAGCTATCACTGATCGAGGACAATCCCAGGCCAATCATCAGCTGGGTTTTGGAAGCGGTATAGCCCATAAAGTTACGGTGCAGACTGCCCTGCTGAAAAGCCTGATACATGGCATCACTTTTCAGGGCAAAATGATCCATGCCAATTTCATGATAACCATGCGCCAGCAGTTTTTTCTTGCCCTCTTCATACAGGGTACGTTTCAGTTCATCTTTTGGCACATCATCATCTTTAAAACCGCGCTGGCCATTGCCTTTAATCCACGGCACATGCGCATAGCTATAAAAAGCCAGACGGTCCGGATTTAACCGGGTGGTCTGCTGAATGGTATGTAAAACATCCTCCAGATTCTGAAAAGGCAGACCAAAAACCAGATCATGCGAAATTGACGTGTAGCCAATATCACGCGCCCATTCGGTCACACGCTGCACATGTTCATAAGGCTGAATCCGGTGGATGGCTTTCTGGACCTTTTCATTATAGTCCTGCACGCCATAGCTGACCCGGCGAAAGCCCAGATCATACAGCGCTTGCAAATGTTCACGAGTGGTATTGTTCGGATGGCCTTCAAAACTGAATTCATGCTCGGGCGCCACTGTGGCTTTGCCCAGAATGCCCTGAATCAGCTGCTGTAAATGGGCTACAGAAAAGAAAGTCGGCGTGCCGCCACCCAAATGGATTTCTTTAATCATCGGCCGGTCTGGCAGCAACTGGCAATATAAATCCCACTCTTTCAGCACCGCCTGAATGTAGGGTTGCTCCACTTCATGGCGTTTGGTCACGCGCTTATGGCAACCGCAAAAGGTACATAAACTTTCGCAGAAGGGCAGATGGATATACAGGCTGATGCCTTCGCTGGCATTGGATTCAGCAAACGCGCGTTGCAGACTTTGCTGCCAGGCCTCGCGAGAAAAACTGGCCTCTTCCCAATACGGTACGGTCGGATAACTGGTATAGCGGGGTCCCGGAACATTGTATTTTTGTACGAGAGAACTGGCCGGTTTCAACATCTACATTGCTCCACTGCAATTGACCCTATGAGGTGGGCACAAGGCCCGTATTCACTATTCTGCGGAGCTTAAAACAGGAATTCAACCTAGCCTTTTGGTCGGGAATCGGGAAGCTCATGCTGTTGCCTCTTCACTTAGATAAGCCATGCGCAGCGCACAGCAGCCCTTCCCCTCTTAATTTTTTTACCAATCTGTGCTTTGATGTGCTTATTGTTTTTTATTCATGAGTGTCATCATGCAGCATCCTACCTCCGCTGATATTCAACGCGTACGTGAATTTCTTCTCGATTTACAGGCGCGCATCTGTGCCGCGTTAGAACAACAGGAACAGGCCGGCGGCGGTACGGCTGAATTTGTGATTGATGACTGGCAGCGCCCTGAAGGGGGCGGTGGCCGTTCCCGGGTCTTACAAAATGGCAGCGTGATTGAAAAAGGCGGGGTGATGTTCTCGCATATCAATATTTCCAAACTACCTGCCTCAGCAACCGAACGCCATCCTGGCATTGCCGGTGCCAAAGCGCAGGCGATGGGCGTATCTCTGGTGATTCACCCGAAAAATCCAAATGTTCCAACCTCACATGCCAATGTGCGTTTATTTGTGGCCGAACCGGAAGGTCAGGACCCGATCTGGTGGTTTGGCGGCGGTTTTGACCTGACCCCGTTTTATCCGAATGATGAAGATGTCCTGTCCTGGCATCAGACGGCACATGACTTATGTGCGCCCTTTGGCGAGCAGGTCTATGCCGAACATAAACAGTGGTGTGATGACTATTTCTATCTGAAACATCGCGATGAACAGCGTGGAGTGGGCGGCCTGTTTTTTGATGATTTAAACCAGTGGGATTTTGACACCTGCTTTGAATATATTCAGGCGGTGGGCAACGGCTATCTGGAAGCAATTTTGCCAATTTTTAAACGCAATCAGGATAAACCTTATACCGAAGCGCAGCGTGAATTCCAGCTCTATCGTCGTGGTCGCTATGTGGAATATAACCTGGTCTATGACCGTGGTACGCTGTTTGGCCTGCAAACTGGCGGCCGGATTGAATCCATTCTGGTCAGCTTGCCTAACCTGGCCGGCTGGAGTTATCGCCCGGAATGGGAGGCCAATTCCGCAGAGAAAAAACTCACCGACTATTATTTAAAGCCGCATGACTGGCTACGCGAACTACAATAAGTTTCTAAAAAGCTACCGCAAATAGCGGTAGCTTTTTTCCTGCAACACACGCTTGCAAGTCGCATACGTTTAAATATATTTGCATACACTTTTTCGCCAACTCTTCACAAGACTTTCATTTAAAGCGAGTAGACTCTATAGTCTTGGTTTAATGTGTCTGGCGAAAGATGGAATTGAGCCAATATCGATTTAAGGAACACTCCCATGCTGCAAAATTTTATTGCTCAACACAAAGGTCTGCTATTCTGGCTAATTCTCAGTCTTCTAGTCTGCTCTCTCAGCATTACTTTTATTTTTGAACATCCTTTAAGTGACAGCCTGTCGATTGTAGCCAGTGTTTTTGCCCTGATTGCTCTGGTCTTTACTTCAGTTTTGCTGGTTTTAGATACCATCTTGGATATCTGTAATCCTTAAGCCGTCACAGGTTTACAGATCAGACTGCTTTATTGATCTTTTTATTTTTCTCTATTCGATTTTCTCTTCTTTTACCTTATCCCCCTCTTCCCTGCCCGACACCCGATTGTGTCGTTTTGCTTATTGGATTTATTCCAATTGTTCATCATTTGCAGGCTTTAGCCCCTGCCCGATTTGGCGTATATTGATGGGCATTTCAGCAAATGGATCATGTGAAAATGCGCAAACAATTTGCCGTAGTGGGCAACCCGATTGAACAGTCCCGCTCTCCAGAACTGCATCATGCCTTTGCCGAAAAAACCGGGGTTGATCTGGTCTATCGCAAACGCCTGGCACCGCTGGATGGTTTTGAAGCCAATATTCGTGAATTCTTTGCCGAAGGTGGGGTGGGCATGAATGTCACCGTGCCGTTTAAAGAACAGGCCTTTGCCTTGTGTGATGTACTCAGCGAACGGGCCAAAACCGCCAAAGCTGTAAATACCTTGTGGATGCAAGATGGCCAGCTGCATGGGGACAATACCGATGGTCAAGGGCTGGTCGATGCCATTCGTGCGCTGAACTGGAATTTGGACAATACCGAAATTCTGATTATTGGTGCCGGCGGCGCCACCCGTGGCGTGATTTATCCGCTGGTTCAGGCCGGCGTCAAAAAAGTGGTGATTGCCAACCGTACTCTGGCGCGCGCCGAACAGCTGGTGGCTGATTTGCAGCAAGCCGTACCACAGGCCGAACTGTCTGCCATTGGTCTGGATGCCCTGGCTGGCGAGTTTGACATTGTCATTAACGCGACATCGGCCAGCTTGAGTGGCGATGCCTTAATCCTGCCGGATGCGCTGCAATTTCAACATGCTTATGAAATGGCTTATGGCAAGCCCTCCAGTTTTCTGGAACAGGCCAAGGCCCGTCAGATTCCAACCTCGGAAGGCTTTGGCATGCTGGTTGGACAGGCAATTGAATCGTTTTCAATCTGGAATGGGGTCAAACCCGATTTAAAAGATTTTCTTTAAAATCTGCGATTTTTCCCGGAAAAAGAACCGATCTTGCACGGTTCTTTTTTATGGCTGAGATTTAGGCTGCACAATTAACCCGCATTATGATTGGATTTAATGACACAAATATGGCAACCGTTTTGCCCAGATTTAAACACCTTGCCGGCCATTAGGCTTTGGTCCTAGATCATGCTCACTTATGTTTTATTTTGTTATAATTTAAATAAATAGAATACAAAAAACAGTGGTGACAAGGGCAGGATTTTCTCCTAAATTAGAACTGATCCCACGTCTATAAGATTCTATTGATTCGCTTTTCTGACATTTTTAACTGAATTCAACATCAATGTATTTTGATGCGCAGTGTGAATAATCAAACTATCCGATCAGATAATCCAAAACTATTTTTAAATCAGGATTAATGTTATGCCAGCATATAAAGCGCCTTTACACGACATTCGTTTCTTAATGAATGAAGTGTTTGACTATCCAGCACATTATCAAACTTTGTCTAACGGTGAAGCAGCAGATCCAGAAACAGTCGACATGATTCTCGAAGGGGCGGCTGATTTTTGTGAAAATGTCCTCTCTCCTTTGAACCAGACCGGCGACCAGGAAGGCTGTCATTTTGAAAATGGCGAAGTGAAAACGCCAAAAGGCTTTAAAGAAGCCTATGACCAGTTTGTGCAAAGCGGCTGGCAAGGTCTGTCTTATCCAGAACAGTACGGCGGTCAAAACCTGCCAATGTCGTTAAACCTGATCAAATCTGAAATGATGGGCACCGCCAACTGGTCATTTCAGATGTATCCGGGTTTAAGTGTGGGCTGTATCAACACCATTATCCAGTACGGTACAGACGAACAAAAAGATACCTATCTGCCGCATCTGGTGGCAGGCACCTGGTCAGGAACCATGTGTTTGACCGAACCACAATGTGGTACTGACTTAGGTCAGGTGAAAACCAAAGCGGAACCGCAAGCCGATGGTACTTATGCCATTTCAGGCACCAAAATCTTTATTTCTGCCGGCGAACATGACCTGACCGAAAATATTGTCCATATTGTCTTGGCGCGTTTACCGGATGCTCCGGCCGGTACCAAAGGTATTTCCCTGTTTATCGTACCGAAATTCCTGCCATCTGCAGACGGTGGCGTGGGTGAGCGTAACCCAGTGACCTGTGGTTCAATTGAACACAAAATGGGGATTCGCGCGTCGGCAACCGCGGTGCTGAACTTTGACAATGCGGTGGGTTATTTAATTGGCGAACCAAACAAAGGCCTGCATGCCATGTTCACCTTTATGAATACTGCCCGTATTGGTACCGCGATTCAGGGGATCTGTCATGCGGAACTGGCCTTCCAGGGTGCTTTACCGTATGCCAAAGAACGGATGTCAATGCGTGCCCTGTCCGGTAAAAAAGATCCGGAAAAAGTGGCCGATGCCATTATTCACCATGCCGATGTGCGCCGTATGCTGCTGACGCAAAAAGCTATTGCTGAAGGTGGTCGTGCCATGATTTATCATGCCGCACAAATTGCCGACAAAATGACCGATGCACTGGAGCGTGGCGATACCGCTGCCTTTGAACAGCATGATGATCACCTCGGTTTCTATACTCCAATTCTAAAAGGCTTCCTGACTGAAATGGGCTATGAAGCCGCCAACCATGGCATGCAGGTTTATGGCGGTCATGGCTATATCAAAGAATGGGGCATGGAACAGATTGTACGTGACTCGCGTATCTCGACCCTGTATGAAGGCACCACCGGTGTACAGGCGCTTGACCTGATTGGCCGTAAAGTACTGCTGACCTCAAAAGGTAAAGTGATTCGTGACTATACCGCAGAAATTCTGAAATTCTGTGGTCAGCATGCCCGCAATAAATACATGCGCCGTTTTGCCTGGGACTTAACCAAGCTATGCGCGCAGTGGAATGCCCTGACGGTACGCATCATGCTGGCAGCACGTAAAGACCGCGACATCGTCTCAAGTGCCTCTGTCGACTTCCTGATGTTCTCGGGTTATGTGATGATGGCTTACTTCTGGGCACAGCAGGCGGCCGTTGCATCGGCCAAACTGGCATCGAATGATGGCGCAGAAACCCCAGAGTTCTACAAAGCGAAAATCAAAGTGGCAGATTTCTACTTTGAACGCTTATTGCCACGTACCCAAGGTCATGCCGAAGCGATGGTCAATCCATCTAAAACCATGACAGCATTAGCACCAGAACATTTTAGCTTCGATTACTAATGATCAAAGCAAGTAAAAAAGAGCGCCTCGGCGCTCTTTTTTATTTTGTGATTTTGTAATCCTACTGTTTTTTCTAAAATGTGCATTGTGTACTAATTTCAAGCACCAAAAATGTGCTTGAATTAAAGAAAAATATTTCTTTTAACAACTATTAAATTTGAATACAAAAGTGACTTGGCCTAAAAATCACGCTCATTTTGATCTTTAAGCACCATTTAAAAACGTGATTGAAATCACAACCAATCTTAACTCCCCTTTACACTTATAAAATCGCTTACATTCTCAGCTCATCTCTATATTGAAAAATCGCTAAGCTCTGCGGTGAAAACTCTAAAAATAACAGGTAATAATCATGAAATATAAAATGCTTTCACTGCATATTCTAGCGATCAGTATGGGCAGCTTGGTACTGGCTGGCTGTGGTGGTTCTGATAGCTCATCCAACACGCCGACACCAACACCAACACCAACACCAACACCAACACCGACACCGACACCGACACCAACACCGACACCGACACCGACACCGACACCGACACCGACACCGACACCGACACCGACACCGACACCGACACCAACACCGACACCAACACCAGTCGCAGATGTTGCAGATCAATTTCAAGGTTCTTGGTTATTTGGTATGCCGACAGGTTGTCCATACAGTAAAGCCGTGGTTTCTAAAACAGCAGCAACAGCTTTAGATATCACCACAGAAAGTGTTAAAGCAACAGAAGCTGGAAATTGTGCTAGCTCTCTAATTGATAATCGAACCTTAACAGATCAGTTTGCTATGGTGAGTAATATTCAACCTAAGCAACAAGTAGGTGCTGTGATTTATCATTTAGCAGATTATAGGTCTGCACTTTCGAATGCCAACGCGCCTGCGCTAAAAGTGGCATTAACTTATAAAAACAGCAATGCAGTCTGCATCATTACCTCTCAAGATCGCACAGAAATTGAAAAACAAATCAATGCAATTGCAGACCCTATTAAAAATGCAAGTTGTTTAACTAAAAGTTCACCGGCTTTTAGTACGCTCGCTCCAAAAACAGTATTGGCAACGGGCAGTTATCAATTAGCTGCGTCTTTAGATCCCGTAAGTCAAGCAACAGAATATTTAGCGCAACTCAACACCTTAGGTCAGCAAGGTTATGCATTGCTGCACCGTAATATTAAAACGACGTCTTCAGGCAGCCCTGAAAACTTATATTTAACCAATAGCAAGCAACAGCAGCGCTATGCCTATACCAGTAAAAATTTGAATTTAAATAGCCTTGATATTCGCTATGCACGTTGGTTTGATGAAGCGAAAGCGCAAGCGGCCAATGGCTATCTACCATTTTCATCACATCGTGCAGGTTCATCACTGAATTTCACCCATTATTTTGTGAAAAAAACCTCTGCATCAGACAGCTATACTTTAGATTACAAACACTTTTATCCTGCTGCCACAGTCCAAGATATGATTGCTGGCTTTAATGAACTCGGGGCAAAAGGCTGTAAATTGATTTTATGGGATTCGAATGTTTTTGTTGGTGCACAAACCACCTTAGCGAATACCAATAGCGTTGATATAGCAACCTGTGCCAATAGCAGCACACATAACGGTACCTATAGCTATGTATATGTCAAAAAGCCAATGAACTCAGTAACAGAACCAAATACTGCAGAAATCAATACAATCATTCAAAATCAATTGAAAGCGGGTTATCGTTTAGTTTCTAGCACTTTTTATGTCAAACCAACCGAAACAGAAGCGCTTTTATTTGAAAAAGACAGCAGTAAATCGACTACTACAGAATATAAAGTCTTTGCAGAAAATGCTTTGCGTTTAAACAATGGCAGTCCAAATTTACTACGTCGTTTAAATGAACAAGGTAAAATTGGTTGGCTGTACACAGGCGATGGCTATATTTTTAGCAATGATCCAAATAGCATGATTGGCTCATTAACAGGTGTCAATTTGCCTTAAGCACTACTTAAAAACAGATAAAGCCCAATATATATTGGGCTTTATCGTCTTATAAAAACTCTTCTAATATTGAGTTCAAGAACATATGCCCTTGCGGCGTACACGACAAGCGAGTTTCATCTGCCACCATCAAATGACGTTGGCGTAAGGAATTTACCACAGGCAAAACCGTATCTAATGCCAAACCTGTACGTGCTGTATAAAGATGAGCATCCACACCTTTATTTAAACGTAGTGCATTCATCATAAATTCAAACGGCATGTCTTCAGCTTCGATGCGTTTAAACTGCAAATGCTCGGCAGGTACTTTGGCTAAATAGTCTTTCGGCTGACGGGTTTTTTGATAACGATATACGCCATCAGGTCGGGTGACTTTGCCATGCGCACCAGCGCCAATCGCCAGATAATCGCCAAATTGCCAGTAATTCAAATTATGTGCCGAAGGTCGCTCCTTCCGCCACGCCGATACTTCATAATTGATAAAACCATTGGCCTTTAAATAAGCCTCACCCTGTTCCTGAATTGCTTCCAGCACTTCATCGACCGGTAACACCGGCTGGGTGCGGAAAAACACGGTATTCGGTTCAATGGTCAGCTGATACCAGGAAATATGGGTTGCGCCCTGCTCGACCGCCAGTTTTAAATCATTTAAGGCCTGTTCCAAAGTCTGCTCCGGCAAACCATGCATCAAATCGACGTTAATGCGCTGAAAGCCGGCCTCACGCGCCAAGTGAATCGCTGAAAGCGCATCACTCTGGCTATGAATCCGGCCCAGTTTTTGCAGATGATCGCTATTAAAACTTTGCACCCCAATTGACAGACGGTTAATTCCCGCTGCCAGATAACCGGCAAAAGGATCATGTTCAATGGTGCCCGGATTGGCCTCTAAGGTAATTTCGCAATCGTCTTGAAACGGCAACAGCGCTTTAAGCTGTGCAAACAGCCATTGATAGCCGGCTGCTGAAATCAGCGATGGCGTCCCACCGCCAATAAACACACTGTGAATTTTACGACCCTGGGCAAGTTCCAGCTGTGTATTAAAATCGGCGACCAAGGCCTGTAAATATTGCTGCTCCAAATCTAGTGACAGTTTGCCATCCGGGACGGCATGCGAGTTAAAGTCACAATACGGACACTTGCGCACACACCACGGCATGTGAATATAGAGGGACAAGGGAACAGACGCAGGATTCAATTCAGCCAAGGAACAAGCTCAAAAACAGCAAAGGAAGATGCATATTTTAACATGACTGCATCAGGACACCGATAAAATCTCACAGCGAATCCCGCTACACTAGAAAAAATTACAGAAGAATTAGCGTGTTAGAATGATGAAAATATCTTCGCAATTACTGCTTTTAATGCCGCTGGCCATGGGGATCGGGATTGCCATGACCCTGCAAACCGCCATCAATACCCAGCTACGCGAATATTTATATTCTCCTTTGCAGGCTGCCCTTTTCTCGTTTTTGGTTGGTACAATAGTGCTGGCTATTTTGGTGTTTTTTCAACAGGTTCCCAAACCCAATCTGCACGAGATCGTCCATTTGCCCTGGTATATGTGGCTGGGCGGTGTGTTAGGGGTCTATGCCATCAGTTTAAGTATTTATGCAGCACCGAAACTCGGCTATCTCACCCTGACCGGTTTAATCCTGTTTGGCCAGATTGCCATGTCGATGCTGGTCGATCATTTTGGTGTCCTGGGCACAGAAAAAGCACCCATCAACTGGCAACGTCTTCTGGGTGGCGTGGTGATTTTTATAGGTGTGCTTCTCACTTTACAACGCTAATCGCTCTGTTCTAAGCACATGATGAATATGGGTAATAACTGTGGCTACGCTTGGCAGCACACGTTTTGAATTAAAACAACTGTTCCGTTTAATGATTCCGATTCTGGTGACGCAATTTGCCCAGGCCGGTCTGGGGCTAATTGATACCATTATGGCCGGTCAGTTTTCACCGACCGATCTGGCCGCAATTGCAGTTGGTGTGGGGCTGTGGCTTCCGGTGATGCTGCTGTTTAGTGGCATCATGATTGCCACTACACCGCTGGTGGCCGAGGCCAATGGTGCGCGTACACCGGAAAAAATTGCCACCATTGCCCGGCAATCGTTATGGGTGGCGTTTATTTTGGGCTGGATTGCCTGCCTGATTCTACAGCTGGCGCCGCTGTTATTGCCGCTGCTTGGAGTACCAGAAAGCCTGCAACCGAAAGCCGGACTGTTCCTGCATGCCATTGGGTTTGGTATGCCGGCGGTGACCATGTATGCTGCGCTACGTGGCTATTCCGAGGCGCTGGGTTATCCACGGCCGGTAACGGTCATCAGTCTGCTGGCGCTGGTAGTACTGGTGCCGTTGAACCTGATCTTTATGTATGGTTTAGGGCCGCTGCCTGAACTGGGCAGTGCCGGCTGCGGCTTTGCCACGGCCATTTTACAGTGGCTGATGTTTATTACCCTGGCGCTGTACATTTCCAAAAGCAGCGCCTACCAAAGCACCCAGATTTTCACCCGCTGGGAACCCATCGACCGTTACTGGATGAAACGGATTTTAATGCTCGGCCTGCCGATTGGTTTGGCAATTTTCTTTGAAGTCAGTATTTTCAGTACCGCAGCCATCGTGATTAGCCCCTTAGGGGAAACGCTGGTAGCAGCACACCAGATTGCCATGTCGGTGACCTCACAGCTGTTTATGATTCCGATGTCTCTAGCCATTGCACTGACCATCCGCATTGGCACCTATTATGGTGAAAAAAACTGGGCTGCCATGCGCCGCGTGCAGTATCTGGGTCTGATTACCGCAACCCTGCTGGCCTTTATGACCATGAGTTTTATGTGGCTGTTCCGTCCGGAAATTATTTCGATTTATACCTCGGATGTCGATGTGGCACAGGTGGCAATGTATCTGCTGCTGTTTGCAATTGCCTACCAGCTAATGGATGCCTGGCAAATTAGTGCAGCCGGCTGTTTACGCGGTATGCAGGACACCAAAGGCCCAATGTGGATTACCATGCTGGCCTACTGGGTCATTGCCTTTCCGGTCGGGGTATATTTTTCCCGCTTTGGCAGCATGGGTGCCGCCGGGGTCTGGGTCGGCCTGATTGTCGGCTTGAGCGTGGCCTGTGTACTGTTGCTGATCCGGTTGTATATGAACAACCAGCGCCTGAGTCAAAGCAGCTAAGCGATTCGCCTTCCATCATCTCTAGCCGGCCATTACCGCCGGCTTTTTTATTTGTAGCATGCAGTGAAATTGCTTATTAACAATTTAAAGTAGGCTTTTCACCCAACTGCCGGTATGCTCAAGGCAGATAGTCAAGATGATCTTAAGGAACCTCGCATGGCAAAAACGGCTAGTACACCGGGTCGTCGCTTTATGAAACTGGCCAGTATGACCGCCAGTATCGCCACCAAAACCGTTTCCAATTCAATTAAAAACTTTTCTGCCGATGACGAGCAGAAGAATGCCGCACGCAGCAAACTGTTTCAGGATATTGGTATCCAGATTGCCGATACCTTGGGAGAAATGAAAGGTGCGGTCATGAAAGTGGGGCAAATTGCCTCGCAATATAAAGATATTTTCCCACCAGAAGTGGCGCGGGCCATCAGCAAATTACAACGTCAGGCACCGCCCATGCCTTTTGCCGAAATTCAGGCACAAATCGAAAAAGAACTGGGCAAGCCCCTCGCGCAGATTTTCCAGCATTTTGATGAAACCCCATTTGCCGCCGCGTCCATTGGCCAGGTACATAAGGCAATTTTGCCGACGGGTGAACAGGTGGTAGTGAAAATCCAGTATCCGGGTGTCGATGAAGCCTGTGAAAGTGACCTGAAACAGGTGCGTCTGGCCTTGCGTTTAATGGGTGTGTTAAAAATTGACCGCAAATTGCAGGACAAACTGTTCCAGGAAATTCAGGACAGTCTGGACAATGAGCTGAACTACCAGATTGAAGCACAAAACCTGGAAGTGGCGCGTACCTTCCATCAGGCGCTGGACAGTAAAATTATTATTCCGCAGGTCTTTAAGGACTATTCGACCCGGCATATTTTAACGTTAAGTCTGGAACAGGGTGACAGTATTGAAACCGCCAGCCAGTGGCCACTGGCGACCCGGAATGAACTGGGACGCCGGCTGTTTCGCGCTATTGGTCAGGAAATTTTCTATCTCAAGCGTTTCCACTGTGACCCGCATCCGGGTAACTTTGCCTTCCGTGAAGATGGCAGCGTGATTATTTATGATTACGGCGGTGTGAAGACCTTGTCCAATGACATTGTGCAGCATTTTAAAGCGCTGATTCAGGCCGGCCGTGCCCAGAATATTGCCTTAATGGAACAGGAACTGACTGCCCTGCACTCCCTGTCCGAACAAGGCAAATTCCCGCCAGAACTGTATCAGGCCTGGCTGGAAGTGCTGATGCGCCCTTTGACCACCGATTATGATTTTGCCGAAAACTCGGCCCATCATGATGGTATGGAACTGATGAAACCCTCGTTAAAATATTGGGATGTATTCAAGCCATCACCCGATACCTTAATGGTCAACCGTACGGTATCGGGTCATTACTGGAATCTGATTCATTTAAAAGTGCATGACAATTTAAATGATCTGTTTGAAGAACTGGTTCCACCACACGCTTAAACCATATATTAAAAACCACGCTGAGCCCGAATGACCCATTCGGGCTGACTTTACTTTTTATTTGTTACGTTATAACATTACAATATTCAGCAAACATGAGGAATTGTTATGCGTCCAGAGATCCATCCCGAATATCAGGAAGTGCTGTTTCACGACACCAATGCCGATGCCTATTTTATTATTGGCAGCACCCTGAAGCCGCAGCAGACCAAGGAATATCAGGGCAAAATCTATCCCTATATGACTTTAGATATTTCCAGTGCTTCGCATCCGTTTTATACCGGTGAGCAACGTCAGGCCAGCAATGAAGGCCGTGTCGCCAGCTTCAATAAACGCTTTGCCCGTTTTAAACGCAGCAAGGACTAAGCCGCGCAGTAGAAAAAAATTGGCATACACATCCTTTATGAAGTCTAGACCTTTATCTCCAGCTAGGCTTCATTTTTTATTTTATGCAGTTGATTTTCCTGTTTTTTATTTCGTATTTAATAGCACCTGAAACAGATAAAAACCCACCGCCAGACAGAGCACACCCAAAATCACACTTGAGATCACATATATTAACGCCACGCTGGTGTGTCCCTGTTTCAGCAATTGAAAAGTTTCCAGTCCAAAACTGGAAAAGGTAGTAAAGCCACCTAAAATCCCGACCATTAGAAACAGTCGCAGCTCCTGTTGTAGTACCGGGAACTTTTGGCTGAAGGCAAAAAATATTCCGGCAGCAAAACAGCCAAGCAGATTCACCGACCAGGTCGGCCAGGGAAATAACACACCGGGCTTAAATAGCCACAGACTCAGGCCATAGCGCAGACTCGCCCCGATTGCTCCACCCAATGCCACCCAAAGCCAATTCATGTTGTGTTTATCTCCATGTGTATAACTGCCATTTTATCCACAAGTTGGGCCAAAGCGCAGATTTTTTCATCTGCCGGGTGCAAAAATTGAGGCCGAAATAGGCTAAACCCCTGCGAAAAAACATGCTATTGTCGCAGGGCTTTTACCAATTTTTTCTATGGATTGAGAACATGATGGCTCAAGATTTATTGGCCCAGCTGCATGCAGGCAAAGCGAACTTTGCAGATGTAATTGCCTATATTGATGCACGTTATACCCACACACCAACTGCGTTTAGTAATGGCCAGCAACACAATGCCGCCACCGAAAACCAAGGCAGCGCTAAAGTACTGAGTTTTGCCAAATTAAATGGTTTAGATCATGCGCAAACCTTAAGCCTGTTTGCTGAACACTATGCGGCGGTACTGGCCACGCCTGAAGCCACCGACCACCAGAATATCCGCCAGTTTATGCAGCAAGGTTGGGCTGGTGTACAGTTTGCAGGCGAAGTGCTCACAGCCAAATAAGCCTTTAAAACGAAAAACCTCTAAAACAGAGGTTTTTTTATGTCTGATGTTCAGGTTTTAAGCTACGCGCACCCGGCATTTCCATTCTGCCAAGGGAAGCGGTTCTCCCGCCCTAGCCTGTTTTAAATGAATCAGTCCTTCACCCACCTGAACCGCACGAAAACGGAAGGTTTTTTCTCCAGCGGCATTTAACTGCGCGGAGTCATGCTGAGCATTTTCTGCATCCGCGTGTAGATACAAGGTTTCCAGCTTAAAGATGGACGGATGTTGCATCACCGACCAGTGATAGCCGGTGGCTGGATTTTCTGCCAGACGCAATTCCAGGGTTTCCCCGATCTTTAAATTTAACAGTGCCGGACATTGCTGATCGGCATGATAAACATGAGTACCATCGACCGGGGTACTGACGCTACCACAACCGCTGAGGGTCAACAGCCCCAGCCAGCTACAGAGAATGAGTGTCTTGCTATGATTCATCCACCTATGATTCATCAACATTCCCCTGGTGCTACATTTTACCCATCAGGCCACATTAACTGCGTTTTACTTTTTCAATCCACTGGATTGAACTGACCCGAAACACTTCACAGGCACCATCACCTGTATCGGTCGGGGTGAGTGACGACGTCCAAACCATATCTTTGTCTTTAACTTCGACCAACTCCCCGCTTAAACGCACCAGATCACCACGTTTGACCTGTTTAATCTGTTTGGCAATTTTTGGATTAGCCGGAATGATGTGCATATTGGAAACCATCTGCATGGCCTGCTCTGCTGGCACCGGCAAACGATCCATCTTCCAGTTTAAATAGCGGTCATACTGATTTACCGTAATATGCCGGGCAATTTCCGGCTCTGCAAACAGGCCCCAGCTCACCGCATAATCAATCGGAGAAAACTTGGCCTGCTCATCATCGGTATAGGTTTTTGAACCTAAAATCCGGAAATCGCCACGAAAGGACTGCAAGACCGAAATCGACTGATCAGCAGATGCCGGCGCTAACCCTTTGGCAATATTATAGTCGACCGATGCCATGGCACTGGTCTGTAACAAGGCGGCCGTCATAAACGAAATAAGTCCAAAGCGCAGCTTCATGAGAGTCTCAGATCCTTCAGTCAGAACAGATATATCTTTGATATTAATTGATGTTGATCAGCAGAAAATAAAGAAATGGTAAGAAAATGGTTATCTTTGGTCTCATTTTTGTCTTTGCCTGCGCGGCTCAGTTAAAATAAACATAGATTAAATAAAAATATGTGATTTCAATGCTTTATAAATTCTATCAACAGCATATTTTCCCACACCTGCTGAATCAGGTGATGCAGACGCCGAGCCTGATGGATTTACGCCGTGAATTGCTGCTGCCAATTGAGGGTGAGGTACTGGAGATTGGCTTTGGCACCGGGCTGAATTTACCCTTTTACCAAAATGTCGATGTAGTCTATGCGCTGGAGCCAAACCTGGAGATTTTCCAGCTGGCCGAAACACGGATTCGTGACAGTGCCATTCTGGTGGAGCATCTGGCTGGCAAAGCTGAGCAGCTGGATTTTGCCGATAATCGTCTGGAGCATGTAGTATCAACCTGGACCTTATGCAGCGTGCAACAGATTGAACAGTGTCTGGCCGAAATTTATCGGGTACTGAAACCGGGTGGTTGCCTGCATCTGGTCGAGCATGTACTGCATCCTGAAAATTTATATATTCAACGCTTGCAACATCTGCTGACGCCGCTGCAAAAACGGCTGGCGGATGGCTGTCATCTCAACCGCGATCTGGCGCTGCTGTTACAGCAGGCCGGTTTTGAATTTCAGGAAAAATACGAGATAGATGCGGCCGGTATTCCGAAAATTGGCCAGCGGATGCTGCTGGCCCGTGTGCGTAAACCGGCTTAAACGCGGTTAATCCAGTACTTGAAGCTGCTGCACCCGTACTATCCGGCAATTGTTCGCTGGTAGCGGGTAATGGTTGATCTGAAAATACTGCCCCGTGCTGACTGAACGCACCTTGACCCACTCGCCGCGCAGCACTATACGCTGCCCGGCTTTAACACGGCGCAGGCGCTGAGCAATCTGTTCGCTGGCAGCAATGGCGCTGATATTGAGCGTGTTGGCAATCACCTGTTGTGCTGCAAGCGAGCTAGTGGACGCCACCTGAAACTGATAGCAGCGCTGGGTCTGTTCAAAATCGACCGTTTGGGCCTGCTCTGATGAACTAAACACGTCTTTGGCCAGCAGCAGATCAATATTGCTGACATAGGCCAGATCATTAAAATGTCCCACCACCGGTGCAGCCGGATGAATCACCCGGCGATCCGGACTGTAGTAACGTTTTGCCACGACCTGATACTGCCCGGAAAAATCCCCTTCAGTTTCCAGCGCAAAGTTCTTTAACACCCCTGACTGCTGTAAATGTGGGATGGCACGAAAATATTCCGACCATAGCCAGATCATCAGGGCCAGTCCCGCCAGACTGAGCAGTATTTTATTCACAAGAAAATTCAGTCATCAAAAAATTAATCCTCGAAATCAATACGGATGGTTTCAAAGCGCAGTCGCCCCTGCTGAATAGCTTCGGCAATGGCCTGCTGGCCTTTGGTCAGACGTGCGCCGCCACTTTTAATATCAATTAACACCACCTGAATATCCTCAGCCCGACCATCGCCATCCCGAAAGTCGGTATAGCCATCAAATACGATATAATCGACCGGATCGCCCAGAAATTTGGCATCGCTGGGCAAGTATTCAAATTGCGGCATAATCGGTGCCATCTGCTCGGCCATTTTGCCTTTGAGCACCGCGCGACTGGTATTGACGCTGCGCTTTTTGGCCTGCGCCAGTGCCTGCTGATGTTCCAGCTCCAGCTCGGCAATATACTGTTCATATTCGGCCTTAATCCGGCCATTGCGGCTATGACTTAAAATGATGGTGGTCAGCACCACTCCTATTGCAACGCCTATAAGCATTGCCATCCATATTGACATGGGGTTTTCCTGATTTTTTAAAATTTGCAAGCAGCGCTACGACTTTTGTCAACGGTCATCTCCAGCACATCAAACAATGATATGCTAGGGATGAGCAGAATAAAATCTTTAGTAGGGTCATGAAAACAATCTTAGTCGCCAATCAAAAAGGTGGATGTGGAAAAACCATTACCGCCATCAGTTTAGCTTCCGCCTTAGCCCAAAAAGGATATAAAGTCGCCCTGGCCGATGCCGATAACCAGAAATCTGCACGACAATGGTTAAAACAGCGTCCAGAAAGCGCCGCTCCCATTCAGAGTCTGGACTGGCGTCATGAAAAATCGGTCGGTGATGCGCCTAAAAATATCGAATACCTGATTATTGATGCGCCGGGGGCATTATCTGGTGATCAGGCCGAGCAGCTGATTAGTGAAGCGCATGCGATTATTACCCCGCTGCAGCCTTCCTTCTTCGATATTGATTCAACCCGCCGCTTTTTAAAGCATTTGCAGGAAATTAAACGGATTCGTAAAGGCAAGGTTCAGATTTTACTGCTAGCCAACCGGGTCAAGGCCAACAGTGCCAGCTCCAAAGAAATTCGTGATTTCTTTGAAAAAATTGAACAGGAACCGGTGGCCTGGATTTCTGAACGTGCTGCCTATGGTCAACTGGCGATGCAGGGTTTAAGCGTATTTGATAAAACCCAGAAAAATTACCTGACCATTCAAAATCAGTGGCAGCCTGTCCTGAATGCAATTATTGATGATCCGGCCCAATGGTTCTAAGCGCTTAAGCGATTAAACGGCTTTTGCCTTTCCACTCCCGCTTCAATATTTAACAGAACTTACGCAGCGTTCATTTGCGAGCGCTGGGTTTTCAGTTAATATGCTTCAAGACCTTAGGAATGAGCCAGTGAACTCAGTGCAACAATACGCGCCCACTTTACAAAAAGTCTTGCTATTTGGACTATTTTTTGTCCTGATTTTTTTGAGCTTTCATGTCCTCAAATACTTTATTGTTCCTGTAGTTTGGGCCACCATTATTGCCTATATGACCTGGCCGCTGTATCAGTCGGTACAGCGCATGTGCGGTCCACGGCCGACCTTAAGTGCCACAATTATGATGATTCTGGTGACGCTGGTGGTCGGTATTCCATTGACCTTTGCCATTTTTATCTTGCAGCACGAAGGGCGCAACTTGTATTACGAATTACAGAAGCAGGTCTTTTCCGGGCATTTGAATGTGCCGGATTTTATCCGCGATCTGCCCTTTGTGGGTAAAGAAATTAGCCGCTCCTTACGCGAAATTAATGAAGATCCGAACAGCATCATTAATTCGATTTCAGTCTGGATTCAGGGCCATCTGAATTATGGCCGTTTCCTGCTCAGTGAAATTAGCCGCAATTTAATTAAACTCGGCTTTGCCATGCTGTCGCTGTTCTTCTTCTATCGTGATGGCCAGACCATTTTAAATCAGGTCAGTAAAGCGCTGGAAATGGTGATCGGACCACGTGTACACCATTATTTAGATACCATTTCTGAAACCACCCGTGCGGTGGTTTACGGGGTTGGCTTGACTGCAATTGCCCAGGCACTTTTGGCCGGGGTCAGCTACTTTGTGGCCGGGGTGCCAAACCCGATGGTATTGACCATTGTCACTTTCCTGTTTGCCCTGATTCCGTTTGGCCCACCGCTGGCCTATGGCTCGGTGGCGCTGTGGCTGTTCTCTCAAGGGCAAACCATTGAAGCAATTGGCGTGATGGCCTGGGGCGTGTGTGTGGTCAGTACCGCAGATAACGTGATTCGTCCGCTGGTGATTTCCGGCGCCACCCAGATTCCATTCCTGCTGATCATGTTCGGGGTTCTGGGCGGTATTGCCAGCTTTGGCCTGATTGGCCTGTTTATTGGCCCGGTGATTCTGGCGGTCTTGCTGGCAATCTGGCGTGAATGGCTGCATGAAACCAATGAAGCCGAAGCCATGATGATGCCAAAAACCACCATGGCCTATGACCTGCCCGATGATCAGGGACCGGCTGCACCAAAAGGCTAAATTTCATTAAGAAACTTATACACGCCTGTACGCAAACTGCATTGTGTTGCCTCCTGAGCCTTGTTTGAATGAAGCCACATATTCGAATAAGACAGGATGCAAACCATGACCCCACTTTTTAAACTCGGTGCTTTATGTGCGTTTACCGCGCTGGTCGGAGTCGGCTGTACCACCACACCCGATACCGTGATTGGCGCCAGTAAAAACGTTGCCGTTAATGCGGTCTCTGCCCAAGGCATTGGCGCCCAGCTCGGTGAAGTCCAACTGACCGATAGTGCTGCAGGTCTGGTTATCCGTACCAATCTGACCCAGTTACCACCGGGTCCACATGGTTTCCATATTCATGAAAACGGTTCCTGCGCCCCAGCAGAAAAAGACGGTAAAATGCAGGCTGCGCTAGCCGCAGGTGGTCACTTTAATCCGAATCAGGCACCCAACCACGGCAATCCATTAAGCGGCCATCTCGGTGATTTACCGGTCCTGAATGTGGCAGCCAATGGCACGGCACGTGTCACCCTACTGGCGCCGCGTCTGAAATTACAGGATGTACAAGGTCTGGCGCTCATGATTCATGCCGGTGGCGATAACTATGCCGATACGCCAAAACCGTTAGGCGGTGGTGGTGACCGAATTGCCTGTGGCGTGATCTAAACCTTGTGCGGATAAATCCCGACTTATCCACAGTTTTCTGATTTTTAAGGCACTTATCCATAGCGATGAGTGCCTTTTTCTATGCCTAGATTAAATAGCAATCTGAGGCTACAAGATTAATTATCAGGCTTTTATTTCAACATCAACAGCTTAGCAAAAACCAAGCCCTACAGTCTGATTTATATTAAAAAACAAAAACTTAAAACCGGGCCGTGCACTAAAAAGCATGGCCCTCTGCGCCAATATTCGCTACACTGCAACTAGATCTATGGGGAAATTGCAGAGTATGAACATCCAAAGCTTGCGCGTGGTGGGTTTTTTAGAAGGTTTATCTTTTCTGGCCTTGCTGTTTATTGCCATGCCACTGAAATATATATGGGGTAACCCAATTCTGGTGAAATACGTCGGCATGGGCCACGGTGTGCTGTTTATTGCCTTTCTGGTGGTGCTGTTCGTGGTCTGTGAAAAACAGAAATGGTCAATTCAGGTGTTTTTAATGGGCGTGATTGCTTCAATTTTACCGTTTGGCCCGTTTATTTTTGATGCCAAACTGAAGAAAATGGCACAACCGCAGGTCGAAGTGTAACTCCAGACTCATCGATCAATCAGGCATTCACCAGACTACTGTTTGCTGGATGCCTTTTATTTTTGGCCTTTTAGCCACATGATCTTATTTATAGATGCCAGATGATCAGCCCACTTAAAACTGACCGCTTTCGGCACGTTCGTGCATAATCTGTTTTAAGCCTAGCCGTGGATAAGCAAACCACAAGGCGATTAAGGCAAAACAGGACAGGCTATAAGCCCACAGCTCAAAATGACTGTAGAGCATGCGCACCAGTTCAATCACCACAAAAAAGCTCAGCATCATCAGCACAGAAGCGGTTGCGGCCACGGTCCCTTTCGACACCTCGGACGACATCAAAGCAAAACGGTAAATAATTGAAAAACTGATGCCCTCACCAAAGCTGATTAAAGTCATACCCAGAATCAGACACCAGATTAAATAGTCTGGTATGAGCAGACCAAGAATTAACAGCAAGGTACCGACCAACATGAGTGGCAAGCCCATCAGCACAGTCTGTCCCAAAGCAAAACGGTCAATGATTTTCAGCAGCAATAAATTCCCGGCAATCAGCCCGCCCAAGACCGGAAATTGGGCCAGACCATATTGCAGACTGCTCAGATTGAGCTGCTCCACCAGCATCACCGGCGACAAGGCAATCCATAACATCAGCGGCATGCTTAAGAGCGGCAAGGCAAAGGTCATGGTCAGAAAACGGCGGTTTTTCAGTACCTGTTTAAAATCATCCCAGATATAGCCAATCGGCTGTTTCGGAATACTGAGCTGCTGCTCCGGCATTTTGGCTTTCAGTCCGAGCCAGCTCAAAGCCGCCAAAGCTGCAATCCCAATAAAGCCCCAATGCCAGGACACATGCTCGATCATAAACGCACCCAACACTGGCCCCAATAGCGGCGCCAGCAGCGATACATTGGCCATGAGTGCCATGACTTTAATTGCATCGCGTTCGGCAAAACTTTCCTGAATGGCGGCATAGCCTACTGCAGTAATTACTGACAAGCCAAAGCCCTGCAAAAAGCGCAGCAATAAAAAGCTTTCGATGTTCTGGGTCAATAAAATCAGCAGGCAGGTCACCACAAAAAACAGCACCCCGCCCAGCAGGACTTTTTTACGGCCTAAACGGTCCGATAAAGGACCTAAAATGGCCGCGACACAGGCACCGCCGAGCAGATAAAACGACATCGAAGAGGCTGCCCAGGAACTGCTGACGCCAAAATCCTGGGTAATGGCGAGCATGGCCGGCTGTACCAGATCATTGCCGATATAGACAGAAAATTCGAACAGCACCAAAGCCAGCGGAAACATTAAGGTGGCGCGGGAGAGCGTTGTAGTTGGAGTGGTTTGCATAGCGCTCAAAAGCCTGCAAGATTAGCAGGCTGCAATCATAACAATGGGCGCAGTGTAGCAGAGTTTATTTTTAAAATCTGTGACTTTTCTGATGAGGAAATGCTGGATTTGCGGCAGCAGCACTTAGCTAGAGCGGCTGAACAAAATCAGTATAAATCCCCGGTTTAAAAACAGAAAAGCGTAGGGTTTAGCTACGCTTTTCAATCAAAATCATTAAAAGATTCAAGCGGATTAAGGACATACAGCCTTCTGGAAAGTCTTGGTATTTTTGCCGCGCAGACATTGATAGCTCTTTTCAGTTTTCACTTTTTCCCAGTCGCCATCGACCAGTTTAAAACTGTAAATGGTGCGAATCGAGCGTACCGAATCATCCATTAAACCGGTTTCAGTCACTTTAACCTGGGCCGCAGTCGGTGATTCGACATTATTAAAGAATTGACGCAGCTCGACTGTCGCCAGCTGTTTACGTAAATCCGGACGCTCTTTTAACACCTGTGCCAACGGTGTTTCGGCAGACGGTGTCACTTTAGACACAATATTCTGGGTGGTGGCACATCCTGTAACAGCAATCGCCAGTCCTGCCATTGCAGCGAAACGAAACATAACTCTATCCAAACTGATTCAACACTGTAAAAATGATGCCGGCTTTTTGCGCTTAACACTATGCACAGAATGTAATTTGAGCGAGAGTGCACATGATAAGTGCCATAAAAAAAGCGCATCCGGAGATGCGCTTTTTCGTTCTATTGGCCTGATTACAGGTCGAATAATTTACCCGGGTTCATAATCCCATTCGGGTCAAAGACCTGTTTCAAGGCTTTCATATATTCGATTTCTTCAGCAGAACGCGAGTATTCCAGATATGGCTTTTTGGTCATGCCAACACCGTGCTCTGCAGAAATTGAACCGTCATATTTTTTTACAGTATCAAACACATACTTGTTCACCACCTGACATTTGGCAAAGAATTCATCTTTGCTTAAATCGGCAGGTTTCAGGATGTTCAGGTGCAGGTTACCATCCCCAATATGACCGAACCAGCAGATTTCAAAGTCTGGATAGTTCTCGGCCACAATCGCATCAATTTCTTTAATAAATGCCGGCACGTGGGTAATCAGCACTGAAATATCGTTTTTGTATGGAATAAACGGCGCAATCGATTCCGAAATATCTTCACGTAAACGCCATAAGCTTTCGACCTGATCCAGGCTTTGGCTGAGTACGCCGTCCAGCACCCAGCCCTGTTCCATACAGTGCTCAAAAATTTCCATCGCCTTGTCCATAATCGGTTCAAACGGCGCTTCAAATTCAAGCAATACATAGAATGGACATTCGGTTTCAAACGGACGCTGTACATGACCATTGGCCAGTACTTTCTGCATTGCCAGTTCACCAAAGAACTCGAACGCAGTTAAATCAATTTTGGCCTGGAAAGCGTGCAGCACAGGCATGACTGCATCAAAATCCGGTACACCCAGCACCATCACTTGCAGGTCTTGCGGTTGACGCTCCAGCTTGATTTCCGCTTCAGTGACGAGGCCTAAAGTCCCTTCACCACCAATGAATAAGTGTTGCAGTGCATAACCGGTGGCGTTTTTGATCATGCCTTTGTTTAAACGCAGCACATCACCTTTACCGGTCACCACGGTTAAGCCCAGCACCCAGTTACGGGTCATGCCGTATTTAATTACTTTAATGCCGCCGGCATTGGTACCGATGTTACCGCCAATTTGTGATGAACCGGCAGAGGCAAAATCGACCGGGTAATACATGCCCTGCTCTTCGGCATAGTTTTGCAGCTGTTCAGTCACCACACCGGCCTGTACCCGTACCATGCGGTCTGCCGGGAAGAATTCCAGAATCTGGTTCATCTTGTCCATGCTGACCACGATTTCACCGTTGGCCGCTACCGCACCCGCAGAAAGACCGGTACGACCGCCCGATGGCGTGACTGCCACATTGAACTGATTGGCAAGTTTCACAATCGCTTGCACCTGCTCAGTGCTCGATGGAAAAACGATGACGGATGGGTTTGGATCAAAGTGCTTGGTATGATCTCGACCCCAATTCTGGAGGCTGTCCGCATCAGTTTTAATACGGTTTTCACCTACAATTGCAGTCAATTGGGTCAATAACTCTGGGGTTAAAGCGACTGGAGCATTCATCGTTTGCAGACCTGGCAAGAATTAAACAAGAAGAGATTTATCCGGACTGGCGCTGTACATTTTAAAGTCATGCCAAAGCACAGTAAAAGATAAAAAACGGGCAAGAAACCAACAGCCTGAGGCTGGTTTTTGCCGTCTGGGGCTATTATAAGCGATTTTTCTGTAAAACCTGAGAAAAACCATCATTTTGATAATATAGCTTTGAAAATACAGAGTTAATTCAACCAAAAATGAATCCTGCGTTTATATTTTCTACAGAAATAGCAGACCGATCAGCCATAAATGGAATGTATCTCCTGCCCGCTCCTATGATATGATACTGCCACTAAATTTGGCCTTTGTAGCGGAGCCGTAATGAGCCAACATCTTTCACTACCTAAAGATAAAATTCGTTTCCTGTTGTTAGAGGGCGTTCACCAAAATGCCATCGACACGTTAAATGCTGCCGGATATACCAACATCGACTACCGTAAAACTGCGCTTGAGGGTGAAGCGCTGAAAGAAGCGGTCAAAGATGCACACTTCATTGGTATTCGTTCACGTACGCAATTAACTGAAGAAATCTTTGAAGCTGCGAACAAGCTGATCGCGGTTGGCTGTTTCTGTATCGGAACCAACCAAGTCGATTTAAATGCAGCCATGGTACGTGGTATTCCAGTATTTAACGCACCATATTCAAATACCCGTTCTGTTGCGGAACTGGTCCTTGCTGAACTGATTCTGCTGCTTCGTGGCGTACCAGCCAAATCGGCATCATGTCACCGCGGTGGCTGGGAAAAATCTGCAGCGGGTTCTTTTGAAACACGCGGTAAGACTTTAGGTATTGTGGGTTACGGTTCAATTGGTTCGCAACTGTCTGTGCTTGCTGAAAGCCTGGGTATGCATGTGATCTATTATGATGCAGTGACCAAACTGCCAATGGGTAATGCGCGCCAGGTCGGTTCTTTGGCTGAATTGCTGGCCAATGCAGACGTGGTATCGCTACACGTGCCAGACGTTCCATCAACCCGTAACTTTATGGGCAAAGAACAGTTTGCACAAATGAAAGAAGGCGCGATCTTCCTGAATGCGGCACGTGGTACCTGTGTCATTATTGAAGATCTGGCAGATGCAATTAAATCAGGTCATCTGGCTGGTGCTGCGGTTGACGTATTCCCGAAAGAGCCGAAAGCCAATGGTGAAGAATTCGTTTCTCCACTGCGCGGTCTGGACAATGTGATCCTGACTCCACACGTGGGCGGTTCAACCATGGAAGCGCAAGCCAACATTGGTCTGGAAGTGGCTGAGAAATTTGTGGCTTATTCTGACAAGGGTATGACCCTGTCTGCAGTGAACTTCCCTGAAATTGCCTTGCCATTGACTGAAGGTAAACACCGTTTACTGCACATTCATAAAAACATTCCAGGCGTATTGTCTAAAATCAACAACCTGTTTGCTGAGCAAGGCATCAACATTTCGGGTCAATCTTTAATGACCAAAGGTGATGTCGGTTATCTGGTGATGGATGTGGATGCAACTGCATCTCAAGAAGCACTGGATATGCTGCATGATGTTGAAGGCACTATCCGTGTACGTGTTCTGTTCTAATTTCAATTAGACAGTAACACCCAAAACCACAGCCCTTGCGCTGTGGTTTTTTATGTCCCGCTTCTAAAACAATACGCAATCCTTATTTCATGTTCTTTTGAAATCGTGAATGAGCCTTGTTTTATCTGCTGGCCACTTACGCAGCCACGACATGGAAGCGTCATCTGTTCATGCTATGCTAGCGGCTATTGATCTGTTGATGATCGCCCTACTCTCCCAACCAGCCCATTCCAGTTATGTCGATACTTCAAAATGCGCCGCATCTCCGCGCTGTGCTGTTGTTGCTGATTGCCATGCTCAGCCTGCAAAGCAGCGGCTCGATGGCCAAGCTGCTATTTGATCAGTTCCCGATTCTGACCGTTTCTGCCATGCGGCTGCTGCTGAGCGCGCTGGTGCTGATGCTGATTTTTCAGCTCTGGAACATTCAGCCCAAAGCCATACGCTGGCCAGCGATTTTCAGCTACGGCGCAGCACTGGCCGGCATGAACATGCTGTTTTATCTGGCGATTGACCGCCTGCCGCTGGGGATTGCGGTATCATTTGAATTTATCGGGCCGTTAAGCGTGGCGCTGTTTTATGCCCGGCGCAAATTCGATTTTATTTGGGTCGGCCTCGCCATTGTCGGGCTGGTGCTGTTATTTCCCTTTGATCAGACCGCGCAGCCGCTCGATGGTCTGGGTGTGTTGTTTGCCTTAGGCGCCGGTGCCTGCTGGGCCTTATATATTGTGGCCGGACAGAAACCGTCGGGTGTGTCCGGGAATCATACGGTCTGTTTAGGTATGCTGGTCGGTACCCTGATTTTATTACCCATTGCTTTATGGGATGGCCTGCCTGTTAGCGTATTTGAACCGGGCAATTTCATCTATTTTATTGCCTTGGCAGTTCTGGCCAGCGCCTTGCCCTTTAGTCTGGAAATGATTGCACTTCGCAACCTGACCGCACTCAGTTTCGGTACACTGATGAGCATGGAACCGGCCATTGCCGCGCTCTCCGGTTTTGTCTTTTTGGGCGAACAGTTACTCTGGAATCAATGGCTGGCCTTAAGCACCATTATTGCCGCCTCTATTGGCTGTACCTATACCGTACAGCAGCGTAAACAGCAGTCCAGTTAAGTAGAGTGGATCTGGCCAGACTGAGCCTCCTGCTGTGTAGTGCTGGAATTTATTTTGACCGGCTACTCATCAAAATTTAAGCAAATTGCTATAATCAGCAGCATCTCCCCAATATGCTGACACCTTCCGGTGTTGGTGGTGCGCTTATGCAAAATGCTCAACTGCTGTCGGTACTGTTCATGGTGCTGTCCATGACTTCGTACCAGATTAGTGCCTCCTTTGCCAAACAACTGTTTGAGGTGCTCGATCCGCTTACCGTGACCATTTTACGGTTGTGCTTTGCCGCCATTATTATCTGCCTGATGTTCCGTTCCTGGAAGATTATTTCCCGGCTGTCCTTTTTAAAATGGCGTGATCTGCTCTGCTATAGCGCGGCCCTGTGTCTGATGAATGTGCTGTTCTATATGTCGCTGGGCAAATTGCCGCAAGGGATTGCGGTTGGTCTGGAATTTATTGGCCCACTGGGACTGGCCCTGCTCTCGATTAAACAGCGTAGTGATTATATCTGGGTGCTTTTAGCCATTTTGGGAATTGCGCTGATGGTGCCTTGGGGACAGGCCAACAGTGACAATTTTTCAGTCTTTGGTGCCCTCTGTGCGCTGGGCGCCGGCTTTTGCTGGGCCCTCTATATTTATTTCGGGCAGCGCGTGGTACAGCAGAATATTGGCATGCATGCCCTCACCATTGCCATTAGTCTGGCTGCGCTGACCCTGTTACCCATTGGTCTGTATCACAATGCCGCGGCCCTGGTCGATACCCAATACTGGGGCAAAGCCATCGCCATTGCCATTTTGGCCACCGCCATTCCGTATGCACTGGACCTGAAAGCCTTACAGCATTTAAGCAAGCTCAGTTATGGCACCCTGTCCAGTTTATCGCCGGCACTGGCCGCGCTAACCGGCCTGGTGTTACTCGGTGAACAGATCAGCCTGTTGCAATGGGTCGCGCTGTTCTGTGTGATGCTGGCCTCCGTGGGCGTGACTCTAAGAGCCAGCCGTAAGAAAGCTGTCAGCCCTTAAGCAAAAAGAGAGATCAAACAAGATGAATAAAAAGATGGCCAAGAGAGCCATCTTTTTTAAGTCCTGAATTTAGACCAGACTGTCTTTTTGAATGGCTTTATATTTGCCGTATTCATTTAAATACTGTTTGGCCAGCTCGGTTTTCTGGCGTTCTTCCAAAATTTTCCCAGCCTGCTGGAAAAAGCCATGTTCTTCTTCCTGCAAATGATGATGCACTTTTTCAGACAGCTGCTTGGCAATCGCCAGCCAGCCCGGATTGCTAAATTCGGTTTCGGTCAGTTTTTCCAGCAGCTCATCCATTTCATGATGTTCTGCCAGCGCATGCCGGGTAATGTTCAGCCCGGAATCGGTCATCATTAGTGGAATATAAAAATAACGGTCTTCGGCCACAGCATGGGCGAATAATTCATTTTTCAGTTGATCAAACAGCTCGCGGCGTTCTGGTGTATCCCCCGAGGTCTGGATTAAACGCTCGGCCAGATCACGCTGTATTTCATGGCTTTCACGCAGTGCTTCAAAAATATTCATGTTGTTATTACCCTTTCAAATGCCAAAATTTAAACACCCGACAACGGGTTGCATCATTATTGTTAAGCAGACAGGTCAGGCTAAGCATTCACTATACGCCAAGCCCGTGCGACGGTTCCTGCAGCAATTTGTATGGGAAATTTTAATAATGAGAATGATTTACAACCAGAACATCTGATAGGCCATGCGCACAATCAGCACACTAACCAGGATCAGAAATACAATCCGGATAAAGCCGCTGCCATATTTAAAGGCCAGACGTACCCCGACCAGAGAACCGGTAATATTAGCCAGTGCCATCATCGCCCCGACCATAAACAGCACATGCCCCGTGGGAATAAAGAAACTCAGCGCTGCCAGATTGGTCATAAAATTGGCAATTTTCGACAAGGCCGAGGCATGCAAAAAATCGACCTGTAAATAACGAATAAAATAGAAAATAAAAAAGCTGCCCGTGCCGGGGCCAAAAATACCATCATAAAAACCAATCAGCACACTGCCCAACGCCGCCAGGAGCAACATTTTGCGGTTTAAAGTCTGCTGCACATGCAGCTGGCCAAACTGCTTTTTCATGAAGGTGTAGATGGCAATCACGATCAGCATCAGCAGCACAAAGGGCCGCAAAATATCGGTCGGAATCATTGACACGCAGGCTGCGCCAACGAAAGAGCTGAGAAAGGCACATAGTCCAATCACGCCCAGCAATTTCCAGGACAGCTGCACTTTGCGTAAAAAAGAAAAGGCCGCCGAAGCAGTGCCACAAATGGAAGCCAGTTTGTTGGTGCCAAACACCGTGGCCGGCGCCAGTTGCGGCATTGCGCCCATAATCGCCGGAATCTGGATCAGGCCGCCACCACCAACCGCGGCATCAATTGCACCGGCACAGAAGGCAAAAATCACGAGGCTGATGACGATTTCAATATCCATATCGGGGCAATCCTGTGGCCTCAGTGCAGATGAAAATTAGAGATTCAAGACCCGTTTTGGTACCAGACGTTTTTTATCGGTAATTTCCGCCAGCCCTAAACATTTCTCGCCCTCAAATACCAATACCTGAGTTGCCGCCGCATGGTCAATATTACTTTCCATGCCGCGACAAAAATATTCGGCCCGGCCTTCTGGCACCTGTACCTGTGGAAAATGCTCAATCGGGGCATAAACCGGCAGCAACAGCGCTTCACGCTCGGCTTCGCTCAGGCTTTCCAGATAGTCCAGGGTGTAGCTTGGGATCAGATCAAAATGCCCGGTCTGAATACGGTGCAAATAGGTCAGATGCCCATAGCTGCCGAGCGCCTTGGCAATATCTTCACCGAGTACACGAATATAGGTGCCTTTGGAACAAGTCACATCCAGGGTGATACTATTGTCAGTAAACCCTAGCAGCTCCAGCGCATAAATACTGATGGGACGCGCATCCCGTTCAATTTCAATGCCTTTACGGGCCAGCTCGTATAAGGGACGGCCTTCTTTTTTCAGCGCTGAATACATCGGTGGCACCTGCTGAATATCGCCAGTAAATTGCGTCAGGATGGTTAAAATATTTTCTTCAGTCAATGCCGGTACCGCAGCCTCTAACAGCACTTCACCTTCAACATCACCGGTGGTGGTGCTGTGTCCCAATTGAATGGTGGTCTGGTAACGCTTGGTTGAATCCAGAAGAAAATGCGAAAACTTGGTCGCCTCGCCCAGACAGATTGGTAATAAACCAGAGGCCAACGGATCTAAAGCACCGGTATGTCCGGCTTTTTGCGCACGATACAGCCAGCGCACCTTTTGCAGTGCAGCATTCGAGCTGATACCCAGGGGTTTATTCAATAAAAATACGCCATGCACAGGACGACGCTGAATTTTAGGAGAAGATGCTTTCATGGCAAAAATCGGACAATTCTAAACTGCGCCATGGTAGCAATCTGAGCACAAGCTTTACAACTTTTCTATAAAACAATGTCATTTTTATGGCATATTGAGGCCAAACCGAAAACCTAAAATAAATACAATGGAAAAACAGGTGCATAGGAATGCAAAAACATAAATTATGGCTCTGGTTGGGCCTGATCACCATAGCGGTGGTGGGCATTATTTACTGGTTAATTCCCCATTCACCACCATCCCCCGGTCATGCACAGGCCGCCACAGCGCGTACATCTGCAACCTCGTCTCTACCCGTGAGCAGTCCAAACAGCTCTGCAACCCTGTCCTTTTTAAGTCCCAGTCAGCAGGACACTGAAATTAACTGCCAGTTACAGCTCGACTCGGGCAACCGGTTGATGGTCAATGAACAGACCCGCAACTGTTTTGAATATTTTATTACCCAATATGGCGAGAAAACCCTGGAGCAGATTCGTCAGGATTTTCAGCGTTATATCGCCCAGACTCATCAGGAACCGGCCTTGGGACAAATTCTGGATTTATGGCAGCGCTATCTGGATTATCGGGAGCGTTTGGGGGAATTGCAGCCGCCGCAACTGGATCCGGACAGTCCGCAATATTACCGCAGCATTTTTACTAGCATGAAAAACCTGCGTCAGCAGTTTTTCTCGGCCTATGAAATTGAGGGTCTGTTTGGGGTGGAAGATGTTTATCATGACTATACCCTGGAGCGCCTGAGTGTGATGGACAATAAACAGCTATCCGAAGCAGAAAAAGCCCAGAAGTTAAAAGCCCTGTTTGAGCAGCTGCCGGAAGACTGGCAGGCCAATCTGGAACAGCTCAACAAGCTGGAAGATTTAAGAGCACTGACCGCAGAAATTAAAGCCCGTGGTGGCTCCAGTGCAGAACTGCGCCAGATGCGCCTGAATCTGGTCGGGCCTGAAGCCACGCAGCGTCTGGAACAGCTGGATGTCGAGCGCAGCCACTGGAAAACCCGTGTCACCCAATATTTAAATCAACGCGATCAGATTCTCAGTGCTGGCCTGAATGATGCTGCCAAACAGCAGGCGGTCGTAGAATTACGTCAGCAGTATTTTAACAATCCGCAAGAACAGCTGCGGCTGGATACCTTTGAATCGGTGCACGATCAGGGCGGTAAACTGCCTTTTGCCGAATAACATCCTCTAAAGATGACTCATCCATCATTGCGGTGGATGGGTCTAGGTTTAACGTTCTGTTAAGCACCACCCCCTCATTTTTTATCAATATCTCTGCCATTTCACGTGCACTTCATCGACCAGTTATCGGCAACTACAAAAAATAACCGAATGGCTAATGACGATTTCAAGAAAACTGTTTATTTATGCTAAACAATGGATTTTAAAATTACTAAGCCCTTATAAAAACAGTAATTTTTGATAAATTTTGGCCTGAAATGACATATTTGCAGGCAGGTTGCCGGGATGAGTAGTCATCATTCCATATAAATCGAAAACATCATCACATTTTTATGCAAAGCACGACAAAGGAGGAATTTTTGACAGGTGGTACTGCATCAATAAAACAAAAAAATGAAATGAAGGATCAGTTATGCATCATTTAAAACAAAAAACCACATGGGGTTCAGCCCTGTTACTTGCTACGGCCCTGTTTGGCTTAAGCACACCCGTACAGGCCGAACCGGGCGTCTTGCAGGTTCAGGAACGCGCCATCAGCCATTATGCCCAAACCCGATATCCAATTGTCATGACCCACGGCTGGCTTGGCTGGTCGCGAATTGGCAATGAAACTTTCAATATGGATTACTGGTACCAGATTCTGCCCGATCTGGCGCGTCACGGCGCCACTGTGTTTGCCGCACAGCTATCTCCGGCACATCAGACTGAATTTCGTGGTGAACAGCTGATTCACCAGGTGGAAGATGTGCTGGCCATTACGGGCAAAAATAAGGTCAATCTGATTGGCCACTCACATGGCGGCCCGACTGTACGTTATGTGGCGGCGGTCAAACCTGAATATGTGGCCTCAGTCACCGGTATTGGTGGCACGTTCCGCGGCTCTAAAGTGGCCGATGATATTCAGAACAGTACGGCACTGCGTACCGTCTTCAATCTGGTCGGTGATTATATGATTGCCCCGCTCATCAGTTATGCCCAGTTACAGCCAGATATGCCCATCAACTTTGATGCCTCGATGAAATCCCTGACCGAAACCGGTTCTGCGGACTTTAACCGCCGTTTCCCGACCACGGCACTGGCAGCAAACTGTGATCAGGCCGGCGCTGAAGTTGATCGCGGGATCCGCTACTACTCCTGGACCGGTACTGCACAAGCCACCAATCTGCTGGATATTGACACCATCCTGATGCAACTCGGGCCGCTGTCGTATGGCAATAAGGACAATGACGGCATGGTGGCACGTTGCAGCTCGCATATTGGCAAGGTGATTCGGGACAACTACAACCTGAACCATACCGATCTGGCCAATATGATGTTCGGACTGACCGGCCGCTTTGCCCCGGATCCGGTGGCACTGTTCCGTCAGCATGCCAATCGCCTGAAACAGCAGCAGCTCTAGACTTTTAAATTGCCTTGGTGACAAGGCTGAACACCGTACAGATCGTGAGCGGTCTGTACTCACAAGAACAAGACTGAGGATTTAACAATGAAATATGGATATCTCATCGCCGGTCTGGCCGCTACCGTATTGAGCGGCACCACACAGCTGCACGCCTCAAACAGCACCCAGGTCAAAGCACCTTTTGTTAGCTCGCAGTATGCCAAAACCAAATATCCGATTGTATTTAGTCATGGTATGAGTGGCTTTATTACCCTGGGGACCGACAATTTTGGCCTGGATTACTGGTATCAGATTCTGCCAGATCTGGCGCGCCACGGCAGTAATGTCTGGGCCACCCGGGTATCGCCATTTAACTCCAGTGAGGTCCGTGGCGAGCAGCTGGCACAGCAAGTCGAGGAAATTCTCGCTGTGACCGGTGCCGGCAAAGTCAACCTGATTGGCCATTCGCATGGCGGGCCTACCATTCGTTATGTGGCCGGGGTAATGCCAGACCAGGTGGCATCTTTAACTGCGGTGGGTGCACCGAATAAAGGTTCACCGGTGGCCGACCTGATTTTAAAAGCCGAAGGCACACCGGTTGAAGGGCCATTGGTTGGTGCAGTCAATCTGGTGTCCAAAGCCATTACCTGGGCGCAAGGTTTGGACCCGAACAGCTTCCCGCATGATTCTCTTGCTGGCGGCAGCAGTCTGACCCTGGCCGGCTCGGCCAAGTTTAACCAGAAATTCCCGCTAGGGATGCCAACCACGGCCTGCGGTGAAGGTGCCTATAAACAGAATGGGGTTGTGAATTATTCCTTTACCGGTATTGGTACGGTCACCAATATTCTGGACCCCGACTCTGCCCTGAAAATCACCAGCTTGCTGATTGATGGCGGCAAAGAAAATGACGGTCTGGTCTCTCGCTGTAGTGCCAAGTTTGGGAAAACCATCCGCGATGACTATAACTGGAACCATTTAGATGAAGTCAATCAGTTTCTGGGTCTGAAAGCGGTATTCGCTCCAGATCCGGTCAGTGTCTACCGCCAACATGCCAACCGTTTAAAACAACAAGACCTGTAAATTTGAGGATGATATGCCCTGCTCTTTTGAGCAGGGTTTTTATTTTTGATGATGAAGCAAAATGGAATTTTATGAAAATAAAAATTTTACTTACGCTTATGACAACTGTACTGTGCTGTGGAACGGCACTGGCACAAGACAGCCATGTGATTAAAGCCGAAAGCAAACGGGTGACCTCGACTTATGCCCAAACCCAATATCCGATTGTATTTGCCCATGGCATGGTCGGGTTTAACCGCATTGGTACCGATATCTTGGGCATGGACTATTGGTATCAGATTCTACCGGATTTAGCCCGTAACGGCAGCAATGCCTGGGCAGCACGGATGTCACCGTTTAACTCCAGTGAAGTCCGGGGTGAACAATATCTGGCCCAGCTCCAGGAGGTGATGGCCATCACCGGAGCGAAAAAAGTCAACCTGATTGGCCATAGTCATGGGGCACATGCGGTGCGTTATGCCGCAGGTGTAATGCCTGACCAGGTGGCCTCGGTACTGACTGTCGGTGGTGCCAATCAGGGTACCGTGGTGGCCTCCGACGTGATGAAATTTGCCGATCAAACAGGAAGCTCTGACCTGTTAAATGTGCTGATCAGCAGTTTTGGCAAAGTGATTATGTGGGCACAGGGCCTGGACGGCAATGCATTGCCGCATAATGCCTTAGCTGCAGGTCATAGCACCTCAATTGAAGGAACCGCGGAGTTTAATCAGCGTTTTCAGTTGGGCTTATCCTTAACACCCTGTGGTGAAGGCAAATATCAGGATCAGGGTATTGCTTTATATTCAATGACCGGAAATACGCAAGTCACCAATCCACTGGATGTTGGTGATGCTGCTATGAAAGTCCTTGATTTAATCTCGGCCCATAAAGGCGGTGCCAATGATGGCATTGTCTCGGTCTGTAGCGCCAAATTTGGTAAAACCATTCGGGATGATTTTCCATGGAATCATCTCGATGAAGTGAATTTACTGTTCGGTTTAAAAGGTACTTTTGCTCCAGACCCGGTCGCGGTCTATCGCCAGCATGCCAACCGGCTCAAACTGCAAGGTCTATAAACCAATCTACAGCCATAAAAAAATGCGCCATGGGGCGCATTTTTTCAACGAGATAAAACTGATTAAGCTTCAGTTTTACGCGCTGGTAACTTTTCACGAATACGTGCAGCTTTACCAGACAATTCACGTAGGTAGTAAAGTTTAGCACGACGAACGTCACCACGACGTTTCACTTCGATTTTAGCAACGATTGGTGAGTGAGTTTGGAATACACGCTCAACACCAACACCGCTAGAAATTTTACGTACTGTGAACGCAGAGTTCAAACCACGGTTTTTCTTCGCAATGACAACGCCTTCAAACGCTTGTAGACGTTCACGGTCGCCTTCTTTAACTTTTACAGAAACAACTACTGTGTCACCTGGTGCAAAAGCTGGGATGTCTTGTTTAAGCTGAGCATTTTCTACAGCTTGTACTAAAGGATGCTTACCGCTCATGGGGTATCTCCAATATGTGCGAGTTAGAAGAGGTCTAATCATCGCTGGGGCTAGAGGCTAAAGCGCATAGACCCGATTGACTTTCCCTTTATGCTTGACCGCTTCAATGCATAAAGAGCCTATTTAAGTACTTAATCCGAAGATCAAGCTTTTCATTGTGCGCAGAGCATAAATTAAGCTTTATGTTCTGGCAAATCTTTTAGCCATTTTTTCTGCTGCTTCGTAAGCTCAACTTGTTCAACCAATTCAGGGCGACGTGCAAGTGTACGCTGATAACGCTGCAAAAACCGCCATTTTTCAATATTTGCATGATGACCTGATTTAAGTACCTCAGGCACATCCAAACCTTCAAAATGGTCAGGCTTTGTGTATTGTGGGCAGTCTAACAGACCATCCACAAATGAATCTTGTACATGGGATTGTTCATCAGACATGGCACCCGGAAGTCTCCGAATAATACTGTCTAATAACACCATCGCAGGCAACTCACCACCCGATAACACGTAATCCCCGATTGACCATTCCTGATCAACGTATTTTTGGATTAAACGTTCATCGACACCTTCATAACGCCCACAGAGTACAATCAATCCGTCATATTGAACGAAGTCCTGTACTGCTGGTTCATTTAAGGTTTTTCCTTGCGGTGACATATACACCACGGGTACGTTGACCGCACCTGCTTCATGAGCAAGTTCTTTGGCACGGCGGATTGCTTTTGCCAGTGGCTCAGCCATCATTACCATACCGGGACCACCACCAAATGGACGTTCATCCACTCGTTTGTAGTTACCCTCAGCATAATCGCGAGGATTGATACAATGAATTTGCATCAACTCACGTTGTGCTGCGCGCCCGCTAATACCGAAACGTGTAATCGCTTCAAACATTTCAGGAAAAAGCGTAATGACTGCAAAAAACATCGCAGACTCCCGTATTTCCAAAAATATTAGTAATCTACGCCCCAATTGACATAAATACGACCCGCTTCGAGATCAACGCGTTGTACCACATCTTTATGCCATGGAATCATACGCTCTTCGCCATCGATACTGTCGGCAGTTGCGCGAACCACCATCACATCGTTAGCACCTGTTTCAAACAGTTCGTGGATTTGACCGAGATTGACTTCCTGTTCCTCATCATCCAGACCTAACACGGTTAGACCTTTTAAATCAGACCAGTAATACTCATCCACGCCCGCTTGAGGCAGTTGCGATTTTGAAATCCAGATATTTGCACCAACCAGACCGTCTGCTGCAGTGCGATCGCTCACACCTTTTAAGCTGACAACCAGGCCTTTGCCATGTGGTTTCCAACGTTTTACATCGACAGTTTGCCAACCTGCTTTGGTCTCAATGTACCAAGGCAGGTAGTCAAACATGTTGCTCATAGGTTCTGTATTGGAATAGACCCAGAGCCACCCATTTAATCCATATGCTGAACGTAGCTGTCCAATCTGAATACGATCTTCGGGTACATTCTGTGTTGGTGTCATGGGCTACCTACTACTTAATTCTTTAAAATTATGCAGCAGCTGCAGCTTTCTTCGCTTGAGCAGCTAAAGAAGCAACACGTTCAGAAGGTTGAGCACCTTGTGCTACCCAGTGAGCAAAACGGTCAGCATCTAAACGAAGTTTTTCTGCTTTACCTTGCGCTGTAGGGTTGAAGAAACCGATACGTTCGATGAAACGACCGTCACGTGGATTGCGGCTATCAGTTACAACGATTTGATAGAATGGACGCTTTTTAGCACCACCGCGAGTAAGACGAATAACTACCATGATACAACCTTATAGTTTTTACGGATTATCCCTGTACCGACCATCGATACATTTCAAACCCCTTTCATAGAGGGCAGTATTTTACGCGAAGTTTGCCCTGAATGAAAGATTAAAACTTATTTATCCACAATTTTGAATTTGAGCTTATTTGCCGTCCCAGTTGGTTGTGGCATCTAAATCACTGCTGTCACACGTATTCGCTTTTTTCCAATATTTATGACCTTCCTGATTTATACACAAGTCACCATCATCTTTTTGATTTTTACTCTTATTAGGTGAAGCTTTTAATAAATAACCTTGTCCATCAGCATCGACTAATAATTCAATATCATATAATCTTGTTGATGGATAGGTTGAATCAACTTTCAAAACAGATAAGGTGGCATTCTGATAGGTATGATTTACAACTTTATAATTTTGCAATTTATACGTGATATTTAACAATTGACCCTGCATATCTGTACGATTTGTGCGTTTAACATACTCAGTATAAGAAGGGTACGCAATTGCAGCCAAAACCCCAATGATTGCCACAGCAATCATTAATTCAATTAATGTAAACCCTTGATTTTGATGCATCACCAAGCCTCACTTTGACTATCAATTGCCTTACAGTCGGTCTGAGTCTTATCATAATCTTTGAAAGCATTATTGGTCTTAGATTTACATTTCAAACCGTTGCTTGAGAGTAATAAATCATAATTACTTGGTTGTTTCTTTTGCGAAGGTGATAAATCAGCCCTTTCAACCTTCATCACCCAATTCAATCCAACAGCACTCGTATCTTGTAATGGCTTATTAGAGTCTAGATCACTAAGTGTTATTACATACTTCTCTTGACCAGCCGTGCTTCCAACTGGAATAAGCAGCAGACCTGTATCTGAATCATAGTCATTTGGATATAAATATTCAGCAGAAAAGTTTTTATAACTAAAGTTCTTGGACTTAAATTTCTCAAGTTCAGAAGCAATCAGCAAAGCTTCTTTTTGAGCAAGGGCTAAATCTTTTCGCTCCATATAAACTCTATACGATGGATAAGCGATCGCTGCAATAATCGCAATAATCACCACAACAATCATGAGCTCTATTAGAGTAAATCCTTGTCCCGAGATAGATAGCTTCATATTATCTTACCTCGTACCAACGCAGTTGCTTCAAATTAACATTGGTTTTGAATAACTGACACTCAGGTGCATTTGGTGTTTTTAAACAGTCTGTTTCATCCGGTCTAGGTACAATAACCCCAACTTCGTCATTATTATTTAAATATCCTTTACCTAGTCCTGCCCCCAATATACCAGCACCTAATTTAACCTTATTCGGTTCGGTAATTCCTGACTTATAAAAATTACACTTTCCTGATGGCAAGCAGAATTGATACAGGTATGTATCCCCCTTTACTCCACCACCACAAGCTGAGCCACTAACACCAACGCCATCACGATCATATACGTTGGTAAATAAATAGCTGTCCATAGCATATAATTCATTCATACCTTTGTAGCGACCATTCTCTCCACCAAAGGTATACTTCCAGCCTAAATTATAGCTATCACCATTTTTTTGTGCGACGCCTGCTTTTAAGTCAAGATTTAAAAGCTGCTTATTTGAAGGAGTCCGCAAATTATTAATATTTTTCATTAAGTCCATACGCCCCACATCATTATCAAAAATTACAAATACACCATCTTCTGCAGTTTTTTTAGTATTTGCATTCTTTCCAGTTGTTCCAGCTAATGGTGAGCTTCTATCCCCAGAGACTGCTGCAATAACACCATATAAACCGTCTACACCTTTCTCTACAGAGAAACTAGGCATTTCATAAAATCTTGGCTTAATTTTATCTGCTTCACTAAATCCATAGAGCTTTGAAATTCTATGCACAGTATTATTTTTATTTAGAGCATTATTATTAATATCTATACGGAATACTTGACCACCTAAGTCACCAACATATAGATTATCAAGTAAACCATCACTGTCACGATCAATCGCATTGACTTGACTAACGATACTATATTTCATATCACTATTGGTTGTATAGGCTTCACTCCCTTTAGTTTTGGTAGCATTTACTCCACCCCACCATAGCAAACTTCCGTCATTAGCATTAAATATATAAACTCCAGCACCTTTTTTCACCCCTATATCATCAGCATTGTATTCAGGATTTTCATAACCACGATGATAACCACCACCTACAACCATGACTAAGGTCTTTTTACCTTCCCAATTGATATATCCTACTGTCGGTTTAGACCAACTTTCTCCCATATAGGCTAAAGCGTTGTTAGGGTCATCAGTTTTATCTTCCTTCACTGCGGCATCTGGGTCAATATGAAATTTAAGTGTCGGCTTATCTATATCCGACAAGTCTAACGCATAATAACTGCGTCCACCCATTCTTAGACCACCATACACCCACTGCAAACCAGAGTACTCTATTTCTTTATCATCCAATGTTCTCTTAATTTTTTTGACGGTGAATTTGCCATTTTCATCTGTCACATACTGTGTAAAAGCAGCCCATTGTCCATCTATCCCATAAAAAATGTCATTGGTGTTGTCTTTTTTACTTGCAGAATCATCTAAAAAAGCTTCTTTCTGTTTGTTCATCATTTCATGCGGAATGAAGGTAAACTTTTCTACACCATTATCATCTACAACATGTAATGCACCTTGCGTTGTGCCAAACAACAGATAGTCTTCACGATTGGAAGTAGTAATACTAGTTTGAGTAGGATCAATTTCCCCTGATTGAGTCAAAAGAATTGGCTTAGAGTGCATCACCGACCCTAATTTTCTACGTTCTTCATTTGGCAAATTAGCTAATGTTAAGGTTGAGTTAACATCAACTTTATAACCTAGTACGTTTAACCAATAATTTTTTTGCTCATCATTTTTAAATTTTGCTTTTGTATCATCAGCATCAAATAAGGTTTCTAAATTAACTTGCGTCAAAGTTTGACTAGAAATAGCTTGCTTATTTGAATCAATTTGTCGATTGGTAAAGACTGTTCTTTTTGATGTTGAATTAATACTTGTACCTAAAGGAATTTTAGCTTCAACCCCACCAGTCCAGAGACCTTGTACAGATGAATCTAATTTACCATCAGCTTTGATTAATGGAATAATTTTGCTAGCATCTATTTTTTTACCTAATTGACCATTAAACACATCATATTTATTTAAATTACCTGTCCATATTTTTGTCGAGTCCTGAGGTTTAGGCAAAAAAGATGCATAGTAACCATAATCTTGTAGCTCGATTGGATTTAAAGCATCAACTGGAATAGTGGGTGAGCCTGTTGCAATGGATTCAAACTTAGGTGTTGTATCCTCGACAAATTGAACAATACTATTAATAATATCTTGCTCAGATTGAGCTGAGTAGAAACCTCCATTGCCATATCCACCAACGGAATTTGGTAGATCTTTATGCTTTTTAGCTCCCCAATTACATGTATTCCTTAAATCGCCCTCTGGCAACAATGAACAATCATAGTAAGGCTTAGTGTTTTCATCATCTTCATTTTCTTTAAGATTTTTTATATACGTTGTTCCATTAGGAAAAAGGCTGCCAAAACCCACTACAGCTGTTTTTATATTTTTATCTTTGTACAATTGTTTAGCAAATTTACCAATTAGTGACCAACCAGCACTACTTGTCCCACCACTTAAACCACTTTCGGTCAATGAACTAAAAGACTTTCTCATTAATGCTTCTGTATAATCAGATACTGAGTTATTAGCAAATCCATCTGTTAGGAAATAAATACCTTGTCCATTACATCTACTACTTGTATCAATGCCAAATAAGGGTGACTTATAGCCATTATTACCATCCCTTGATTCTGGATGTGAATATGTATAGCCACTATAGGTCATGCCATAAGTATTTTTACCAAGCATATAAGCACCTGCCTCAGCATAAGCTGAAGCTGAAGGAGTACCATTATATACATTCAGTTCTACAATTTTTTCTAGAATTTTTTCTCTATTTTCTGGGGATAATTCAACAGTAGGATAAATAATTCGGCCTGAACGACTATCATGAGAATTCCAACTTGTAGTGGTTGGAGTGGAATATTGTCCTACACCCAAACTTACAGTATCTAATATTTTATCACTCGTTAGAACATTTACTAATGCTTTTTTTAATCTACTTATTCGATCATAACATTTATAGCTATTATCAGCTTGTTTATCACATTCATTAGAAATCCTTCTTCTTAACTCATCCCCTGTAGCCACAAAAGTTCTATCATAAGGATTCCAAGTATTACGCAAATTATTATATTGAGATTTCGATATATGACAATAATTAACGGTATATGATTTTACTTTACCATTAACCTGATAAGATAAACTCTCAGAACTAACATCTTTTCTTAATCCATAATCAGAATAATTATTATAAGTGCATATACCGTAATCTTGAAATATACTACTAGTATCAGTAGCAGAGTTCCCTCCACCATATCCCCTACCATAGCCCATACTTCCCGAGGTATCCAACATTAAAAACAAATTAAGTTTACCTGGGGTCGAATTGGAATAAATCTCAATGTCACTTGCATAAACATTCGCAGAATGGGAAATTGCCAACGTCATAGACATGGACACCATTGCCGAAAGTATTTTTTTATCAAAACTTTTCATAATAAACCTCTTTCATTCATGTTCGTCTACGACGTTAACTTTGGCTGTCCACCAACCATATATTCAGCGTTCTGTAGGTTATAAGGAATGCTTAACCGTTCAAAGCATTCCCTTACTGTTTCAGTAGTATCCGATTTTTTAATACTTGTTTGTTTAAAACAGTTTTGAATCTCATCATCAGATGCACTTGAAAAACTAGGCAAGATAGAAATAGCAGTGACTGCAATATGGTTGGAGATAACAGGTAATCCTGACTGACCAACACTCGTCCCTATAGGTAGAGTTGTTAATGGTGTTGTGGGTTTGACATTTTTACGCAAATACAATTGTGTTTGAACAGCTGCTCTCCGTGTAGAATATTCTTTAGCCTTGCAAAAACCAGAAACACCATTTTTTGTAAAGTTGCCATTTGCACTAATAACACTCGCATTGGACATACTGAAAAAATTCTTCGCATTTGCACGATAACAGAAGACCAATTCATCATTACTGTCTGCAGAGTTGAAATAACCAAACATCCCATCTTGAGCCAATTGACGAGAAACTTTGGTTTGATCCTCTAATGCAAATAATGCAGCATCGTTACTTTCTAACAACAAAGCATCAATCTGTGCATTTGTTGAAATTTTTAGATTTAAAATACTTGATTTAACGGCAATTGTTCCAATAATTGTAATTAATAACAATACGACAAGCACAATGATTAAAGTTGATCCTTGCTGATTCATTCTCATTGTGCTTCTCCTAACGTATTTCTAAAAGCTACAACTTGACTAACAACTTGACGTAAATATTTAGAACTAGTTTTTTGATCGTTGCTTAAGCTCAACGTATATTTCGCATCCTTTACATTTGCCTCCAATTGATCACCAAAAGTAATAAATGTTTTATTATTATTTATGTGTTCGTTTGCGCCAACCGGGTTTGAAGATCGCATTAATAAAGCCAATTTAATTGAAACAATATTGTAGATCTCTGCATTTACATCTGTTGGATCTTCCTTAGGCATCAAATCTTTGTATTCATTTACTGTAAGATAAGATAACTTTCCATTACTTTTTTGTCTTACCCCCAAAAGAAATTTAAAAGCATCTACATCTTGCATTAATTGCTGAGCTCCAGTGCCAAGACCATTAATTATTGTATCATTTTCTTGATAAAATCCTGCATCACAAAACAAGGCATATCTTTGAGGATTAAACGATTTATTTTTAGAGTCTTTAATTTCAGAAATATAATATCTCTGGACAATTACACGATCCGCTGTCTCTGGCGCTCCAGAACCATGATCAGCCTCATCCCCAGGAAACTCTTCCTCAAACTCAATTTTATTACCTTCACAATCATATTGTTCACTATTTTTCTTACTTATAGTGACATCTTTCTTCCCATCATTATCTGAATCGACATAAGATGTCGCTGTTAAATACTGCGGCACATATTGAACTGTGAGTTGATCACTATTATCTGTTGTCGCACCTTCAGCCAATTCAAATGATGTAAAAAAATCACTACTTATACCACTGAGTGAACTTGGCAAATTACGATGATTAAAAATAATACCTGAACCGACCACTCGTGGATTAATTATTTGAGCTGAGGCTGTATTTAAATTTACGTGTCTAAGGTCATATGTAATTTGGTTTAAACCAAAAATTCCATTCTGCTGTAGCTCACCCATAGCATTTTGTAAAGACAGTGAACGTTGAGCTGTTAAATAAACAGTTAATGCAGCTGCTGAAATTAACAACCCTAAAACGATTGCAATCATTAGCTCAATAAGAGTGAACCCTTTTTTATAATTATTCATAATTATATAACTCCATAATTATGCATTTAGCCCCAACGTTGTATGCAGCTCCAGACGTGCAATCATTTTCAGCTTGCCCATCAGTAGGCGTTGTCTTGTCCCATGCAACATATATACATCGCCTTTTTAACGACACTTCTCCCACCCCTTGGCAATCCCTAACAGCAACATTCATTCCTAAATTTTCAGCCTTGTTCTGAACTTGTAGAAAATCTGCCTCTGCAAAATCATTTGGTTCACAAAAACCTGAGTAACACTCCCCTTTACCCTCAACATAAACATTATTCTTATTCAAAGCTTCGTATCCAGACCGATTCGCTCTAATTCTTTCTGCGAGATCTCGACCTAAATGCATTGCTTGCGTATTATTGGTAGCCTCTACACTTGCGTATACACCTCGCAGTTGCAAAGCAGAGAAACCTAGCACAGCTATAGCTAACAGAACTAAGCCAACTAAAACCTCCATGAGTCCAACTCCGTTTTGATACTTCCCCATTACTAGTCTCTCCTAATTAGTTAGGCAATTTGATGTATCTTTAGAAATAGCCCCATTTTTCTCGACTCTAATCGAGCTGCTTAAATGAGAATTCTTTTTATGAGTTAGAGTTAAGCAAATAGATGTATTAGAATTTAGATAGCCCATAGCAGTAAACTCTAACGAACTCATATCATTAGTTACAGACCATTCTGAAAATCTTTTTTCATCTGAACCATATGTAGGAATTTCAATTTGCTTGGAAGATCGAGTAAAAATTGCGTCACTTCGAGCTTCCTGCAACAAAAAAATTAAATGCTGAGTCTCTTGATTAAGTTCATTCTTTCTAATTATTTCTATAAAAGAAGGAGCCGCTATCATCGCCACAATCGCCAGTACTGCAATCGTGACCATCAATTCAATTAAGGTAAATCCCTGACTTTTTCGCATGCTCTCCCCCTAGGCAAAAATGTTGGCCCAGTTAAAATCATACTTATTAAAGTTACAAAACCTACACAGAACAGATAAAAGGCATAAAAAAGCAGATGACTGTCATATCACAATCATCTGCTTATTTTTAAAAGAAAAATTAGACTGTTATCTATTTCTCAGTTTAAGCCTGAGTTACAGGAATACGTAACTCTTTCGGTAAACTAAAGGTAATGTTCTCTTCTCGGCCGGCAAGCTCGGTAGGGGCGGTTGCCCCCCAGTCCTGCAAGCGCTGAATCACCTGTTTAATTAAAATTTCCGGTGCAGACGCGCCGGCAGTCACACCAATTTTCGTTTCAGGATTAAACCAGGCCTGATCCAGCTGATCGGCATTATCGACCAGATACGCCTGTTTGCCCATGCGCTCGGCCAGTTCACGTAAACGGTTCGAATTCGACGAGTTTGGCGACCCGACCACCAGCACTACATCACACTGACTGGCTAAATCACGCACCGCATCTTGACGGTTTTGGGTGGCATAACAGATATCATCTTTACGCGGCCCCTGAATCTGCGGGAATTTCTGGCGCAAGGCATCAATCACTTTGGCGGTATCATCAATCGATAGCGTGGTCTGGGTGACAAAGGCGACTTTTTCAGGATGACGCACGCTTAAAGCCGCAACATCTTCTTCATCTTCCACCAGATAAATTTCACCACCATTTTTCTTGTCATATTGACCCATGGTGCCTTCCACTTCAGGATGGCCTTCATGTCCAATTAAAATCGCCTCAACCCCTTCGCGGGCATATTTGGTCACTTCAATATGCACCTTGGTCACCAGCGGACAGGTGGCATCAAACACTTTCAGGCCACGGCGCTCGGCTTCCTGCTGGACGGCTTTCGACACACCATGGGCACTAAAAATCACGATATTATCGTCTGGTACTTCATCCAGCTCATCTACAAAAATCGCACCGCGCTGACGTAAATCATCGACCACAAACTTGTTATGCACCACTTCATGACGCACATAAATTGGTGGATTAAAGCATTCAAGGGCACGATTCACAATCGCAATTGCACGGTCCACACCCGCACAAAAACCACGTGGATTAGCCAATACAATTTCCATAGAACCCTCGATATTCATTTCAACTTTTGCAGACAGATGCGAAATTAATGCAAACAAATAGATGCTTAACTATTTTGTTTAAGCCAGCTCTGCTCTAAAATAGAGAAGATATTTTATCATATCAGGAAAAATATCATGTCGGGTCTCTTGTTTGTCGTTTCTGCAGCTTCAGGAACAGGCAAAACATCCCTTGTTAAAGCCCTGCTTGAACGTGTCAACAATCTGCACGTTTCTGTTTCCCACACGACCCGTGGTCAACGTCCTGGCGAACTGGACGGCGTTCATTACCATTTCACCCAGAAACAGGATTTTATCGACCTGGTGCAACAAGGCGGTTTTATTGAATATGCCGAAGTCTTTGGCAATTATTATGGAACAGCCCAAGCCACAGTCAAAGAACAACTGGCCAAAGGTCACGATGTCCTGCTGGAAATTGACTGGCAAGGTGCGCAGCAGGTGCGCAAACTTTTTCCTGAATCGAAACAGATTTTTATTTTACCGCCAAGCCAGTTTGACTTGCGCCAGCGCCTGTCCAATCGCGGCACCGATGCTGTCGATGTGATTGAACATCGCTTAAGCTGTGCGGTAGAAGATATGCAGCAATATGTCAACTTTGACTATGTGATTATCAATGATGACTTCAATAAAGCACTGCATGACCTAGAAGCCGTGATTATTGCCAACCGTCTGGTGTTAAGCCAGCAGGCCAACCGTCACCAGGAGTTGATCCAGAAGCTGATTACCCCTACAGCACCCTGATTAAAACTTGAGTCTTCAGACAAAGCACCTTATACTGCACAGTCTGTTTAAATTTACCATTCAAACGAGAACTCTTATGGCACGCGTCACCGTTGAAGATTGTTTAGACCATGTAGACAACCGCTTTGAGCTTGTACTAGTGGCAAGCAAACGCGCGCGTCAATTGGCACGTCAAGGAATTGAACCTACCGTTGAGTGGGACAACGACAAACCTACCGTTGTTGCTTTACGTGAAATTGCAGAAGGCCACGTTTCTAAAGACATTTTGAAACAACGCGATCAGGACTACCAAACCTCTAGCCTTGACCTTGCACTTTCAGCAAATAACTTGAATTTAGATGGTTTTTCTTTCCAATAAGAAAATACATCCTGAAAAAGCCTAGTTTTTACTAGGCTTTTTTATTATTTGAACTTTAATAATTGCGCAATAACCGTTATAACATAAGCATCGGAACTCGTAATTACAACGAGCTTTTATTTCGATATTTTCGGTGAAAAAAATTGACAAGTCATGCAATATGTTTTTCATTAGAAGATCAGTTTTTGTGATTATTACGAGCATTGTAGTTAAAGGTGGTATATGCCAGGCGCAGAGGTCAGCCAAGCCAAACAGCAACTAAATATGATTATCGACGCTTACTTGAGTGAAAGCGATAGCGAGCGCGTGCTTGCGGCCTGTGACTATGCCGATCTGGCGCATGATGGCGTGACCCGTAAAAGCGGCGAGCCTTATATTCTGCATCCGATTGCAGTCAGCTGCATTCTGGCGCATATGCGTCTGGATACCGAAACCCTGATGGCGGCGCTGCTGCATGATGTGATTGAAGATACCGAATTTAGCAAAGAAGATATTACCGAGAAATTTGGCCGAACCGTGGCCGAGCTGGTCGATGGCGTGACCAAACTCAGCCATTCCAGCGATAAAGAATACAATAAAGCCGCGTCCTTCCGTAAAATTCTGCAAGCGACCCTGCAAGACCCGCGTGTGATCATTATTAAACTGGCTGACCGCTATCACAATATGACCACGCTAGATGCCTTGCGTCCAGATAAACGCGCCCGCATTGCCCAGGAAACCTTTGATATTTTTGTGCCGATGGCGCGTATTGTCGGTATGAATGAAATGGCCGACAACCTGGAACATCTGTGCTACCAGAATCTTGACCTAGATATGTTCAATAATGTTCAGGCTGCCCTGCTAGAAACCAAGCCGAAACGCTGTGAATATCAGGCCAAATGGGAAAAGAACCTGGCCGAGCTGCTGCAATATCATCAAATTAGCGGCCGGATTAAAAAGAAAAATAACAATATCGAACTGCTCCGTTATTTCGTCAAAAACGACATCGATCTGCAAGAGCTGACTCACAGCCACGCCTTTGAAATTATTCTGCAAAGCATCGCCGACTGTGACCGCTTAGCCGATATTTTACGTGAACATTTTCAGGTACTGCATTTTGCCGATCATATTCGCCGGCCCTTACCGGGTGGCAACCAGTCGCTGATGCTGCGGCTGAAAGGTGAAGAAACCACCTTATCCTTAACTATTCAAACCGAGCTGATGCGTAAAGCGGCCCGTTTTGGTGTGGTTCTTGGTGAGAATGCACCGCAAGCCTGCCGCTCGGCGATTCAGGCGTCCATGCAAAACCTGAACGTACTGATTGATGGCGCCTGTGCCAAAACCACCTTTAGCGAACTGCTGGATTATCTGCATCAGGAAAAAATCTGGGTTTATACTCCGCATGGCCATCTGCATGAATTACCGCAAGGTGCCACCGCGGTGGATTTTGCCTATTCAGCCAGCCTGTTCCTCGGTAACCATGCGGTCGGTGCCAAAATTAATGGAGAAATCAAACCGCTCTCTACGCCGCTGACCAGCGGTCAGGTGGTGGAAGTGATTACCGATGTTTTAGCGACACCAAACCCGGACTGGCTCAGCTTTATTAATACCCAAAAAGCGCGCCGTGCCCTGCAAAACATTCTGCGTGATCAGGATATTGATGAGCAGCGTCTGGTCGGTGAGCAGGCCCTTAACCGTGCCTTAAAACTGTTTAACTGTTCGATTAAAGATTTAAGCGAAGACGACTGGATTAACCTGTTGCAATGGCGTCATATCGACAGTAAAGAACGCCTGTTTGAACAGATTGCAGTCGGTGACCTGTTACCGCAACTGGTGGCCAACCATCTCTATTCACAGGACAGCAGCTCGGAAGTTTCGGATCGTCTGATTCAGGGCACCGAAGGCATTGATGTTAAATATGCGCATTGCTGTAATCCGGTGCTTGGCGATCCGATTCAGGGCCATTTATCCCGCCGTGGTTTAATTGTGCATCGCGCGCGTTGCCATAACCTGCTGCATGAACAGCATCTGCATCCAGAAAATATCATGCCGCTACAGTGGAACTCGGATGATATCGATGACGTCAGCTTCACCGCCTATTTATGCATTGATATTGAAATGAATGATGAGCAGATTTCTGACCTGATCTATCAATGCCGTAAAGCCAAGACCGGGGTGGAAATGGTCCGTAGCCACGATGCCAAGACCTATGTCAATATTGTGGTAAATAACCGTAAACAGATTGCCCAGATTATTCGCGACCTGCGTATGCATTTCGGTTTCCCGCGGATTATCCGTCTGGAACTGCCGCCCAATATTGCCGAAACATCCAAAGCCTGTTAATCATGATACGATAGTCCCGGGCCTGCCCGGCTAGCGTTTATGCTGTCCATACTTATAAAAGGAGAAATCGATGTCCCGCCAAGTAATCCATACTGAAAATGCGCCTGCTGCCATTGGTACATATTCTCAAGCCATTTTAGTTGGCAATACCGTGTACCTGTCAGGACAGATCGGCCTTGATCCTTACAGCATGGAACTGGTTGAAGGCATTGAAGCGCAAATCCGCCGTGTTTTTGATAACCTGAAAGCCGTCTGTGAAGCCGCAGGTGGCACGCTGGCTGATATTGCCAAACTCAATATCTACCTGACCGATTTATCTAACTTCCAGTTGGTGAACCAGATTATGGGTGAATATTTTGCCCAGCCATATCCAGCACGCGCCGCTTTAGGTGTGGCCAGCCTGCCAAAAGGTGCACTGGTTGAAATGGATGGCGTGGTGATTGTTAATCAATAACTTAGCTGCACAAAAAAGATACCATCGATAAGATGGTATTTTTTTATTCAAAAACCCAATCACAACAAATGAATTTTCAAATGATTTTTATTGACAAACGATAATAATTATCAATAATAACACTTATCTTATTTAATTCTTCATGGTTGTATCAATGTACGTTTGCTTGTGCCGTGGTATTACAGATCAAGACATTAAAGACGCCGTAGCGAACGGTGCTGAAAGCTATCGCGAAATTCGTGACCTGCTCGATCTGGGAACCTGCTGTGGCCGCTGTGCCCCTGAAGCACGTGCCATTATTAGCGATGAAGTGGCCGAACTTGCTGGCCGTCTCGCAGTTGCTGCCTAATTCCAATAAGAATAAATCCTTCGGTCCGTGGGCCGACTCTCCTCCCCCGCTTCTGACTCAGGCGGGTTTTTATTGCCCGACTGGGCCTTGCTGCCGAATCGCATTGATGACGATTTTCATTTGCTGTTCAATAAATTACTCGCCATCCTGCATCATCTTGTTTAAGATAAAGCTCTAGATTGCCTTAAAACTGTTTAGGGCAGAAATTGTGAGATGGAGTAGTGCAATGAAAGGCAATCGTGAGGTGATTAATCAACTGAATCAGGTGCTTTATCATCACCTGACTGCAATTAACCAATATTTTTTACATTCACGTATGTTTAACGATTGGGGCATTGAACAACTCGGCTCGGCTGAATATAAAGAATCAATTCGTCAGATGAAACATGCCGATAAAATTATCGAGCGGATTTTATTTCTAGAAGGTCTGCCAAATCTGCAACATTTGGGCAAACTGTATATTGGTCAACACACCGTTGAAGTGCTGAACTGTGATGTCCGTAAAGTCAAAGAAAATATTGAAGCCATTCAGAAAGCCGTCGTTTTGGCTGAACAGGAAATGGATTATGTGACCCGTGATCTGGTTCAGGAAATTCTGGAAAAAGAAGAAGAATATCTGGACTGGGCAACCACGCAACTGGATTTAACTGAATCTGTCGGTATTGAAAACTATATTCAGAGCCAGCTCTAAGCTCAATTAAAAAGATTAACTGCATAAAAAAGACCGGAGTTCCGGTCTTTTTTATGGATTGAGCAATGTGTTTCAAATCCCAAACAGCAGCCTTAAAAATCAGAAGATAATTTATGGTTCTGGTCTAATTTCTGCTCCATCCAGCAAGCTATCATAATCCACCTCAACCTTGCGCAAGGTCTTTAACAACTCCAGCTGCTGTTTGGCTTCTACTTCATAGCCATTAAAGGCCAGCACACGGGCATATTTAAGCAGGTCATACTGGGTTGGATAGTTCAATACAATCTCATGAATCTGCTGTAATTGCTCTGGGCTTTGCTGGCTATACGGATTCAGACGAATCCAGGCAATGCGGCGCTTAAACTCCTCGAGCAGATAAATCTGATCCTGATTGGTGATTTTTTCCGGTGTTTTTTCATAACGCACCGATTGATTCAGCTTTGGCACCATCACTTCATAATCACGATAAATCAGCAGCAGCAGGACTAAGCCCACGCCAAAGCTAACCCGCATGAATATTGGCGATAACTGCACGCCAGCATTTGGACGTTGCGATTGTACAATTCCCAAGATAAAACCGGCGGGCAGCAGAAAATAGGCATAGTTCTGTGGAAATTCCAGCATGGCATGAATCAGGAAGGCACCAAGCATCAACAGGCCAATCACCGAAATAGTTGAATTCACCTGCCGATGTAGTTGATAACCCCAATAGGCCAGATAAGCCAATAATGGCAAGCCAATCAGCAGACCATTCCAGAGCAGAAGATCGAGCACGACGTTGTGAGCGCTACGAATCCATACCGGTCCCTGGAAAAATTCACTAATCGTCGTGTATGCGACACTGGTCTGATGCCAGCCATAGCCAAACCAGGGCTGATGGGCAATGGCATGCAGCATTTGCTCCCAGATTGCCAGCCGCGACATATCCCCTGTAGCACGCTGTACCACATCACGAGACTGGACCGCTATATCTGCGCTTTGAGAGAGTAGCTGACTTAAAGAAGGTGCAATAAAGATTAAACCAACAAAAGCGGCAAACCAGAGCGCACTATAGAACCATTTCAGGCGGATATAGCCTTGGTATTGCTGATAACCGAGATAGGTCAGAATACACAGCGAGGCGACCCAAGAGGTACGCGATTGACTCAACACTGCCCCGCTTAAGATGATCAAACCAGTTGCAACCAAAAGTGCTGTTTTCAGTTTCTGTTTTTCATATAGATATAAACAGGCCATTAAGGACATGACCAGAAAGGTCGCCATATTGTTCGGCTGAGCAAAGTTGGCATAAGGGCGCTGGCCGGTACGAATATCGACCATAAACGGGAAATACTGGTCGATGGTGAGCCATTGGCAAATGGCCATGAGACCAGTGATCGTGCCGACACCTAAAAAGACGAAACTCAAACCTGTAAATATTTTTTCTCGCTGCGCAGCATCTACGGTCAGGTTATAACCCAGTACAATTGCCAGCCAAAAACCAAAGATATACAGGCTGCTAAATAGGGCTTTGTCAAAAAAGAATAATAAACCACAGGCCCATTGGATGAATGGGATAGCGCTTAAGGCCAGTAAAGGCAGGCTGATTTTTGGGATAAGTAGTTTTTCTTTTAAGAAAATGGCAGCCAAAGCGAACAATGCAAAAAAGGCATACAGCTCGCCGGTATAGGTCACCCAAGGGCGGTAATGGATGGGAAGGAGCCAAGCGAGGGAGATAAAAATACCAGCGAGAAGCAAGAGGAAAAATTTCATGCTGCAAGAGTTGAGAAAAAGATGAGCTATGATAATCAAAAAAGCAGCTGAGGGAATCAGCTGCTTGGTGAAATTACTGTTCTATTTTTATGTTAGTGCCAAGGGCGGAGGTCGACGATTTTGATGACCTCAGCTTTTTCTTTATTTATAAGAACAACCATATCCATAGCATTGGCTTTTAAAGGCAGCCAAGCATCTGCTTTTGGATATTTAGCTAAAGTCTTTTCAACTTCAGTTTTTGAGTTGTACTGTTCCAATTCTTTAAGTGGTAATGCGCGCTGTTGGATTTGGGGTTTGGCTTGCGTGAGTTCTACGTAGCGTTCTGGACGCTGTGCAATTGAAATACCGCTAAAAACTTCCGCAAACATTTCATCATTGCGTTGTTGTGTGTCTTTGGCAAATTCAGCTGCTGCATATTGTGGTTTAAACCATGAAGCTTGTTGGAACTGTGGCTGTGCTTGCTGGATATTACTGTCAACCAATTCATTTTTGCGTACAAGTTCAAAACGATCTACGTTATAAACCAACCATGCAGGGCGTCCCTGCTCAATGCTAAATACGCCATAACATAAAGCCGCGATTTGAATGAGAATAATGACACTAAGATCAAATTTGAGTGTTTTTTTACCTTCTTTATAGACCAACAACCCCAAAAGTGGTCCCAAAATTACGTCGATGACCAACAGCATTAAAAAGATATGCGTTACGCCAACTACTGTGGCAAGTGGTGATGGATACCAAATAAAAAAGACGAGTCCAATCACGAATAAAGCAATTAGAAAGGAGAGTGATAAATGACTAAGGAAAAATTTTAGGCGTTTGGACATTAGAATTAACATCCTCCAATAATAAGTTAATTATTATCTAAATAAGGTAAACCTATTAGATTTTTTACATAAATCATTTGACTGTCGAATGTCTCAATGAATCAAGCCTTATAACAATGCTTAGACTAGTTATGCAATCGATATATTAAAATCTACCAGTTAATTTTATCAAAAGAGATATTTTTCTTTGTAAATTCCAACTCTATAGCTTCTGCTTGTAAACGGAAATCATCATGTTCTCTAATTCCATAAGGCTTAGTTTGATTTGAGAGCAAATTATCTTCTTCATTTAGACAACGTTGAATGCTATCATGCATCATCCTTAAAGAATTTTCTGATAGTCCGTCCATATACTGACTAAATCTATTCATTTTCATTACCTAAAAAATTACAATTACCATCCAGATTAGAAATGATATATGCTTAAAAACAATATCAATTAACAAATTTCACCAAGGATAAGTGATTAGTTTTCCTATTTATATTTTTAAATTCATCTAAAAATAATAAAAAAGAGAGACTTTCGCCTCTCTTTTTTAGACTATCTTATTATGCACAACCAGCTGGTTTATATTTGGCATCCATAACTGTAGTTTTACATTCATAAAGACCAGCAGTAGTACGGTCAAAGCTAATAGTAGCACCAGTTCCTAAACGACCAGGATTATTAATTGTACATTCAATCGCACCAGTTGCAGCACCAGTAGCACCAGGAGCAACCACAGTAATTGCAGAACAGTTACCTGTTGAAGCCGACAAACCGATATCTCCAGGTACAGCACCACCAGCAGTAAATCCACCTGCTCCTTTTTCAGTGAAAAGCAACTCATAGCTTGTTTTCCCAGCGGCAATATCTGCCAATGCAGCTGATGCTTTAGACTTAGACACATAGTCCTGATAAGCAGGAATCGCAATTGCAGCTAAAATACCAATGATCGCGACAACGATCATTAATTCAATTAAGGTAAAACCTTTTTGAGCGTTCATAACATTCTCCACAAATGTTTTGTTAATTTTTTATAAGCTTTATAAGCTATTTTGTATATAGCACTATATGTGCCAACTTTTATTATAAATATATTTAAAGAAAAAACAGCCATTTATGGATAAAAAATTTTCACTTTATTTTTTTAATGTATTTTTATGTAAAAAAGTGACACTTAATGTCACATATTTACAACATTAACCAAGAATAATCGGCTTATTCCCTAGCTCATTGGCTTCATCCTGAATTTTCCGGTCATAAAAAGCATCCAGAATCATGCCAATTTCTTTAACACCCAAGATCACTGCCTGCTGATACTCTCTTTGCGCTAGGCCATACACCATTTTCTGGCAAATCTCATCCCAGACCTGCTGCTCGGTGGCATGCTTAATACCACGGTCAATCACAATCTCGACTTTCCGCTCACACAGGTTTAAATACAGCAGTACACCACTGTTATATTCCGTATCCCAAACACCTAATTCAGCAAACAGCTGCCGTGCGCGGGTACGTGTATCCTGATAATAAGCCAAACGCGAAGGCAGACAGCCTTCAATCACCACCTGTATTTCACCAATATGGCCATGCTCGGCTTCTGTGACCGCTTGCGCAATCGCGTACTGGTCCTGCTGGTTAAAAAAGCGTTTAGTGGCCGGCATGTAGAAAAAATGCCTGAACCAGCGTTTTAAACTGGGTTGACTCAGCTCCTGGGTTTTCGGCTGGGTAATAATTTCGGTTGTATCTGTTGTGGTTACCATGATCCTGATGCCCCTCCCCCGCCGAAGCCGCCGCCTCCGCCGCTATATCCACCGCCTCCACCAAAGCCGCCGCCTCCACCGCCACGACCAGCCGAGGCCAGGAAAATATGAAAAATCGCTTGTGCCAGTGCGGTAATGAGTAAAAAGAAAATCCCAAGTCCCATTAATAAACTGGTGAATATGCCCACACCATTGACCAGCCCCGCCACCGTAGCCGCTACCGCAGCGGTTGAAGCGCTAAGACGTTTACCGACAATATAAGAGCCAATCACCCCGGCAATTAAAATAAAAATGACTGTATTAAAAGTTTTTTCCCGTGCCTGCTGCTCACGTAAGGCCTGTTGCTGGCGTTCCTGCAGCTCTTTGGCAGCATTAGCCGCCACGTCCGGGTCCATATTCAAAATACGTTCAATTTCAGCCAGACCAGCTTCAATGCCGCTGGCATATTGCGCTTGCTTAAAATATGGGGTGATCTGGTTGTTGATAATCCGGCCCAGCACAATATCGGGTAATACCCCTTCCAGACCATAACCAGTCAGAATTTGAATACGGCGATCATTCACTGCAATTGCCATTAACAAGCCATTGTCATATTTGGCCGAGCCCAACTGCCAGCGTTCTGCAATGCGCATGGCAAAATCAAAAATATCTTCCTGACCGGTGGTCGGGACAATTACCACCCCAATTTGTGCTTTACCCTGCTGATGCAGCGCTAAAATTCGCTGGCTAATCGCCTGTTTCTGCGCTGCACTCAGCAAATTGGCCTGATCAATCACCGGTTCATTTAAAGTCGGCAAGCCGCGGATGGACTCGCCTTCTGCCATATCATTGGCAATCACCAGTTGTTCAACACTTGCCTCGGATGCAGCGCCTGCCTGACTCTGATGACGAGCATTGGCCGCACGTTGCTGTTCCTGAATGATGCGTGCCGCTGCCAGATCATCTGCTGAGCCGGTGGCAGTCGTGTCTGCCAGACTGAGTGAACTGAGCAATAGCGCACAACACAACAGCAGGCTGTGCAGTATCCACCGGATGAGAGCAGTAATTGAATCAGGCATGATCCGCGGCTCCTTGGGCGTGGGATTATTCAAACGACACGGTCGGTGCGGTTTGTGCGTTTTGATCGGCACTAAAGTTTGGCTTGGTGTCCATACCAATCACTTTTGCAGTCATGACCTGCGGGAACTGGCGTGAGTAGGCATTAAAGTCCTGCACCGTAGTGATATAACGGTTACGCGCTACCGCAATACGGTTTTCGGTGCCTTCAAGCTGCACCTGCAAATCCCGGAACTGCTGATTGGCTTTTAAATCCGGATAATTTTCTGATACCGCAATTAAACGCGATAACGCGCTGGTCATTTGCGCTTGCGCTTCCTGATAACGCTGGAACAGGGCTGGGTCTTCCAGCACCGCCTGATCGACTTTTAAGCCGGCCACATTGGCGCGTGCCTGAGTCACCTCAGTTAATACCTGCTCTTCATGCGCGGCGTAGCCTTTCACCACATTGACCAAGTTCGGCACCAGATCGGCACGGCGCTGATACTGGTTTTGGACTTCCGACCAGGCCGCTGTCACGGCTTCATCTTTGACCTGTAAGGTGTTATAGCCACAGCCACTCAGGGTCAAGCTGCTGCTGAGCGCCAGCATCAGCAGTGTTTTTTTCATCAAGTTCATGCCTTATCCTCTAATTATTTATTTGTATTTGTTCAATAATTTGATTCTAACGGTATTTTAGCCCAGTTTTGTTAATTTTATTTATCACTTGGAAAACATACGCGCATGAAAAAACCGGACGCGTAAAGAAGTCCGGTTTTAATCATTGGTTTAGCATCTGTTTGAATTAACTGAATAATTGTGGCTGTTGTTCCTGCTGGAAACTTTCAACCTGATACTGCGTTGCCATGCGCTGCTTCCAGTAGGTAAGGCTGCGACTGTAATTGATTTTAGCCGGATGAAAATCTTTCCGGTAATAAGACAGATATTCCGGCAATAGCTGCAGCAGCATTTTCGCCAGCAAATACAGGCCAAACAGATTACCGCCGATCTTCGGCATACTGTTTTTCTTATCCTGCAAAAACAGCTGTGAGGCGCTATAAAAAGTCAGACTGGCAAAACCGGCAGTCACACTGCGCATGATCATACGGCGCAGGCGATGATCGGCATACACATGCTGATATACCTCAAACGCCACCGCTCGATGTTCAATTTCTTCAATCGCATGCCAGATCCACAGCTTGGCCGCATCATCATCCAGCGTACTCAGCACTTCCGGATGACGCAGGATATAACCGCTCAGTAGCGCAGTAAAATGTTCAAAGGCACAGGTAATCGCCAGTTGCACTTTAGGGGGCAGACTTTTGACACGATGATCTTTACGCGCCAGCCAGGCCTGAAAACGATCGAGCTGATAATCATCACGGCGCCAGGCGTCGTTAAATTCACGATGCGCTTTGGAATGCATTGCTTCTTGCCCAATAAACGCAGCAATTTGTGCCTGTAACTGCGGATCCTGAACCTGATCGCGCACATTGCGCACGCTATGCACAAAAAACTGCTCACCAATGGGAAAAGTGGAAGATAAGGCGGTAAGCAGATGCGACATCACTGGAGAATTGGCAAAATAATGCCGGCGGATAGCATGAGGATTAAATTTGAGCCGGCGAACCGTGATCCCAATGGCTTTCGGACGATGAAGATAGGATTTTTCTGCCGTCACTTGCGTCATGGTTACTGACCTTTTTTATTTTGGAGAAGCTCAGTATGTGAACAAAATCACTTTTCCCCTATGGCAAAAAGACCGATTCAATTTGCAAAAAACTTCAAAATGACCTGTTGCATAAAGTGTGTTTACAGCGAATTTGCTAGCAGCCCTTGTCTCTTTTTCATCTTCACCTACCGATTCTAAAACCAAAGTGATTAAAAAACCCGCTCTAAAAGCGGGCTTCTTGAATGAATTCAGCGTGAATCAGACATCCAGATAATCCAGAATGCCTTCTGCTGCCTGACGACCTTCCCAGATTGCAGTCACGACTAAATCAGAACCACGTACCATATCACCACCGGCGAAAATTTTCGGGTTTGAAGTCTGGAACTTGAATTGCTGCTGTTCTGCAGCCACGACACGACCTGAACCATCCAGGTTGATGTTCACATCGGCAAACCAGTCGGCTGGGCTGGTACGGAAACCAAAGGCCAACAATACTGCATCTGCCGGCAGAATTTCTTCTGAACCCGGAATTGGCTCTGGACTACGACGGCCACGGCTGTCTGGTTCACCCAGTTGCGTGGTCACCACTTTTACTCCAGTAACTTTGCCATTTTCACCCACAATTTCAATTGGCTGACGGTTAAACTGGAATTCCACGCCTTCTTCACGCGCATTGGTTACTTCACGACGTGAACCCGGCATATTGGCTTCATCACGACGATAGGCACAGGTCACCGACTCGGCACCCTGACGGATTGAAGTACGGTTACAGTCCATCGCGGTATCACCACCACCCAGGACAATCACTTTTTTGCCTTCCACAGAGATGTATTCCGATGGATCCTTTTCCCAGCCCTGACAACGGTTGACGTTGGCAATCAGGAAATCCAGTGCATCATACACACCATCTAAGTCTTCACCGGCAAAACCACCTTTCATGTAGGTATAAGTACCCATGCCCATGAAGACAGCATCATAATCAGCCAGTAACTGGTCGATGGTGACATCTGTACCAATTTCGGTATTTAAACGGAATTCTACGCCCATACCGGTGAAAATTTCACGGCGGCGTTTCATCACATCTTTTTCCATCTTGAATTCTGGAATACCAAAAGTCAGCAGACCACCAATTTCCGGACGCTTGTCAAATACGACTGGTTTTACACCATTACGCACCAGAATATCGGCACAACCCAGACCTGCCGGGCCCGCACCAATAATCGCGACTTTTTTATCGGTCCATTTGACATGTGACATGTCTGGACGCCAGCCCAGCGCAAAAGCGGTGTCATTGATGTATTTTTCTGCATTACCGATGGTCACGGCACCAAAACCATCATTTAGGGTACAGGCACCTTCACAGAGACGGTCTTGCGGACACACCCGGCCACACACTTCTGGCAAGGTATTGGTCTGATGGCACAGTTCTGCTGCCTGGAAAATACGGCCTTCTGAAACCAGTTTTAACCAGTTTGGAATGTAGTTATGTACCGGACATTTCCATTCACAATACGGGTTACCACAGCCTAAACAGCGATGGGTCTGGTTGGTCGCCACTTCTGCGGTAAATGGCTTATAAATTTCCACAAACTCAGATTTGCGGACGTCAATCTCTTTTTTCTCTGGGTCTTGGCGTGCAACATCCAGGAATTGAAAGTCATTACTTAGGCGTTCTGCCATGTCTTTACTCCGTGGCTAGATGCAAGGGATTCACAGTTGCCTTGCATCTGGCTTCATTTCTGCAGTCGTGGAATTATTGAGGATCAGCTTGAGTTGTCTTTAACAAAGTCAGCAAGTTGGCTGCTTTTGGTTTTACCAGCCAGAACTTGCGGCTGTAGTAATCAAACTCATGGCGGATCTTGTACGCCCAGGCACTACCCGTTTCTTGAATATGCTCATCTAAGATACGTGACAAGAACTCTTTGTGTTCTTCCATCGACTCTGTAGAAATACGGTTTAACTCGATCAGCTCATGGTTGTAATGGTCAACGAAGTCGTTGTCCAAATCAAGTACATAAGCAAAACCACCTGTCATCCCGGCACCAAAGTTGTGTCCGACTTTACCCAGTACCGTTACGATACCACCTGTCATATATTCACAGCAGTGATCGCCTGCGCCTTCAATCACAGCAAAGGCACCCGAGTTACGCACCGCGAAACGCTCACCTGCAGTTCCGGCTGCAAACAGTTTACCGCCAGTGGCACCGTACAGACAGGTGTTCCCAATAATCGCGGTATTCTGGGTCTGGAACGGTGAACCTTTTGGCGGGAAGATCGACAGACGACCACCGGCCATACCTTTACCGACGTAATCGTTAGCATCGCCTTCCAGCTTGATGTGTAAACCACCGGCATTCCAGACACCCAGGGACTGACCTGCAGTACCGGTCAGGTTCATTTTCACCGGATGGGCTTCCATACCGAGGTTGCCATAACGGCGGGCAATTTCACCGGAAATACGTGCACCGATTGAACGGTCACAGTTACCAATGCTGTAATTAAATTCACCACCTGTACCGGCTTCAATGGCTGGCAGCATCTCGCTAACCATCTGCTCAGCCAATACACCTTTATCGAACGGCTCATTGCCCTGTACTTCACAGTACTGCGCCTTCCCTTCCGCCGCAGGATGCGATTCCAGCAAGGCACTTAAATCCAGATGCGCATGCTTGTCGGTTTCACCCGGCAGGATTTCCAGCAAGTCTGTACGACCGATCAGGTCTTTCAGACTGGATACACCCAGCGCCGCCAGCCATTCACGGGTTTCTTCAGCAATAAAGGTGAAGAAGTTGATCAGCATTTGCGGCTCACCAATATAGTGTTCCTGACGCAAGTGATCCTGCTGCGTTGCTACACCTGTTGCACAGTTGTTCAGGTGACAGATGCGCAGGTATTTACAACCTAAAGCAATCATTGGGGTAGAACCAAAACCGAAGCTTTCTGCACCGAGGATGGCCGCTTTCACCACGTCCAGACCGGTTTTTAAACCCCCATCGGTTTGTACGCGAACTTTACCACGCAGATCGTTCACACGCAGTGCCTGATGTGCTTCAGACAGACCGAGCTCCCAAGGAGAACCGGCATGGTGAATAGAAGAAAGTGGCGAAGCCGCTGTACCGCCATCATAACCAGAAATGGTAATGAAATCGGCATAAGCTTTCGCAACACCGGCCGCAATCGTGCCGACACCTGGCTCAGAAACAAGTTTCACCGACACCATCGCCTGTGGGTTCACCTGTTTTAAATCGAAGATCAACTGTGATAAATCTTCAATCGAGTAAATGTCGTGATGCGGTGGTGGCGAAATGAGGGTTACACCTGGTACAGAGTAACGTAAACGGGCAATGAGACCGTTTACTTTACCGCCCGGCAACTGGCCACCTTCACCTGGTTTTGCACCTTGCGCGACTTTAATCTGGAGGACTTCTGCTGAAGTTAAGTAAGCAGGCGTCACACCAAAACGGCCCGATGCAATTTGTTTGATTTTCGAGTTACGGATGGTGCCGTAACGCGCTGGATCTTCACCGCCCTCACCCGAGTTTGAACGACCACCAATGGTGTTCATGGCAATCGCAATTGCTTCGTGTGCTTCAGGTGACAATGCACCTAAAGACATCCCGGCAGAGTCAAAGCGCGGTAAAATCTCTTCAACTGACTCCACCTGTTCCAGTGGAATCGAATTGTCTGTTTTCAGTTTGAATAAATCACGAATGGTCGCGATTGGACGCTTATTCACAATCTCGGCGTATTCTTTAAAATCGGCATAATTGCCTGAACGTACCGCCTTGTGTAAGGAATTGATCACATCCGGGTTAAAGGCATGATATTCCTTGCCGAAGACGAATTTCAGCAAACCACCCTGATCAATTGGCTTACGCGCTTTCCACGCGGTATCGGCCAGTTTTTTCTGGTCATTTTCCAGATCGACGAAGGTCGCGCCCTGAATACGGCTTGGTACACCGCTAAAGCAGGTATTCACCACTTCGGCAGATAAACCAACTGCTTCAAACAGCTGACCGCCACGATACGAAGCAACGGTTGAAATACCCATTTTTGACAGGACTTTCAGCAGGCCTTTTTCAATCCCTTTACGGAAGTTCGATTGTGCATAGACCGGATCACCGAGTAGTTCACCTTTAGCGACCAGATCATTGATCACATCATAAGCCAGATATGGATAGATGGCGGTGGCACCAAAACCGAGTAACACTGCAAATTGATGCGGATCGCGGGCAAAACCGGTTTCCACAATCAGGTTGGCATCGGTACGCAAACCGGTATTGATCAGGTGGTGATGCACCGCACCCGTCACCATTACCGCATTGGCCGGCAGATAGCCTTCACGGATTTTCTTATCGGAAAGTACCAATAAGGTTTTGCCATCACGAATCGCTTGCGCAGACTGCTCGCAAATACGTGTGATTGCCGCTTCCAGACCTTCAGTTTCAGCATAGTTCAGGTCGATATCGGCAATTTCATAGCCTTTACGTCCTAAAGTACGAATCTGGTGCATTTTCGAGTTTGACAGTACCGGGCTGGAAATGATCAGACGATCAGCATGTTCCGGTCCCTGTTCAAACACATTTTGCTCACGGCCCAGACAGGTTTCCAGCGACATCACAATTGATTCACGTAACGGGTCGATTGGCGGGTTGGTGACCTGTGCAAACTGCTGACGGAAATAATCCGATACATGACGCACCTGACGCGACAACACGGCCATTGGGGTATCATCGCCCATCGAGCCGACCGCTTCCTGACCGCTTTCTGCAATTGGACGCAGCAACTGGTCACGCTCTTCAAAAGTGACCATAAACATTTTCTGTGCCGCTTTCAGGCCATCGCCTTTTAAGCCCTGATCACATAAATATTCTTCTAATTCCGGGCTGCCTTGAACGCGAATTGAATTTTCACGTAACCATTCACGATAAGGACGCATTTTTTTCAGGTGCTGGTTTACATCACTGGTGTCCAGCACTTTGCCGGTCATGGTATCCACCACCAGAATCTGGCCCGGACCAACACGGCCTTTTGACACCACATCTTCCGGCTCATAACCCCAGACCCCAATTTCAGAAGCCAGGGTGATGTAACCATTTTTGGTGATGACCCAGCGTGCCGGACGTAAACCGTTACGGTCTAACATACAGATGGCATGACGGCCATCCTGAATCACCAGACCTGCCGGACCATCCCAGGCTTCCATGTGTTTCGAGTTAAATTCATAGAAGGCACGCAGGTCTGCATCCAGGGTTTCCACGTTTTGCCAGGCTGGTGGTACCAACATACGTAGCGCACGGAACAGGTCCATACCACCACCCACGAGGATTTCCAGCATATTGTCCAGGCTGGATGAATCCGAACCGGTACGGTTCACAATTGGATTCAGCTCGGTTAAGCCCGGCAATAACGGGTTTTCAAATTTAGGGGTACGTGCCAGCGCCCAGTTACGGTTTGCCGTAATGGTGTTGATTTCACCATTGTGCGCCAGATAACGGAACGGCTGCGCCAGCGGCCAGCGTGGCAAGGTATTGGTCGAGAAACGCTGGTGGAACACCACAATATGGGACGCTAAACGCTCATCAGCCAGGTCGGTATAGAAGTCAGCAATCGCAGCTGGCATCATCAGACCTTTATAGCTGATCACAGTTGAACATAAAGTGGTCACATAGAAATACGGATCATTGCTGAGTTGCTGTTCGGCACGGCGACGCGCCAAAAATAATTTACGGTTAAATTCAACTTCAGTCACGCCAATCGGGCAGTTCACGATGACCTGTTCAAATGCAGGCAAAGACTGCATGGCAATTGAACCTAAAGCATCGTTATTGGTTGGCACTACACGCCAGGCAATGACTTTACAGCCTTCTGCTTCAATTTCTTTGGTTAACGTCTGTTTGGCATGCGCAGCTAAGGCCGGATCGAGGCTCAGGAAAATGGTGCCCACAGCAAACACTTCACTTAAGGTAATGTCACTTAAGCGTTTGGCTTCTTCACGGAAGAACTGCTTTGGCATGGCAAGCAATAGACCGCAACCATCGCCCGTCTTGCCATCTGCGGCAATACCACCACGGTGGGTCATACAACTCAAACTATGAATGGCGGTCTTGACGAGATCATGGCTTGCATCACCCTGCATATGGGCGATTAAACCGAAACCACAGTTATCTTTAAACTCATCCGGTTGGTATAAACCTTGAGCGGGAGCTACAGTATTAGGCGATGGCATGTGCATAGCGTACCCTTCTTTCAACGCGCCCTTGCTGGGCATTAACAATCTACTTTCTTTTGCGACCTGGTCCGACTGACTTAGCTTAAGATCCATGTTGAGCAAGTTCATTTCTCCTGGCTTTGATCTTGAGTGATCAAGATGACAAGCTGAGGAAAACCGTGACTGCCTTTACGCACTTAAATCAAGCATAAACATTTGACGATTTCGCACAATCATTGAATCTTTCTTGCTCCAAAATAGGGACATTAACTCAATTGATGCCCCAATAATGCAAAAATGATGCCAACTTTATTGTGCTATTTTTAAATGACTTAATTTGGGCAAGTTTCAGTGAGAGCGGTGCGCTTTCAGGGAAGTTTCGCTTATTTTATACGCACTGTTTTTGTGCATATCTTTATTTTTATACACCAGCCTGCGCTATTTTAGAACGGCAGTTTAATTGAAAGGATCGCTAATTTCTTGTTCTGTGGTGGTGTTATTCGATGCTGGTGCAGGTGGAGCAACACCACTTTGTGATTTTTGCACATCCACCACGTTTCCGTCCTGATCACGGCGGGTTACGGTGGTGGTTGTAGTGGAGCGTTGCGGACTGGTTGCGCTCTGTTTTGGTGCAGCCAGCAGACTTTCATCAATTTTCGGCAGCGCAGCCGGCTTTAAAGCCACTTCATAAAGTTTATTGTTTAGGCTCACTTCCTCTGCACCCAGGTCATTCACAAACGGTAGATAGTCCATAAAGCTGGTTACCACCGGTTTGACCGATGCAGGCAATTGCAGCGCCAGCTGTTCTAAAGCGCTTCGCGCCTGACTGGTATTTTTATAATTGCCATACAGCAACACATATTGCTCGGCGCGGTTTTCACCACTCAAGCGAATATAAAGAAAATTCTGGCGATCAGCCTGTTTTTTCAGAAAGCCCTTGATAATATCTTCTTCGCTCACGCGAAACAGCTCAATGGTCTGGTTTTTACGCTGCTCGGAGATAAATTTGGTGCCACGGAATTCAGGCTCATGCAAACCGGAAGCGGTTAAACGTTTGGTTTGTTCTAATGGCTTGACTTCGTCGATCAAGGCACCCAAATGCGCGGTTGCCGTGACTTTTGCCGGCTGAATCTGTAATTCAACTTCCGATTCCGGGGCTTTTTCCACTTCAACCAGCTCATCACGATCGGTAATGGCCCAGAAGATAATCGCCAGCAGCAGACACAGCGCACCACACACCAACCAGATGGAATTCTGAACACGTTGTTTGACGCTTTGTGATGCTGCTGCCATGGGATCCCTTATTTATGCTGCCTGATGCGCAAGAATAGACTGTTTCATTAATTCCGGATCAAATTCCCGGGTAATGATGGCCTGTCCCAGACGCTGCATTAATACCAGTCGCAACTGGCCATTCAGCACTTTTTTGTCATGGGCCATAAAACCGAGAAAATCATCCAACGGAATTTTAGGACATACTATCGGCAATTGGGCACGAGAAATGATTCTTTTTGTACGCTCAACATCGTCTGCAGAAATCCAGCCCATCCGATGCGATAAATCGGCAGCCATCACCATGCCGGTCGCAACCGCTTCACCATGCAGCCATTCGCCATAACCGAGATAAGACTCGATGGCATGACCAAAGGTATGACCCAAATTCAGCAATGCGCGTTCGCCCTGCTCTTTTTCATCATTGGCGACAATACGGGCTTTGTGCGCGCAAGAACGGTACACCGCTTCTGCCAGTAAAACCGGATCACGCGCCACCAAGGCATCCATATGCTGTTCTAGCCAGTCCAGAAACTCAATATCACCCAGCAGTGCATATTTAATCACTTCGGCCAGACCGGCAGACAGCTCACGATCGGGCAAGGTTTTTAGCTGTGACATATCGGCCAGCACCACTTGCGGTTGCTGGAAGGCACCAATCATGTTTTTACCTAGCGGATGGTTAATCCCGGTTTTCCCACCCACACTGGAGTCGACCTGAGACAGCAAGGTGGTCGGTACCTGAATAAAATACACGCCGCGCTGGAAACAGGCTGAGGCAAAACCGGCCATATCACCAATCACACCGCCGCCGAGTGCCAGCACGGTACAATCGCGGTTAAACCCGGCCTCTAGCAGGGCATCAAAAATCAGATTGAGATGCTGAATATCCTTGTATTTTTCACCATCGGGCAAAATACATGTTGCCACCTGTTTACCCAGTGCTTCTATGGCAGTTTGATAGTGCTTTAAATACAAAGGCGCTACGGTACTGTTGCTCACAATCATGACCTGCTTGCCTTGAATATAAGGTTCCAGTAAGGTCTGAGGATTTAAATCACTGCCAATAAAAATCGGGTAACGGCGATCGCCGAGTTCAACATATAAGGTTTGCATGGTTTTAAAACACTGTACTCAATTAAATTGATTTTTTCGCCACGATCACATTCAGGATTTTTTGTGCCAGATCACGGGCTGCACCCTGATTGGTTTCAATAATATGATGCGCCACCTCACGATATAATGGATCGCGTACTGCAAGCAAATCTTTCAGTTTCTGTTCAGGATTTTCAACTTGAAGGAGAGGACGGTTTTTATCGCGGTAGGTACGTTGCAACTGGATTTCCACCGGAGTATACAGATACACCACAATACCACGCTGTTTGAGGAATTCACGGTTTGGGGCCTGGGTGACTGCACCACCGCCGGTGGCAAGAACCAGTTGAGTACGAGAGGTCAGCTCGTCAATGACGGTGGTTTCACGGTGACGGAAACCACTTTCCCCTTCTTTTTCAAAAATCCAGGGAATGGTGGCCCCGGTACGACGCTCGATTTCATGATCGCTGTCCAGGAACTCGCGTCCGAGCAGCTCTGCCAAATGTCGCCCTACCGTGGTTTTTCCGGCCCCCATTGGCCCCACCAAATAGATATTTGGCAGGGCGTTAAACTCTTTGCTTGGCAAGGAGTCACCTATTTATTTTGTTAAATTGAAAATATATTAATGATTTCTTGAAACACTGTCATTAACAATTCGTGGTGTCACAAAAATCAGCAACTCACGTTTATTGTCCGATTTAATATCTTTACGGAATAAACGGCCTAAATACGGAATATCCCCCAGGAATGGCACTTTGGTTTGCTGATTGGCTGTCTGCTGCTCAAAAATACCACCGAGCACGACGGTTTCACCATTATCGACCAGTACATTGGTATTGATCGAGTTTTTGTTAATCGTCAGCTGACCGGTCGGCGTTGGTGCTCCCGGACTATCACTGGTGATATTCAGGTTCATCTGTACTTTACCATCCGGGGTAATACTTGGCGTTACGTCCAGACTTAAAGTTGCATCAATAAATTCGGTGGTTGACACCGCATTGACACCACCACCTTCAGCAGACTGATACGGAATCTGCGTACCTGAAGCCACTTTGGCCTGTTGCTTATCAGCAGTCAGTACTTTCGGGGTCGAAATCACTTCACCATAACCATCAGCTTGTAGGGCAGACAATTCCAAATCTAGCATAAAGTCAGATAAACTGATTAAACCAAAGGCAATGCGGCTAGCACCTGCACTGGTCACTCCTAAATCGACATTCAGGTTTTGCGGACGTTCAATTTCATAGGTATAACCACCACGCTCTTCATCAAGCTCTGGCTCACGTAAATTCCACAGTGTGGTATCACTACCACCAACCAAAAGATGGTTATTATTCGTGATACCCTGTGACAGGATACCCCACTTCACCCCCATCTCTTTGGTGAAGTCAGTGGTGGCACGCACAATACGCGCTTCAATCATCACCTGTTTCACCGACACATCCAGCAAGTCAATCATGCTGCGAATCTGGTCAATCTTTTGCGCGGTATCATTAATAATCAGGGTATTGGTTCGTGGATCGACTGACACCGTACCACGTGGACTGAGCAGACTACCGACACTATCACCGAGTGGATCAGTATTGGCTGTACTGTTACTTGTGCCACTACGGGAATTAGACGCATTTTTACCTTCGGTAATCAGTTTTTCAATATCAGCAGCCTTGGCATAATTTAACTGAATATATTCGGTTTGCAGCGGCGCCAGCTTGACGCTTTGTGCAATCGCTTTGGCTTCTTCTTCTTCGGCCTTGATCAGCTCTGCGACGGGTGCAATCCAGATCACATTGCCATTACGGCGTTTATCCAGATTTTTGGTTTTTAAAATAATATCTAGTGCCTGATCCCACGGCACATCTTTGAGACGTAAGGTGATATTGCCTTGTACCGTATCGGCGGCAACCATGTTAATTCCAGTAAAATCCGCCAGTAACTGCAGCACACGACGCACTTCAATATCCTGGAAATCTAAAGAAATCTTTTTGCCAGTATAGCTTTGTGCTGCACGTGGTTTAAACGGGTTCTTATCTACCGGGCGTTTCAGGCTAATGGTCAGTTTATTTTCCGCCTGATACGCCATATATTCATAGCTTCCGGCAGACTGAATGGTAATCACCCCATTACCACCATCATTTTGCGCATCAATGGTAGATACCGGCGTGGCAAAATCATTGACATTTAAACGGCGTGCCAGATGTGCAGGAATTTTATTACCCAAGGTACGGACAATAATTTTACTGCCTTGCTGTTGTACATCGACCGGGGTATTGCTGCCTGCCAGGTCAATTACTACCTGACCTTCCCCTTCTGCACCACGCTGAAAGCCGATATTCGATATGCCTTGAGCCGTCTGCTGTACAGCTACTGGTGTTGCGGCTGCCTGAGTGCTGTTAATTTTAAGAATAAAAGTATTACCTTCGACACGGGTAGTCAAAGCACCCGCTTCAGCCAGATTAACCGTTAAACGTGCACGCTGGGCATCGGAACTGACATCAACCGAGCTGGCTTCCCGGGTCGCAACCGGAATGCTGGCCTGTTTTAAGCTCTGCTGGGCTTTATCAAAATCCAGCACCAAACGTGATGGCTGCTCAAGCTGATAGGCTGCAGGCTGAGGTGGCAAGCCATTGAACATGACACGAATTTCAGTACCTTGTCCTGGAATTTGCATTGGTACAATATTGGTAATGCTGACCTGCGCATTGGCCACTTGCATGACGGCCATCGCAACAGCGCCCATTGAAAACTGACGGAACAAATTGTTCATTGTAATGCCATCCCCAAAAATAAAATCTTTCACAGTATTATTCATTTTTATTCCTTTAATTTATGGCGCCGGCCCAATCAGTACTAGACTTCTTGGACGTTCAACATACCCTTCGCGACCATCTGGAATAATCTCAATTAAGTCAATTTGTGTCGGCGTAATATTGATGACCCGACCATGATTCAAGCCCATATAGCTGCCGCGCTGAATCCGTTCAATTTCCCCATCTGGAGTTTGAATCAGGGCCAGAATCTCGCCGCGTTGCCCGCGCATGCTACCTTTCATACTTAAAGTTTCCAGTGCATAGCTTTCTAAAGGCTGCAACTGGCGCGACAGGTTTGGATAAACCCGTTTACCCGCCATAATCTTTAGCTCGGCCGCCAGAGAACTTGGCATAAACGGGCTTTTCAGCTGATGTGCTGCATAGTTAAATACAGGTGCTGGCTCAAAAGTCGGTGCCGGCTCAATCGGCAACGGCGGCTGATTACGGATTTCTGCCATTTGTGCATTCACGGCATCAATACGTGAATCACAGCCTGCAGCCAGTAGGCCCAACACCAGAACCAACGAAAGTTTTTCAAATTTCATCATTGTGCTGCTCCTGTGGCTGGAGTCGTGCTATTCCCTGCCTGTGCATCGGTATTCCCGACATAGCGATAGGTCTTGGCTTTCGCGACATAGGTAATTTGTGGAATATCGGTTTTCTTTTCCTTGTTTTCACCGGCAGTAATGGTGAAATCATGCATGGTCACAATTCGCGGTAAAGCGGCTGTACCACTGACAAAAGAACCAAAAGCGTGATAATCACCGGTGGCTTCAATCGAAATTGGCTGCTCGATAAAGAACTCTTGCTTGATTTCATTTTCCAGACGGATATTTTTAAATCTTAGGCCTGAGTTCACGCCCGTAACGTTGACATCTTCAACCAGACCTGGAATTTCGGTTTCTTTTGGCAACTGTTGTAGCTGCTGGTTAAAGTTGGCTTCCATTTCCTGTAACTGCGCCTGATATTGCTGCAAATTACGCAGTTTGGAATCTTTTTCACGAAACTCATTCAGCAGATTCTGCTCTTGTGCACGCGCATTGGAAATTGCATCCAGCTTCGGCTTGATGGCCAGGAAATAGCCCAGGATGGCAATTAAAATAATGATAAAGATCCAGATGGTCAGCTTGACGGAAAACGGCCAGCTGCCATAGTTATTCGGATCCAAGGTATTCCATTGCTGCAGGAATTTATCCAGCGTCATTTTTTTCTTTGGCGCAGCAACAGGATCCTGATTCATTTCTTCATATTGATCGAGACTCATTGTACTGCCCCCGCTGTTGCTTGAGTACCAGACGCAGGTGCTGTGCCTGGAAGTGCAATTTCATCCAAATCTGCCGTTACCACGAAGCTGCCATAGCTTTCTTCTACCCGTGGAACAACCGAACTTGGTGCCTTGTTTTTATTTTCTTCAACGGCCAAGAAAGAATTCATGAAAGCGTTACGATACCATGGCGATGCTTCCAGATTACGCAGGAACTCTGCTACCGTGTTTGGACTTTCGGCCTTGCCTTCAAAGGTAAATTTATTGCCAATACGGGCCACTTTGGTCAAATACATGCTACTTGGGGTAACGCGGACCAGCTCATCGACCAAACGTACCGCGACCGGACGCTGACTTTGCAGACCCTGAATCAGCTTCATACGCTCGACAATGGCATTACGCTGCTCTTGCAGGCCTTCCAGCGACTTTAACTGTACATCCAGATTCTGGTTGGTACTGACCACCAGCTGATTGGCCTGTTCCTGATCCTGCAGTTTATGATTGTAATAGAACCATGCCAGCGTCACGGCCAGCACCCCAATTAATGCAGCCCCAATACAAACCGCAATAAATTCTTTTTTTCGTTTTTCTCTTAGCTCATCACGCCAAGGGAGTAAGTTAATTTTTGCCATTAATCAAAACTCCTCAATGCCAAGCCACATGCCACCATCAATGAAGAGGCATCGCTTTCAATTCTTTTAATATCAATTTTGGAGGAGAAACCCATCTGTAAAAACGGATTGGCAATGGTGACGCGGTAACCCAGTTTTTGCTGCAGCAGCTTGGCCAGGCCCGGAATATTGGCATTCCCACCGGCCAGCAGAATATGGTCAATTTCACTAAACTGCGATGAGGAGAAGAAGAACTGCAGCGAACGTGCCGCCTGCTGCACCACCGCCTCAAGGAATGGCTCCAGCACTTCAACATCGTAATCATCTGGCAAGGTACGGCTTTTCTTGGCGCGGCCGGCTTCTTCAAAGGACAGACCATAACGGTTCTGGATTTCCTGGGTCAGCTGCTTGCCACCAAAGACTTGCTCGCGGGTATAAATAATTTTATTGTCTTTGAGTACCGACAGCGTGGTCATAGTATGACCAATGTCTAACACACCAATGGTATTTACCCCCATCGGCAAGGTATCAGCGAAGACTTTAAAGGCATTTTCAATGGCAAAGCTTTCAACATCTGCCACTTTTGGGGTTAAACCGGCCAGTTCAATCGCTTCACAGCGACTCTCGACATTTTCCAGTCGTGTCGCCACCAGCAAGACATTGACCCGGTTTGGATTGGCCAGACGATCAGGCAGTACCTCAAAGTCCAGACTGACTTCATCTAATGGGAAAGGAATATATTGCTCTGCATCCATCCGGATTTGAACTTCACGTTCATCATCCGTCATATCGGCATCCATCTCAATGGTCTTGCTAATTACCATTGAGGTTGGAATCGCTAAAGCGGCAGCTGTTGTCGGTGTATTGGCCAAATTAAAGGCACGCTCGAGCGCATCCCCTACAGCTTCAGGATTCAGAATATTTTTCTCAACCACACTGCCCTCTGGGAGCGGTACCAAGGCGTAACTTTCCACCCAGTAACGATCATTCTTTACAGAGAGCTCCAATAACTTAACAGAAGTAGAACTAATATCTACACCTATTAACCCCTTACTCGGTTTACGATATAACCTGCGCACAATAAGTTTTTCCTATTATTTTTTTATCCCCAAAAAAAATGCCATTCACTAAGTTGCTTTGTGGTCTATATTTTTGTACGGATACAATAACTCATCTAACAATCCGTATGGGTAAAGGCTATACTGACCAGCAATTAGTTTGCCATTAGCTCTTATTAAAACTTACTTGTTATGAAAAAGCTATCTTGTTCGGGCCGTGTTCATCCATTTTTTTTGCTCATAATTATTGTGTTAGTTTCCATTCCGATGGGTTTTTATGGCATGTATCTCTATATTGCCCCATCTTTGCCGGAAATGACCACTCTAAAAAAAGCGCCTCTTTTGAAGCCTTTACAAGTTTATAGCACGGATAATCAGTTAATTGCAGAGTATGGTGGCAAACTTTCTGTACCTGTCGAGTACAACCAGATTCCCGAAAAGTTTATCTATGCCTTTTTAGCGGCTGAAGATTCGGCCTTTTTCGAACATAGCGGCATCAGCTTTAAAGGCCTAGGCCGTGCGGTGAGTGAAGCGGTGACCGGTTCTAATGTGCAAACCGGTGGCTCGACCATTACCATGCAGGTGGCCAAGAACTATTATTTAAGCCCGGAACGCACTTTAAGACGCAAACTGACTGAAATTTTTCTAGCCCGAAAAATTGAACAGAACCTGTCCAAAGAAGAAATTCTGACCCTGTATGTCAATAAAATCTTTCTCGGTAAAAATGCTTATGGGATCGCGGCAGCAGCCAAAATTTACTATAACAAAAGCTTGGAAGAACTGAGTATTGCGCAAATGGCGATGATTGCGGGTCTGCCAAAAGCGCCATCACGTTACAATCCAGTGGTCAATCCGGAACGTGCCTTAGAACGTCGCAACTGGATTCTGGGCCGGATGCTGCAACTCGGTTATATCAACCAGAATGAATATCAGGGTGGGATTGCCGAGCCAATTAACCTGGATATGCCGGATCGCAGTATCAGTAATATTCACCCCTATGTTGGGGAAATGGTCCGAGCTGAACTGGTCAAAAAATTCGGCAAGCAGGCGGTTGATTTTGGTTATAAGGTTTACACCACCATTGACAGTAAACGTCAGGCTTATGCCGAACAGGCGGTGCAAAATGGTCTAGAAGCATATGACCGCCGTCATGGCTGGCGCGGTGCCGAAGCGCATGACCAGCCACTGAGTGACTTTCGTGCCTTTGCCAATACCTATCCCGCACAAGTCACCAAAGTCCTGAACAATTCTTTTGAAGCTCTGATGCAGGATGGCTCTACCGTCACTGTCCCGTGGTCTGGCATGTCCTGGGCGCGTCCCTATCGCAATGCCAATAGTGTTGGCGCAGCACCAAACCGGGCAGCTCAAATTGTCAAAGTTAACGATATTGTCCGTTTACGCCCCAACCAGAACAAAAGTTCCTGGTCACTGGTGCAAGTTCCCAAAGTTCAGGGGCAGCTGATTGCAATTAACCCAAACAATGGCGCGATTGAAGCCATTGTCGGCGGTTATAACTTTTATCAATCGACCTTTAACCGTGCCTTGCAAGGCTGGCGCCAGCCAGGCTCAATTATCAAACCCTTTGTTTATGCGATGGCGCTGGAACGCGGCATGACTCCGCATACCATGCTCAATGACAGCCCAATTACCATTGGCAAATGGTCACCACGTAACTCGGATGGCCGTTATCTGGGCATGATTCCTTTACGCCGTGCGCTGTATTTATCTCGAAATACCGTTTCAGTCCGCTTACTTCAAACCGTCGGTCTGGACCGTACCCGCCAACTATTTATGGATTTTGGCTTGCAGGAAGACCAGATTCCGCGTAACTACACCATCGCCTTAGGTACGCCACAGGTGCTGCCGGTGCAAATGGCCACCGGCTATGCCACCTTTGCCAATGGCGGTTATCGGGTACAACCGCATTTTATTCAGCGTATTGAAGATGCGTATGGCAAAACCATCTATCAGGCCAATCCTGAATATGCCTGCATTGCCTGTATCAGTGAAGATGAAAAAAATCCTGAAACAGCTGAAGTAAAAACGCCAGATGATGAAGTGATTGAAGTCACCAATCAGTCAATCCAAACTGCAGATGCAGCGCCAGCCAACAAGATTGAACGCAGCCAGTATCGTCAGGCACAGCGTATTTTAAAATCCAGCTCGGCCTATGATATGGCCAATATTCTACGTGATGTGATTCAGTACGGTACCGGACGCGCTGCCCTGCGTATTGGCCGTAATGATATTGGTGGAAAAACCGGAACCACCAACGATGCCAAAGATGCCTGGTTCGCCGGCTTTAATGGTAAACTGGTGACCATTTCCTGGGTCGGTTTTGACCAGCCAACGACTTTGGGTCGTCGTGAATATGGCGGTGTCGCAGCCCTGCCGATCTGGACCGAGTTTATGGGTAAAGCCCTGCAAGGTACACCGGAAGCCTGGGTCAGTCTGGACCGTAAAGGCAACCAGCTAAGCCGCGATAGTGCCAGCAATGACAGCATGGAGCAGGAGTTGCAGCAGCGCTATCGTTCATCACCGCCATTGGCCCGTCCGCTGTATCGTCCTGCGCCGGCACCGGTCGCGCCTGCGCCACAGCATGATTTTGATGATTTGCCGGGTGAGGAAATCCTGATTCCGGATGAGGCGACTCCACCACCAATGCAGCCACAGCAACCGGCACAGCCGCAACAACCAGCGCAAAATCAGCAGCAGAATTCTCGCCCTGATGCGATTGAAAACCTGATTGATGAAGTCTTATAAACGCACAACAAAAAGCCCTCAGTTGAGGGCTTTTTTTAGGACTAAACACTTACTTTTTCTGAAACAGATACATCTGGTATTGCGCATTCAGCGGGAACTGATCTTGCTGCTCCAGCGCCTGACGGCGTTCCGGTTTGGCCTTATAGGCATATGGCGTCATCGCAATCAGATGTTTTAAATCGCTCTGATTTAAGCACATTGCTGCATCAACCACATCTTCACTGACCAAGTCAAACGCATCTTTTAGCTGTTCCACAAACTTCTGCGGTTCATGCGCTTTAACTTCTTCAAACAAGGCTTCGCGCATCGCAAACAGATGCTGCGGTCCCGGGGTTACCACCATCAGATAAGCTTCCGGTTTCAACACCCGCAGAATTTCCTCTTTCGGAATTGGGCTAAATAGACTGGTACACAGATCAATTGATTTATCCAAAACCGGCAAAGTCGCACCGGTTCCAACCACCCAGGTCACGTCTTTATTCAGTTTGGCGGCCACTTGTACTGCATTTTTGGCAATGTCGACGCCCACACATTGCAGCACTTCAGCCTGCATGGCGTTGGTGTAATAGCCTTCCCCACAGCCAATATCAAGCAGGTTTTCAATACGCAGGCTGCGAATTTTCTCTACCACCGCCTGCTGCAGCGGTGCATAGTGTCCTGCACTTAAAAATGCCCGGCGCGCCTGTACAGACTCCGGAGTATCGCCCGGATTTTTACTGTGCTTATGTTGCACCACATGCAAATTGACATAGCCCTGTTTGGCCACATCATAACTGTGCTTGTTGTCACAGCGCCATGTTCGGTCGGTCAGGCTTAAGGGCTGACGACAGACAGGACACATCAGCAGGTTCATGTTTTTCTCCCAAGCTTGCTGCCATAAAAAAAGCCGGCAAGCGCCGACTTTTCAGTTCAATTTGCTTAGCGCAATTTTAAGGTCATTAAGCCTAAAACCACCAGCATAATTGTAATAATCCAGAAACGAATCACCACCTGGGTTTCACGCCAGCCTTTCTTTTCATAGTGATGATGCAGCGGCGCCATTAAGAACACGCGTTTATTACGCATCCGCAGTGAGCCGATTTGCAGGAAGACCGATATCGCCTCAACCACAAACACGCCACCCATAATCGCAAAGACGATTTCCTGACGCACCATCACCGCAATTGTGCCGAGCATCGCGCCTAACGATAAAGCACCGACATCACCCATAAAGACTTGCGCCGGATGCGCGTTGTACCAGAGGAAGGCCAGACCGGCACCAATCATGGCGGCACAGATCACCACCAGTTCAGAGGCGTATTTGACATAAGGAATATGCAGATAATCGGCAAAGCGCACATCACCGGCCAGATAGGCAAATACACCTAAACCGGCCGCAACCAGTACAATTGGCATGATCGCCAGACCATCCAGACCATCAGTCAGGTTCACCGCATTGGAAGCACCATTAATCACCAGATAGGTGAAAATAATAAAGCCAATACCCAGTGGAATCATGGATAACGGAATGCTGAAATCTTTAAAGAACGGAATTAAGACATCCAGCATATCGGCGGTTTGCGCCGGGTTCGGCTGCTGTGTGGCAATATAGTACAGCGCAATACCTGCGCCCAAAGAGGCCACCGAAGTCCAGAAGAACTTCTTGCGTGCCGGTAGTCCGGCATTGTCTTTATAGCGGATTTTAATCCAGTCATCGGCCCAGCCAACCGCACCGAAGATCACCATAACCGCCAGCACAATCCAGACATAGGGGTTGGAAAGATCGGCCCAGAGCAGGGTCGAAATCCCAATCGACAGTAAAATCAGCACACCGCCCATGGTCGGGGTACCCATTTTTTTCGCATGCCCTTCTGGCGCAAACGAGCTGACTGCCTGACCGTATTTTAATGCCTGTAACTTACGAATCATCACAGGTCCAAGCAAAAGACCAATCCCGAGCGCTGTCAGGACACTCAGCAATGAACGTAATGTTAAATAACGAACCACCTGAAACGAGCTGTGATAGCCCGCAAGCTGTTCAAACAACCATAACAGCATTTAAAGTTTCTCCATCAATGCAGTCATCAACGTTTCCATATGGGTATAACGAGAACCTTTGAACAGGAAACTCATGGACTGAGGTTGATGTGTTTCGACTAGACTAATTAAAAATGGCAAGGCCTGTTCCTGATTCAAAAAGGCCTGGAGTTTTTTGCCGTATTGGGTACTGCGTGCCCCTTCCTGGCTGGCCGGAGCAAACTCGCCCACCGCCACCACAAAGTTCAGGCCTTTGAGCGACACCAGATCTCGGCCGAGCTTATAATGCTCAATTGCCGCCGATGCACCCAGCTCGCCAATATCACCGATGACCATGACCCGAATCCCCTCCTGCTGCGCCAGCACTTCACCGGCCGCCCGCATTGAGGTCGGGTTGGCATTATAGGTATCATCAATCAACAGATGCGCACCGTGCTGAATAAAATTCAGACGACCTTTGGCACCTTGGGCCTGTTCCAGTCCGACAACAATATCATCCAGACCAATGCCAATCGCCAGCGCAAACGCCGCTGCGGCTGTAGCATTCTGGATATTATGTTCACCAGCAAACGGTAAATCGACTGCACGCACGCCTTGCGGGGTATGCAACTGGAAACGGGCCGATTGGGGTTGGAGTTGAATGTCGGTGGCAAACACATCACCGCCATTACCAAAGCTGAGGCACTGTTCAGTGCGAACCGCCTGACGGATCGAGTCAGCAAAATCATCTGCGGCCGGTACAATCGAACATCCATCTGCCACAATATGCACATAAATTTCAGATTTGGCCCGGCAGATGCCGTCACGACCACCAAACTCGCCCAGATGTGCGGTGCCGATATTAATGATCCCGGCTACCTGTGGCTGTACCAGCTGTGAGGTATAATCAATTTCACCCTGATGGCTGGCCCCAAGCTCCATCACCGCATATTGATGTTCCGGACGCAGCTCCAGCAACATCATCGGTACGCCTAAATCATTATTCAGGTTACCGCGGGTAATTAAGGTCGGCGCCAGACGCGATAAAATACTGCCCAGCATTTCCTTGGTGGTGGTCTTACCGCTGCTACCGGTCAAGGCAATTACTTTCAGATCGGGATATTGAGCACGACGATAAGCACCCAAATGACCCAGTGCCAAGCGGGTATCCGGCACCACCAACTGAAAAATATCGGCATCGACCGGCTGGCTGACAAGCGCCACCTGACAGCCGCTGGCTGCCACCTGTGCCACAAAATCGTGGGCATCAAAACGCTCACCTTTCAGTGCTAGAAAAGCATCGCCGGCTTCGGCATGACGGGAGTCAGTTAAAATCCGCTTAATTTCAGTGCTTGGTGCGCGATCATTTAGCCAATAACCCTGGGTGGCTTGTTGTAACTGTGCTGCACTCCACGGCGTTAGGACCGCAGTACTGGTGGTTGAAGTATGCATAAGAATTCCTGATTAGGCGGGATAAGCAGAGCTGGTAGCATGATGCTGGGCATCAATTGCAGCCTGTACTTCAACGACATCATCAAACCAGTGTCGCACCCCATCAATTTCCTGATAATTTTCGTGACCTTTACCGGCAATCACCACGATATCGCCCGGCTGGGCCTGCTTCACCGCAAACTTGATCGCTTCACGACGATCACGGATTTCATGATAGCTGTGGCCGCTAAAATCAATGCCCTGCTGCATGTCAGCAAAAATCTGGTCAGGCGATTCAGTCCGTGGATTGTCCGAAGTGAGCAAGGCGATATCGGCCTGCTCTAGCGCGGCTTGGGTCATTAACGGACGTTTGCCGCGATCACGATCGCCGCCACAGCCAAAGACAGCCCAGAGCTGCTGCGATACATGCCGTTTCAGGGTAATTAACACCTGTTTCAAGGCATCTGGTGTATGCGCATAATCGACCACAAACAGACGTTCGCCATCACGAATCACCTGCATCCGTCCCGGTGCACCTTGCAGCTGTGGCGCGCTGGCAATTAAATCCGACAAGTCAAATCCGGCCTGCTCAACGGCAATCAGACTGGCCACCAGATTTTCCACATTAAAATGGCCCAGTAACGGACTGTGTACACGATAACGCTGCTGGGCGCTGATCAGTTCAAACTGCGCACCAGCCAGACTGTATTCGATATTCTGCACCTGATAATCCGCCGCTTGCGTGGTGGAATAAGTCAGGATTTTTGGTTGTGCCGGATTCTGACGCGCGGCGGTCAGCATAACTTCAGCAAAGGCATCATCCAGGTTAATGACCGCCACTTTTAAGCTGGCAAAACGGAACAGCGCGGCTTTGGCTTCAGCATAGGCCTCCAGCGTACCATGATAATCCAGATGGTCACGGCTTAAGTTGCTGTACACGGCAATTTCAATGCTACAGCCATTTAAACGACCCTGTTCCAGTCCGTGTGAACTGGCTTCAATTGCCGCAAATTCAGCGCCTTGCTGGGCATAGCTGTGCAGGGCCTGCTGGAGCTGTAAGGCATCTAGCGTGGTATGCGAAGAGGCTTCCAGATTCGGCAAAATGCCATTGCCGGTGGTGCCCATCACCGCACACGGTTTGCGCTGTAACATCAGCAGTTCTGCCATCAGACGGGCGATGGTGGTTTTGCCATTGGTACCGGTAACCGCCAGAATACGTGCAGCCTGCAGCGGCTGCGTGGCATGCAGATACTGTTTTTGCCACTGCCCCATTAAGTGACGTACCTCCGGTACGATCAGCTGATTCGGCAGACCCAAATCGGTTTCTGCAATCACCGCCAACGCGCCACGTGCCAACGCTGCTTCGGCAAACTGGACGGTTTTTTCAGGCTGCGAAAAACTGGTCAGGGCAATAAAAATTTGCCCTGCTGTAACTTTGCGGCTGTCTAAGCTGAAGCCTGCAAAGGGTTGTGACCTCCATCCAGCAACATGCTCAACGGTGTAAAGATCTTGAAATGTAATGGACATTCATCACCTATTTACTGGATTTGTGCTGTATCTAAAGGTTTATCTAAAGGTACATTCATTAAACGTAAGGATTCCTGCATCACCCGTGCAAACACTGGCGCAGCGACCAGACCGCCATAGTATTGACCGGTCGGGTTTTCTACCACCACAAACATGGCCAGACGCGGGTCACTGACCGGTGCAATTCCGGCAAACAGGGCGCGGTATTCATTTTGCGAATAGCCTTTGCGGTCGGCACGCAATTTATGTGCGGTACCGGTTTTACCGGCAACACGATAACCCGGAATATTGGCCTGACGCGCCGTACCGCCCGGTAAAGTCACCGCTTCCATCATCAGCAGAACCTGCTCGGCAATTTTCGGGTCAAGAATCTGCTCGCCCTGCACTTCGCCTTCCAACTTATACAGACTCAGCGGCAGTTTTTTGCCCTGATTGGCAATCATGGCATAGGCATCGACCAGTTGCAGCACGGTCGCATTCAGACCATAACCATAGGACATGGTTGCCACTTCAGAGACATTCCACTTGCTTGGCGGTAAAATCAGGCCGGCACTTTCACCCGGGAATTTCACAGCCGAACGCTGGCCAAAGCCCAAGCGTTTATAGAAGGTGGGCAAGGTTGGATAGGGCAAAGACAGGGCAATTTTCGCCACGCCGACGTTAGACGATTTCTGGATAATGCCAGCCAGGGTCAAATTGCCATAATTGCGGGTATCACGGATGGTATGGTTACCAACACGCATCGAACCACCCCCTAAATTGACCACAGTATTGGCCGAATATTTACCACTTTCCAGCGCCATGGCCACGGTAAATGGCTTCATGGTCGAGCCCGGCTCAAAGGAATCGACTGCCCCGCGGTTACGCATGGCATCTTTGTTCTCCAGGCCCTTTTTGTCATTCGGGTTATACGATGGCCAGCTGGTCATGGCTAGAATTTCACCGGTTTTCACATCGACTGCAATGGCTGTGGCAGAACGGGCATTATTGGCCACGCCGGCAGCGGTCAGTTCACGATACATGATGTATTGCAGGCGCGAGTCGATACTTAAAGTGATATTTTCACCGTGCTCGACTTCTTTAATCACTTCCGGATCTTTAACCCGGTTACCACGTTTATCACGGATAATTTGCTGTTCGCCATCGACCCCAGCCAGACGGCTGTTCAGCTGCATTTCCAGACCTTCAATCCCGGTGCCTTCACTATTGGTCAGGCCAATAATCTGGGCATTCGGCTGTGGCTGCGGATAATAACGCTTATAGTTTTTCTCGGTATAGACACCCTGGAAGTTGCGCTTCAGGATCAGCTCCGCCTGCTGTGGCGGTACTTCTTTTTGCAGCACCAGATAACGCGAACGCGGACGCTCATGCATTTTCTGATGCAATTCCTGACGGTCCATGCCCACCGCATCGGCCAGTTCATCCAGATTCAGGTTTTTATTGGGCAGTTGACGCTTGAGTTTGCGGTTATTCGGGTCTTTGGCCAGCTCGGCCATGGTGTCGTCATACAGCTCTTTGGCCTCAAAATAATCACGCGGATCAATCACCACTTTCATGATGGGGGTACTAATCGCCAAAGGCACGCCATGCCGGTCGTAAATCACGCCGCGCATGGCTTTGAGTTTTTCAGTTCTTAGAATATTGGCATTGGCCTTATTCTGCAGAAAATCATGATTGATAATCTGCACATAAAAGGCCCGGCAGACCAGCGCCACAAAGACCAGCAGCACCGTTCCCCACATCAGGTAGAAGCGCCACATATCGACATTTAAACTGCTTTTTTGGGTAACAGACTGCTGTTTTTTACCTGTTTGCTTCTTACGCGAATTTACCATGTACAGCCAGCCCTATTGTTTCTGTTCTGAAGTCGTCGGCAATGAAATCACCACAGTTTGTGCGGTGGGTGGTGAATACATGCGTAACTGGGTTACGGCACGTGTCCCGATCTGGGCGGTGGCACCAAAGGTCTGCTGTTCAATCAGCAGACGGCCCCACTCGGCATTGAGATCATCGCGCTCACGCATAAAAGAACTGAGCTGACGATAATCATGTCGATATTCAAACACCTGAAAGACCACCATGAGCGCACTGATAAACACCAGGGCCAACAAAATCAAATAGATGACTATTTTTTTCAGTCGTGACTGTTCTGTATTGTTTTCAACTGCTTTGGTTTTCATTCTTCGCCTGTTCAAGCTAACTTTTCAGCCACACGCAGCCACGCACTACGTGAACGCGGATTGGCTTTGACTTCCTCTTCACTCGCACGGATACGAGCAATCTTTTTTAAACGGCGGGTATCTTGTTGTACTTGCGGCAGCCCCCAACCGGTATCTTCTGCCAAGCTTGATTCTTTTTGAATAAACTGTTTAATCAAACGGTCCTCTAAAGAGTGGAAGCTAATGACCGCCAGACGGCCTTCAGGCTTCAGCACTTCCACGGCCTGAGGCAAGAAAATATCAATATCTTCTAATTCTTTATTAATAGCAATACGAATGGCCTGAAATGTTCGCGTTGCCGGATGTTTATGCTTTTCCCATTTTGGATGGGCAGTTTTTACAATTTCGGCCAGCTGGCCGGTGGTTTCAATCAAACCGGCGTTTTTAATGGCTTTAGCTATACGGCGGCTATAACGTTCTTCGCCATATTTAAAAATAATATTGGCCAGTGCTTCTTCTTCAATCTGCAGCAGCCACTCTGCCGCGGTTTCACCTTGCGAGTTGTCCATACGCATATCCAGCGGGCCATCCTGCATAAAGCTAAAACCGCGTTCAGCCTGATCCAGCTGCGGAGAAGATACGCCCAGGTCGGCCATCACGCCATCGACCTGTTCAATACCACGTGCGGCCAGTTCCTGCTTTAAATCGGCAAAGCTGGCATGAATAATTTTAAACCGCGGATCTTGCTGTTCCAGTTCTGCTGCAACCGCTAAGGCTTGTGGGTCTTTATCAAAGGCATACACACGCGCATGTTCATCTAATTTGGACAGCAATAAACGGGTATGCCCGCCGCGACCAAAGGTGCCATCGACATAAATTCCTGTATTGCGTTCTGCCAGCAAGGCATCAACAGTTTCGTGGAGTAATACAGAAATATGCGACATAAGGATTCAATCAATACAGCCAAAATTTAACTGCACATTATTACCTTGTTTTGACAAAGCTCCAAACGACTTTTTGTACAGAAATATTACTTTTCATAGAGAAAACCGTTTTGTGATTTTGCCAAATATTCAAAAAGCCTCACAAGGAGGCTGTTTGAATTTATTTTTTAACCAGTATGCAGACAATTAACGTTTGCTGCTATAAATCTGGTCGAAGATGGCGCCGTTCGCAAAGTGGGTTTGCTGCGCTTTGGCCCAGCCACCAAATACTTCATCAATGGTGAAGGTTTTCAGTTTCGGGAACTGATGCGCATACTTGGCCAGTACCTTTTCATTGCGTGGACGATAGAAATGTTTGGCTGCCATTTCCTGTCCCAGCGGTGAATATAAATAGTTGATATAACCGGTTGCCAGCCACTTGTTGCCATTGCGCTCTACGGTACGGTCAACAATTGCCACTGAAGGCTCGGTTAAAATCGACATCGATGGATAAACAATATCAAACTTGTCTTTACCCAGTGTTTTCAGGGTCACCAGCGCTTCGTTTTCCCAGGTCAGCAGTACATCGCCAATGCCGCGTTCTGCGAAAGTGGTCATTGAGGCACGTGCTGCAGAGTCCATCACTTTAACGTTGTGATACATCTTGCTGACAAAATCTTTGGCTTTGGCTTCATTGCCGCCCGGCTGTTTCAATGCATAGCCCCATGCAGACAGGTATACCCAACGTGGCAGACCGCCGGTTTTCGGGTTTGGGGTAATAATCTGTACACCCGGTTTGGTTAAATCGGTCCAGTCTTTGATGTGCTTTGGATTGCCCTTACGCACCATAAATACGATAGTTGAGGTATATGGTGCCGAGTTATGCGGGAACTCTTTTTGCCAGCCCGGCTGGATCTGGCCCGATCTGACGATTTCTTCAATATCGTTGGCCAGTGCCAGAGTCACCACATCACCTTTCAGGCCATCGACCACTGAACGCGCCTGTTTGCCTGAACCGCCATGGGACTGCTTGAAATTCACGCTTAAACCGGTGCGTTTTTTCCAGTAATCACCAAATGAGGCATTAAATTCATCATAGAATTCGCGTGTTGCATCATAAGACACGTTTAAAAATTGACGATCTGCTGCCTGGGCAGAATTGACTGTTGCTGCAAGGCCGGTTGCCAGCAAAGCCGCTGAAAATAAAGCTTTAATTTGAGATTTCATGACAGCACAAATAGGTTATCTACATTAATGCTAACTATATGAAATAAAATCATAAATCGCAATTCAGAAAAATTTTTACTTTCGTTTTAAGATGGGCAATTTTTTCTTTTAATCATTTGTTTTTCTTTTAAAAAGCAGCATAACCGATGGGCCAAAATCAGGTTATAGCTTTTTATGGAATAGATATTCAAAAATATGAATAAACCCGGCTTTCAGACGCTTGGCAAACCGTGCTGATTTAAAGCAAGATTAAGATGAGATAGCCCGCGCTTGATCCATTCACCTAAATACCCAGTTACATATCAATAAAATGCGAAACTTGCATAATTATATATAAAAAAATATGATATAAGATAAGTTTTGTTGCTGATCTTCACTTTCTCTTCACAGTTATTTGCTAAAACATGTACTCAACAGCGAAATGTGAATAGAAGTAACCAGCAGCCTGACATTTTTTATATTTTTGTAAAAATTGTGATGCAGTTCTTACTTTTTACATTTTATGTGTGGTTATATAGTAGCCACAACGTAAAAAAATTAAATCCAAAACCAGTTTGGGGGAGTATCAGGATGAAACAGTCAGTCTATGTACTGTGTTTAAGTTTAGGATTGGGCCTGATGGCACAAACCAGCCATACGGCAGTGGTTAAAAATACCCATACTGCGGTGAAAATGACGCCAGCAAAACCTTCCCTCATTGAAAAAGCCCTGTTGCAGCAAAAAGAACAGTTAGGCACCACCAAAACAGACAAGCTGCAAGCCGATAATGACCTGAAAATGATGACGTCAATTAAAGCAGCGCCAACCCAGAATTTCTTTGCTTCACAAAACCAGCGTTTTAGCCGTTTTGTACAATCCTTCTTCAGCTCGAACCAGTCTTAATTAACCGGATTGAACTGAACCTGCGCGCGACTGACTCCCCCTCAAGCCGCGTGCTGTTGCAGCCTGATCATCGAATGCAGAATAAAGCATTAAGTGATCAGGCTTTTTCGTTATAATAGATTCCAATTTACATTCTGACTCATTACTGATTATGACTGTTCGTACCCGTATTGCTCCTTCTCCTACCGGTTTTCCGCATGTAGGCACTGCATATATTGCCTTGTTTAACCTGTGCTTTGCCAAACAGCATGGCGGCGAGTTTATTTTGCGTATTGAAGATACCGACCAGCTGCGCTCGACCCCTGAATCTGAACAAATGATTCTTGATTCTTTGCGCTGGTTAGGCCTGAACTGGTCAGAAGGTCCAGATGTGGGTGGCCCACATGCGCCATACCGTCAATCGGAGCGTATGGACATCTATAAACAGTATGCCCTGGAACTGGTTGAAAAAGGTCATGCCTTCTACTGCTTCGCGACTGCAGAAGAACTGGACCAGATGCGTGCTGAACAGCAAGCACGTGGCGAATCTCCACGTTATGACGGTCGCGGTTTACAGCTTTCTGCCGAAGAAGTTCAGCGTCGTCTGGCGGCAGGCGAACCACATGTAATCCGCATGAAAATTCCAACCGAAGGCATCTGCAAATTTAACGACATGCTGCGCGGTGAAGTGGAAATTCCTTGGGCGCAAGTCGACATGCAGATTCTGCTGAAAACTGATGGCCTGCCAACCTATCATTTAGCCAACGTGGTCGATGACCATTTAATGCAAATCACCCACGTCATTCGTGGTGAAGAATGGATTCCATCAGCACCAAAACATCAGTTGCTGTATCAATACTTTGGCTGGGATATGCCAGTACTGTGCCACATGCCGCTGCTGCGTAACCCGGACAAATCCAAACTGTCAAAACGCAAGAACCCGACTTCAATCAACTACTATAAAGACATTGGCGTACTGCCAGAAGCCTTGCTGAACTATTTGGGCCGCATGGGCTGGTCAATGCCAGACGAGCGTGAAAAATTCACCCTGGCAGAAATGATTGAACACTTTGACATCAACCGTGTGTCTTTGGGCGGTCCAATCTTTGATGTGGAAAAACTGAACTGGCTCAACGGTCAGTGGATTAAAGCCCTTTCTCCGGCTGAACTGCTGGATACCTTGTTAGCCTGGAAAGCTGATCGTGCCAAACTGGAAGAAATTGCTGCCGCGATTCAGCCACGTATCAACTTATTATCTGAAGCCGTGAACTGGTCTGCGCACTACTTCAACCATTTCCCGACACTTTCAAAAGAACAGTTTGAAAGTAAAAAACTGTCTGAAGAACAGGTTCGTCAAAGCTTGCAGTTTGCCATCTGGCGTCTGGAAAGTCTGTTCACCTGGAACAATGACACCGTGAGCCAGACCTTAATGGACCTGGCCGCACAAATGGAAATTAAACTGCGCGACTTTATGCCGGCATTCTTTATTGCCATTGCCGGTTCAACTGCCTCTACGCCAGTGATGCAGACCATGGTCACTATTGGTCCGGATTTAACTTTTGCCCGCCTGCGCCATGCGCTGGAAATTGTGGGCGGACCAAGCAAAAAAGAGCTAAAAGCTTGGGAAAAACTCAATGAAAGCTTAAAATTGCCGAAAAATGATGCAGTTGATGCAAGTTAATGCAGTTTTTTGTTGACGTGTGAGCATTATCTTCATAATATAGCGCTCACACAGACTGGGGCCATAGCTCAGTTGGTAGAGCGCTACAATGGCATTGTAGAGGTCAGCGGTTCGATCCCGCTTGGCTCCACCATGGTTTCATAATTGTGTTGCCTCAATAAGTCCCTATCGTCTAGAGGCCTAGGACATCGCCCTTTCACGGCGGTAACCGGGGTTCGAATCCCCGTAGGGACGCCATATTTAAGCTCACTTTTAAAGTGATCTGATAAAAAACCCAAGCATTATGACTTGGGTTTTTTATTGCCTGTTGTTTTATTTTGCTGTGCTTTTTTGCTTTCTGATGTATTCCGATTAAAATAAACCACAGATTAGAATTTTGGAGTTGTAATGCAATACCGTTGCCCGAAGTGTCAAAGCCCGAAAATCATGCCTGTTGCGCAAGCAGGCCAAGCAGCTCCACGTCCGGTGGTGCCAAAAAGCCTGGTATTTCTGATTCCAGCCATTTTTATTTTATTGCTGCTGGTGCTGATTAGTATTGCAATGTGGATTTTTGGTGATGGTGCGGGCACTACCCTGCAAACAGCAACCGTAATTGTCTTTGTGATCTGTTTAATTGCTGGCTTCATGTTCTATCGTGATTTGCCAGATTTTAAAATTTCAATGCAGGCTTTTATGCAAAACCAGAAGAAATGGAAATGCCGCGAATGCAACCATGAGTGGGAAATCTGATTTTTCTCATTGATTCAAACAAAGCTGCATCTGGCGTTGATCAGGATAGCTCCCAACGCCAGCCCATGATTATAAAAAGGTAAAAAATCATCTCCTTCAATGAAGTGCTAAAAGTATTGCACACTTCCTGCGATCGCTACACGCCTTCCTTCTATATCTATATAGCGCGACCAGGATAATACCCATCTCTTTATAGCTCTCTATTCAAACTGCATCAAAAAACCAGCCCGAAGGCTGGTTTTCTTTATATCCAAATTAGGAATTAACCACCAATTTTGCGATATTTCTGACGCTTGGTAATCAGGTCATCACCATCACGTTTACGACGGTATTCTTCGAACTCCGCATAGTTACCAGTGAAGAATTCAGGGGTTTCACCTTCGAATGACAAGATGTGCGTTGCAATACGGTCTAGGAACCAACGGTCATGCGAGATCACCATCACGGTACCCGGGAAGACCAGAATTGCATCTTCAAGCGCACGTAAAGTTTCGATGTCCAGGTCGTTTGACGGTTCATCGAGTAAGATGACGTTAGCGCCCATTTGCAGGATTTTTGCCAGTTGTAAACGGTTACGCTCACCACCTGACAATTGACCAACACGTTTTTGCTGATCTTGGCCTTTAAAGTTAAAGCGACCAATATAAGCACGTGACGCAATTTCGTATTCACCAATACGTAAGATGTCTAAACCGCCAGACACTTCTTCCCACACGGTTTTGTTGTCATCTAGCGTGTCACGAATCTGACCCACGTAAGCGACTTTAACCGATTCACCCAGTGTTACCGTACCGGTATCTGGCTGCTCTTCACCAGTCATCATACGAAACAGTGTGGTTTTACCTGCACCGTTCTCACCCACAATACCGACAATTGCTGCAGGTGGTACAGTGAAGGTTAAATCTTTATACAGGGTACGATCACCAAATGACTTGCTGATGCCTTCAACCTCAACCACCTTGTTACCCAAACGTGGACCAGGTGGAATGTAGATTTCAGAAGTTTCGTTACGCTGCTGGAATTCGCGTGAGTTCAGCTCTTCAAAACGCTCCATACGCGCTTTGTTTTTCTTTTGCTGACCTTTAGCATTTGAACGAACCCATTCAAGTTCTTTTTTCAATGCCTTCGCAAAAGATTCTTCCTGCTTCTGCTCTTGCTCTAAACGCGCGTTCTTTTGCTCTAACCAAGACGAATAGTTGCCTTGATATGGAATACCATGTCCGCGGTCAAGCTCCAGAATCCACTCGGCAACGTTATCAAGGAAGTAACGGTCGTGCGTAATCGCCACGATGGTGCCCGGGAAGTCTTTTAAGAAACGTTCTAACCAGGCTACAGATGAAGCATCTAAATGGTTCGTCGGTTCGTCCAGCAGCAGCATGTCTGGTTTAGACAATAGCAAACGGCACAGTGCCACACGACGGCGCTCACCACCTGAAAGCTTAGTCACATCTGCATCCCATGCTGGCAGGTTTAATGCCGCTGCGGCTTGCTCCAGCTGGTTATTCAGGTTGTGCGCATCCCAAGTCTGAATAATGGCTTCCAGCTTTTCCTGCTCTTTTGCAAGCGCATCAAAGTCTGCATCTTCAGCTGCATATTCAGCGAATACTTCGTCCAGACGCGCCAATGCATCAAGCGCTTCACGTACGCCATCTTCCACGTTACCACGAACGTCTTTGGTTGGATCGAGCGGTGGTTCTTGCTCAAGGTAGCCGATTTTAATTCCTGGCTGTGCACGTGCTTCACCAGAGAAATCTTTATCTACGCCCGCCATAATACGAAGCAAGGTCGATTTACCTGCACCGTTTAGACCAAGCACACCAATTTTTGCGCCTGGGAAAAATGATAAAGAGATGTCTTTTAAGATTTCGCGCTTCGGCGGAACCATCTTCGACACTCGGTTCATCGTATAAATATATTGGGCCACGTAGGACTCCTCAATAGAAAAACCAATTTCGGGGGCAAAACCGCCACCCCTACTCAAATGAGCGAAAAAATAATCGGCTATTATACCTGAAAGCCAGAAAAAGATAAGGGATCGGCCTCATCTTCCACGCTTTGTTACAACTCTTTAAAGTGCCCAAAATTCAGGCATACATTGCAGCCTTATCCGCCGTTGAAATTTTAAAATGAGGGCGTCTTTATGAAATTTAAAGATAATTATTGCAGATATTTCCCTCTTTATTTCATAAATAGACCTGCTACACTTGATCAAAATATAACTCACGCAAGATGAACGAAAAATGACGTATAAAGCTGAAACTTTGGCCATTCATGCTGGCTACACCCCTGAACCGACCACCAAAGCTGTGGCAGTACCCATTTACCAGACCACCTCTTATGCCTTTGACAATACCCAGCACGGTGCCGATCTGTTCGATTTAAAAGTACAAGGCAATATTTATACCCGTATCATGAACCCGACCACGGCAGTGCTGGAACAACGCGTGGCAGCGCTCGAAGGCGGGATTGGTGCGCTGGCACTGGCCTCGGGGATGGCGGCAATTACCTATACCATTCAGACTCTGGCCGAAGCCGGCGATAATATTGCATCAGTTTCAACCCTGTATGGCGGTACCTACAACCTGTTCGCACATACGTTGCCCAAACAGGGCGTCGAAGTCCGTTTCTTTGATTATCAGAACCCGGAAGCCTTACGCGAACTAATTGATGACAAAACCAAACTGGTTTTTGTGGAATCCATTGGTAATCCGCTCGGCAATATTATTGATTTAGAAGCCATCTCCCAAATTGCGCATGAATATGGCATTCCGGTGGTGGTGGATAACACGGTGGCCACACCGGTGCTGCAAAAATCCTTTGATTTTGGTGCCGATATTGTGGTGCATTCACTGACCAAATATATTGGCGGCCATGGCACTTCGATTGGTGGAATTATTGTCGATAGCGGTAAATTCCCGTGGGGTAAATATCCTGAACGTTTTAAATCTCTAAATACCCCTGACCCAAGCTATCACGGGGTGAATTATGTCGAAGCCTTGGGCGAAGCGGCCTTTATTGCCCGCGCCCGCGTGGTGCCGCTACGCAATACTGGTGCAGCGATTAGCCCACATAATGTTTTCCTGATTCTACAAGGACTGGAAACCTTAAGCCTGCGCATGGAACGTCATACCGAAAATGCCCAAAAAGTGGCGGAATATTTGCAGCAGCACCCTAAAGTGAAATGGGTCAATTACGCCGGTTTAAAAGATCATCCACAACATGCGCTGGCGCAAAAATATGTTAAAGGCAAACCGTCTGCGATTCTATCCTTTGGTGTGCAAGATGGCCGTGAAGGCGGCACCCGCTTTATTGATGCGCTGCAACTGTTTACCCGTTTAGTCAATATTGGCGATGCCAAGAGTCTGGCCTGCCACCCGGCTACAACAACGCATCGACAATTAAATGATAAAGAGCTGAAAGCGGCGGGGGTAAGTGAAGATATGGTGCGCCTGTCGATTGGCATTGAACATATTGATGATTTGATTGCTGATCTGGAGCAGGCACTGGCTAGCGTCTAATTATTGCAATTTCACGACAAACGGTCTGCTTTTGCGCTGCAATGGCAGACTTTTTGCTTTTTAAACATAGAAACAAGGACTTGCTTTGTCGAAAAATTTTAAGCAGAATTTACCAATCCACCAAAACACCCCATTAGAGCAATTACTCTAAAATAACTTTCAATTTCAAGCACTTATTTTATAGCTTTTTTTTAAACTTCGGTTATTATAATGCCCATCATAACAGCCCGAACCAATGAGATTGGGCGCAAAAATTCAAATAACAAAGACCATTGAGTCTGATCTTTTAATCAAGCAGGGATACGAGTGTGAAGGCAAAACTAGAGAAACTTTTCAAGAAAAAAGTAAATGGAAAAACCGTACTGATTACCGGTGCATCCAGTGGTATCGGACTGACCACCGCTTATCGTCTGGCAGAGGCGGGAGCGCATGTGCTGCTGGTGGCACGTACCCAGGAAACCCTGGAGCAGGTCAAAGCAGAGATTGAAGCCAAAGGTGGCAAAGCATCTATTTTCCCGTGTGATTTAAACGATTGGGAAGCCATTGACCAGACTTCAAAAGATATTTTAGCGTCTGTCGATCATATTGATATTTTGGTTAACAATGCCGGACGTTCAATCCGTCGTGCCGTGCATGAATCTTTAGACCGTTTCCACGATTTTGAACGCACCATGCAGCTGAATTATTTTGGTGCAGTGCGTCTGGTGATGAATATCCTGCCACAAATGATGGTACGTCGTAGCGGCCAGATTATTAACATCAGCTCGATTGGCGTATTGGCCAATGCGACCCGTTTCTCGGCTTATGTTGCCTCTAAAGCCGCATTGGATGCTTTTAGCCGCTGTCTATCGGCCGAAGTACATTCACATAATATTGCAATTACCTCCATTTATATGCCCCTGGTGCGTACTCCAATGATCGCACCGACCAAGATGTATAAATATGTCCCTACCCTTTCACCAGAACAGGCTGCCGATTTAATCTGCTATGCCATTGTTAAACGTCCGAAAAAAATTGCCACGCATTTAGGCCGTTTGGCTTCAATTACTTATGCGATTGCACCGGATATTAACAACAAGCTGATGTCGATTGGTTATAACCTGTTCCCAAGTTCATCGGCTTCGGTGGGTCAGCCACAAAAGCTGAACTGGGTACAAAAAGCGTATGCCCGTTTGTTCCCGGGTGAACACTGGTAAAATAATCCTTTTTAAAGACCTGTCTAATGACAGGTCTTTTTATGTTATAAAACCCCTCATTTTGAACAGTTAAAGTAAGACTATGCGGACCTTTTCCCTTATTCTGCAATATGGGTGTTTTGCCTTTGCCCTATTTCTGGGCTATCAGGTGGCGATGGCGCTATATCATCAGGATTATGAGCTGATGGAATTGATTGCCGATGTGGGCACGATTCTGATCTGTATTGATTTAGGTGTGTTTTTATTTTCCAGTAAAGCTGCCAATAAGCTGAGTTTGCAGGAATATGCCAAACAGCTGGAACAGCCGCCTACGCCACTGGTGAGTTTTACCCGCAAGCTGGGGCATTTGGGCATTATGCTGATTTTATGTAGCTGGATTGTGCCGATGGTCAATTAAATAGGGCAATAAAAAAACCTCCCAATTGAGAGGTTTTTTTAAGAGCTGAAGATTACTTCGAACCTTTAATCCCGGCTTGTAATAACAATGCACCTAAACCACCAATCTTATTGTCTTGTGGTTTGGCCGCTTGCGGCTTTTTGCCCTGAGGGCGATCACCCTGCGGACGCGCCTGTTGCGGACGTTTACCCTGCGGCTTACGTTCAGTACGCTGTTCATTTTGGTCACGGCGTGGCTGACGTGGCGCTTTCGCTGCAGCAGCACCTTCCGGACGCATCGACAGGTTCACACGGTTACGCTCAACATCTACCGTTAAAACACGCACCTGAACAATTTGACCCGGTTTCACCACTTTATGCGGATCAGACACGAATTCATTGGCCAGTTCAGAAATATGGACTAAACCGTCCTGATGTACACCGACATCTACAAAGGCACCGAAGTTGGTGACATTGGTGACCACACCTTCTAGCTGCATGCCTTCAGACAATTGCGATACTTCGGTAATATCATCACGGAATTTGGCAGTACGGAATTCCGGACGCGGGTCACGGCCCGGCTTTTCAAGTTCGCTCAGCACGTCCTGAATGGTTGGTAAACCAAACTGGTCATCTACAAATTCTTCTGCATTGACCTGACGGATAATTTCAGTATTGCCAATAATATCTTTGACTGTAGTCGCTTTGGCTTCCACAATTTTAGACACCAGCGCATACGATTCCGGGTGCACCGCAGAGGCATCTAAAGGCTCAGAACCATTTTGAATACGCAAGAAACCTGCCGCCTGTTCAAAAGTACGCTCACCTAAACGTGGCACTTTTTTCAGGGCCTGACGATTATCAAAACGGCCATTTTCCTTACGGAAATCCACGATTTGCTGAGCAATAGATTTGTTCAGACCGGCGATATAACCCAGAATTGCTGCAGATGCCGTATTCACATCCACACCTACCGAGTTCACACAGTCTTCCACCACTGCTTCCAGGGTTTTGGCCAAACCAGTCTGGTTCACATCGTGTTGATACTGACCCACACCAATTGATTTCGGATCAATTTTCACCAGCTCTGCCAATGGATCTTGTAAACGACGGGCAATGGATACTGCACCACGAATCGACACATCCAGTTCTGGAAGTTCTTGTGAAGCCAGTTCAGAAGCTGAATAAACCGAAGCACCTGCTTCAGACACTGATACACGGGTCAGTTTCAGGTCAGAATTCGCGGCCATCATTTCAGCCACTAACGCTTCAGTTTCACGGCTTGCGGTACCGTTACCAATCGCGATTAAATCGACGTTAAATTCACGGCAAAGACGCGCCAGTTCCGTTAATGAACCGGCTTTATCATCTTTTGGTGCAAATGGATAAATAGTGCTGTGCGCCAATACATCGCCTGATTCATTCACTACCGCCAGTTTCACACCGGTACGGATGCCCGGGTCAACGCCCAGCGTCGTACGTGCGCCAGCAGGTGCAGACAGCAGCAGATGACGGAGATTTTCAGCAAACACCTGCATTGCTTCTGCTTCAGCCGCCAGACGTTTTTCAGTCAGTAAGGAATGCTCAATGGTCGGGCGAACTTTACCCAGCCAGAACAGTTTTGCGGTCTGCTTTAAATAGTCCTGACGCGCTTGTGGCTGCACGGCATCTAAATTGTATTCGGTTTCAATACGTGCCAGTGGTGCTTCATCTTCACCATCAACTTTTAAGCCCAGCACGTTTTCCTGACGGCCGCGCAGCATGGCCAGCAAACGGTGCGATGGTACTTTGTTCAGGCTTTCAGAGAAATCGAAGTAATCACGGAATTTTTTACCAACTTCTTTTTTCTCATCACTGGCCACCAGACTTTTCAGCACAGCGGTTTTGGCAAAGGTTGCTTTCAGTTCTGTGGTGAGTGCAATATTTTGCGCCCAGTCATCAATTAAAATGTGCTGAATGGCATCGAGCTGGCTTTCCAGGTCTGGATAATCTTCATGGCTAAAGCCTGCAAGCGCTTCTGCTGGATCAATCGCTTCTGCAAAGATTTTCTCTGCGATTGGACCCAAGCCGGCTTCTTTGGCTTTAAAAGATTTGCTGGTACGTTTTGGACGGTACGGCGCGTAAATTTCTTCTAAGGCATTTTTAGTTTCAGCCGCATTCACACGTGCCAATAAATCATCAGATAATTTATTTTGTTCCTTTAGTGATTCAATCACTTTTTCACGGCGTTCAAACAAATCACGCAAATACGCTAAACGTGTATCGAGCTGGCGAAGTTGCGTATCGTCTAAGCCCTGCGTTACTTCTTTACGGTAACGTGCAATAAAAGGAACACTGGCACCTTCATCAATGAGTTTGATGGCAGCTTCTACCTGATTTGGACGTACGGCAAGTTCTTTTGCCAACTGCTGAACTAAGTCAGTCATCGTGTTTGATCCCACAAGGATAAGTACTAAATGGCATGATTATAAAGACCAGGCCCATAAAATCCACAATTGTTTTATGAAATTTACAGATGGCGATTCTTGCCAATTCGCAGATATTTCACATTTTTGCGGTAAATTCATCATTTCAGGGCCTTTTCTTCCCCAAATTGTGGGATTTATCTTCTATCATAGATGTATATATTTGGTATCTATGTCTTGATTTTAACTGCAATATTTGTTGCTTTAGAGCATAGTCAAGGCATACAGATGAATCGTATACTCAAAGTCAGTGAAAGCTTTGCATACGACCACAATAAAGAATAAAGGAGCACATCATGAGTTTAGTTGTACCTGCTGAAAATACAGATGCCGTACATACCGAAACTGACCGCGTTGAACGCATTCTCGTTGTCGATGATGATGTGCGTTTGCGTACGCTGTTACAGCGTTTTCTGGAAGATAAAGGTTTCGTGGTCAAAACTGCCCATGATGCTACGCAAATGGATCGCCTGTTACAACGCGAGCTGTTTTCCCTGATCGTGCTCGATTTCATGCTGCCGATTGAAGATGGCCTGAGCATTTGCCGCCGTTTACGCCAGTCCAGTATTGATACGCCAATTATCATGCTGACCGCACGCGGCAGCGACTCAGACCGTATTGCCGGCCTTGAAGCAGGTGCCGATGACTATCTGCCAAAACCGTTTAACCCGAACGAACTGTTAGCGCGTATTCGTGCCGTATTACGCCGTCAGGTACGTGAAGTCCCAGGCGCACCAAGCCAGCAGATGGAAGTGGTCAGCTTTGGACCGTGGGCGCTAGATCTTTCGACCCGTACCCTGACCCGTGAAGGTCAAGTCGTGACTTTAACTACAGGCGAGTTCGCAGTGTTAAAAGCGCTGGTACAACATCCTCGTGAACCGCTGACCCGCGACAAGCTTATGAATCTGGCGCGTGGCCGTGAATGGGGTGCAATGGAACGTTCGATTGATGTGCAAGTGTCTCGTTTACGTCGCCTGATTGAAGAAAACCCGGCACGTGCGCGTTATATTCAAACGGTGTGGGGTGTGGGTTATGTCTTTGTTCCAGATGGTGCGGAATAAAGCTCACTCATCGAATCTATGACGGAGTCTTACGGTCTATTCCCCACTGATGGGATACAACCTGCGGTTCGCCTTACTTTTGTTTCGGCAAAAGTAAGCAAAACCATTGTCATCCGCAAAACTCGGCAAATTCCGTCATTTCAACCAATATTTCGCAGAAACATAAGTAATTTACTTGAGTCCTGCCTCAAACAGTTGCGGATGACCTAACGCGTATCCAATTTTGGGGGAGAACTTTCCCTTTTTAAAAAGGACTCATTGTGAAACTCGACCCCATCGATCCACAAGACTTTACCGACTTTGAAACCTATTCAGAACGCAAACGCACGCCGTGGGAACGCTTTCTGGATAAAATCAAACCGCGCTCGGCTGCCATGCGGACCACCGTGCTGGTGCTGTTTGTGGTGATTTTCAGTCTGTTTATGTCACTATGGTTCTTTTGGCGTACCCTGTATCTGCCGGAAATCCAGCAACATGCCCGTTATCTGGCAGTTGAACTGGAAATTCTAAACAATCCGGAATTACGGATTTTCCATAATGATGCCGAAGTCGATGTCGATGCCTGGCTAAAAAACCGGGTCGGGATTGAATACATTACCGATCCCAAGGAATATCCAAATGTCCGCGACAAAGTTATTGCCGAATTCTTTACCCGACAAATCGAGAAAAAACTGGCCAATGAACTCAAAGCCGATGATGTAACCGTGTATTTCCAGTTCAAGCCCAGCCCACGCATCTGGATTCAAACCCCGGAAATGAACGACCACTGGGTTCGTGAACCATTAAAAACCTATGCCAACTACAGTCCGGAACTGGTGTTTGGCTGGCTGCTCGGCATTCCGCTGCTGTCTGCGATTATTATTCTGACCCTAGTACGACAGCTAAACCGGCCGTTACGCCGCCTGCAGGAAGCGGCCAACACCTATAGTCAAACCGGCAAAGCGCCTTATTTAGAAACCAATCATGGCCCACTGGAAATCCGTCAGGTGAACCAGGCCTTTAACCAGATGATTTTCACCCTGGAGCAGACCGAGCGCGACCGCCGGATTATGCTGGCCGGAATTTCGCATGACCTGCGCACCCCCCTGACCCGGATTCGGCTGAGTGCAGAAATGATGCCGGATGAAGACTTTTTAAAAGAAGGCCTGATTTACGATGTTGAAGATATGGACGCCATTTTGGACCAGTTCATTTCCTATATGCGTGATGGCTCGGATGAAGAACTGCAAGATACCGATTTAAATGCCTTGTTACAGGAACTGGTGATCCAGTTTAAACCGCTGGACATTCGCTTTAGCCCGGAAGAATTACCGATTTTGCAGGCACGCAGCCTGTCGCTGAAACGCTTGATTGGCAACCTGATTAACAATGCCAAGCGTTATGGCACTGAACCGATTGAGCTGTCTGCCAAAGTGCAGGAACAATTTATCTGCATTAGTGTGGCCGATCATGGTGAAGGCATTCCTGAAGATCAGATTGAATCTTTAATGCAGCCTTTTGTGCGTGGGAATGCCGCACGTACCGTCCAAGGTAGCGGTTTAGGTCTGGCCATTGTGAAACGGATTGTCGATATTCACCAAGGCGAGCTGATTATTCGCAATCGCGAGCACGGTGGACTGGAAGTCATCATCTCTTTACCGCTGCCCGAACAGCCAGATGATGAAAAAAACAACAGCAGCACCCTAGAAAAAATTAAGCAAAGTATTACAGAACATTTCTAAATCATGCTTAAATATTGATCAATCAGTTCTTGGTGAAGATTTGTCTTTTAATTTTTATTATTGAATTTTCAACAAGATAAAAAGCATCAAATATATTTATACCTGCATTTTTTGAAAAAATTAGACCTTAGCCTAACAGGTATGCAAAATGGCTTTTTTGATGGGTACAATCGCCATCAGTTCTGATTTTTCAAACGAGAGTAAACCATGTCCCTAGATCGCATCCGTTTAGCTTCCCTACATGACAAGGTTATGAGTGCGGAGCAAGCTGCTCAATTCATCCAAGACGGTATGACTGTTGGTATGAGTGGCTTTACACGTGCCGGTGAAGCGAAAGCTGTTCCTTTGGCTTTAGTGAAACAAGCACAAGCGAATCCTCTAAAAATTACATTAATTACTGGTGCGAGCTTAGGGAACGATCTCGACAAACAACTGACTGAAGCCGGTGTACTGGCACGTCGTCTGCCTTTCCAAGTGGATAACACTTTACGTAAAGCCATCAACAAAGGCGAAGTCATGTTCATCGATCAGCACTTGTCTGAAACAGTTGAGCAAATGCGTAACCAGCAGCTGAAAAAGCCAGATGTAGCGGTAATTGAAGCCGTTGCAATTACTGAAGATGGCGGCATCGTGCCAACCACTTCTGTAGGTAACTCTGCAAGCTTTGCAATTTTTGCTGAAAAAGTCATTGTTGAAATCAACACCAACTTAAGCCCGGCGTTTGAAGGCTTACACGACATTTATATCCCGACCTATCGTCCTACCCGTCAACCAATTCCGTTGACCAAAGTTGACGAGCGTATCGGTACTCAAGCAATTAACATCGATCCTGCAAAAATCGTTGGTATCGTATTTAACAGCGAATTACATGACTCTCCATCAACTGTCACTGCACCAGATGACGAGACTCAATCAATTGCCAACCACTTGATCGCATTCTTTGAAAAAGAAGTAGCTGAAGACCGTTTACCGAAAAACCTCGGTCCTTTACAAGCAGGTATTGGTTCAATCGCTAACGCAGTATTGACCGGCTTGAAAGAATCAAACTTCGAAGACCTGATCATGTACTCAGAAGTACTGCAAGACTGTACTTTCGAACTGATTGATGCCGGTAAAATGAAGTTCGCTTCAGGTTCATCTATTACCCTGTCTGCGAAATACGGCGAGAAAGTATTTAACAACCTAGAACAGTACAAAGACAAATTAGTTCTGCGTCCACAGGAAATTTCAAACCACCCTGAACTGGTACGTCGTTTAGGTATTATCGGCATCAACACTGCGCTTGAGTTCGATATCTACGGTAACGTGAACTCCACTCACGTATGCGGTACCAAAATGATGAACGGTATTGGTGGTTCAGGTGACTTCGCGCGTAACGCTCACCTGGCCATTTTCGTGACCAAGTCTATTGCCAAAGGCGGCGACATTTCATCTGTTGTTCCATTTGCATCACACATTGACCATGCAGAACACGACGTTGACATTCTGGTGACTGAACAGGGTCTTGCCGATCTTCGTGGTCTGGCACCGCGTGAGCGCGCTCGTGCGATTATCGACAACTGTGCACACCCAATGTACCGTGATGCATTAAACGACTACTTCGACCGCGCATGTGCAAAAGGCGGCCACACTCCTCACCTGTTACGTGAAGCGTTGGCTTGGCACAGCAACTTCGAAGAAAATGGTCACATGCTGGCCCAAGAAGCAGCGGTAAAAACGGCTTAATCTCGGCCTGAATCAGATCTAAAAAAACGCTCCTCTGGAGCGTTTTTTTATGGCTGGACAGTTTCCCCTGTCACGTCATCTATTATCGGGTCGGGTTGCGTAACTGTGAGCTAATATCGGGGAACAAGCTATTGCCCAGATTCATCTCATAATCGACCACGCCTAACGAAACATTGGGTAAATCAAGCTGAATCTGTCCATCCGGGCCACGAAATGGCGCCAGCAGGGTTTCCAGGCCACGTAGCGGGTTATCCGACTGCAGACCGGCGGCAATCGCCAGAATATGCTGCCGCAACGCGGGAGAAAGATGATCCATATTGACCGGTTCTTTGGCCGGCATGGTAATCAGGACAGGCGGGTCCGGGTCAATTACCCGGTTTTGAGTGTCCTGCTGAATTTGCATGATCCGGTGCTGTAATGCCTTACGCTTTGCACGATCTTCCTGATACGGAATAAAGCCCACTTCCTGACGTAGTTCAGGTTCTGCCATGACCTGAAGCGTTGCTAGACGCTCGGGTTGCGCCCAGACCGACGTTGAGCCGATTCCCAGCATAATCATTACAGTCGAGGAGAACATCTGAAAGCGCGTCATACACGGCCTCCTGAACAGTAATGAAACATGTCTCTCTATTAAGCGCCAGAATGCAATCTTATTCAGCAGGATTCGTGTTATTAAGCTGTTATTAGCGTAACTGTGTTCCCGATCTGATCAGACCCAGTGAATCTTGAAGATGAAAGATGAAAGATGAAAGATGAAAGATGAAAGATGAAAGATGAAAGATGAAAGATGAAAGATGAAAGATGAAAGATGAAAGATGAAAGATGAAAGATGAAAGATGAAAGATCATGCTGCCATTTTTTAAATGCCATAAAAAAAAGCCCCTGCAATGCAGGGGCTTTTTGAATATGGTGGCGAGACCCAGGATCGAACTGGGGACACACGGATTTTCAATCCGTTGCTCTACCAACTGAGCTATCACGCCGATGCCGTGTATTAAGCCGCATCTGGGGAAATTAGTCAATATAAATCATGACATTTTTATTTAATCGAGTATTTTTTACCCAAAAAAAATCCCTGATGGGATCAGGGATTGAAAACGTTTAAACGTTTGAATATGGTGGCGAGACCCAGGATCGAACTGGGGACACACGGATTTTCAATCCGTTGCTCTACCAACTGAGCTATCACGCCGATGACGCGTATTAAACAATCTCCGCCCGGTGCCGTCAAGCAGCTTTTGCATAAATTCAAGTATTTGTTTACTTTTACAGCATTTTGTACGCTGTCTGCTTATTTTTTAAGTGAAACGCCCATGATTCCAGTCATTTGCAGGCCAGCAGATAAAAAAAGAGAGGCGATTAGCCTCTCTTGAATTTCATTTTAACTCGCTTAGAGCTTGTCCAGATGTGCCAGACAGCGGTGAATTGCGCCACAGCCCGGTTCAAACTGATTCACGCCTTTGGCTTCTTCCATGCGGCAGACTTCACTGACCAGACGCTCGGCCACACCGCGACCACGATTGGCCGGATGCACCACAATATATTCCAGGGTCCTGCTTTCGCCCTGCCCGGTACACCAAATTGCACCAATTAATTTTGTATTAAATTCTGCGGTATAAAGTAGGGTATACTGGTTCAGATGTTGCTCGAGTTGCTCTACCGCATCCTGGCCATCACCAAACTCTGGACTGGTGTCATACAGTCGCTCAAGCTGGCTGCGCACTTCATCATTTTCCAGTGAAGTATAAGCATGTACGGTAATAGGCATTGATTAACCCTCCTGAGCAATCTAATATGCTGGGACTTCGTCGCAGCGAAACATTTTTACATCCATCATTTTTAACGTTTTTTGAGGAACGTGTCCATGGCAGAGCGTATCAGTGAAGTGGTAAGAAACACTAACGAAACCAAAATTCGAGTTCGTTTAAACCTCGACGGTACCGGTCAAGGCACACTCAACACTGGTATTCCATTTTTAGACCATATGATTGATCAAATCAAGCGACACGGTTTGTTTGATATTGATATTCATTGTGATGGCGATCTGGAAATTGATGACCACCATACCGTAGAAGACTGTGGTATTACCCTGGGTCAGGCCTTTGCACAGGCACTGGGCGATAAAAAAGGCTTAAAGCGTTATGGTCACTTCTATGCCCCACTCGATGAATCTTTAAGCCGTGCCGTGGTGGATTTATCTGGTCGTCCGGGCCTGTTTATGGATGTGCCATTTACTCGCGCCACCATTGGCCGTTTTGATGTCGATTTATTCTCTGAATTCTTCCAGGGCTTTGTGAACCACTCGCTAATGACCGTACACATCGACAACCTGAAAGGCAAAAACAGCCACCACCAGATTGAAAGCGTGTTTAAAGCCTTTGCGCGCGCACTGCGTATGGCCTGTGAAATTGATCCACGTGCTGCAAATACTGTGGCATCGACCAAAGGTACCCTGTAATGACCCGTATTGCCCTTCTTGATTATGGCATGGGGAATTTGCACTCTGCCGCCAAAGCTTTGGAACACGTCGGTGCTACGGTGGATGTCACCAATGACCCGAAACTGATTGCCCAGGCCGATAAAATCGTGTTTCCGGGTGTCGGCGCCATGCGCGACTGTATGCAAGGCATGCATGAAGCCGGGATCGATGAGGTCGTGCGTCAGGCGGTGTTTAATAAACCGGTACTGGCCATTTGTGTGGGTATGCAGGCGCTGATGCAACATTCCGAAGAAAATGGCGGTGCCGATGCACTGGGTATTTTTGAAGGGGTGGTAAAACGCTTCCCGGAGGTTGAAGGTCTAAAAGTGCCACACATGGGCTGGAACCAGGTGCATCAGGTTGACCCGAGCCATCCAATGTGGAACAACATTGAACAGGATGCACGTTTCTATTTCGTGCACAGCTTCTATGTCGAGCCGAAAGACAGCACAATTGTGGCAGCGACCTGTGACTATGGGCTGCAATTCTGTACCGCCCTGCACAAAGACAACCTGTTCGCGACCCAGTTCCACCCGGAAAAAAGCCATACTGCTGGTCTGCAACTGTTAAAGAACTTTGTCGACTGGAAGATTTAACACCCTTCCTCTGTTGCGCAAGATGTATAAAGCCGGGTTCGTCCCGGCTTTGTTTTCACCTATTTTTTATTTCTTTCTTTTTTAAGCAATTTTTAGTAATATTTGACTTCTTTTTATACAACTCAATAAAAATAAAACAGGTAATTCAAAAATGCATAGCACCACTCATACCCAACACATCACGACACAAGATTCGGCACTCAGCGCGGCGGGGCGTTTTGGACGTTTCTCCTATCTGGCCTGGAACTGCCTGATTGCACTGTTAATGATTCCGGTTTTTCTGGTTTTGACCCTGCTCTTTCCCGGGCTGATGAATATTGATCCTGCTGGCGGCATTTCGCTCACCCCGCTGGTGCTGGGCGCACTGATTTATCTGGGGGTGTTATATCTGATGTTTATTTTCACCATCCGCCGTCTGCATGACCGTAACCATACCGGCTGGCTATCGTTACTGATGCTGGTTCCAGTGGCCAACCTGTTGCTGATGCTGTATCTGTTTTTCGCCCCGGGTGATCAACGTGTTAACAGCTATGGTCCACCACGTGCTACGGCTGGCTGGGAAGCGGCGCTGGCCTGGATTTATATTATTCTGTTGGTACTGCTATTTGCTTTTGCCATTTTTGGTGCAGTACTGGCCTAAAAGGTCCCGCTTGCTTAAAATAAGGCCTGACAATTCAGGCCTTATTTTTATCGCCAGCCCAAGGAAAAGATGGCATGAGCTTATCTTCAACATCACCCCATATGCCCTCTTCCAGCCAGCTGGAACAGCTGCCGCGCTTTCAAAGTCTGCCACCCTCTAAAATTCATCTGATTCAAACGCTGGCCGAATGTCAGCACTATGCGCATGAACTGAATATTGCAGCGGTACTCGGCTTTGATTCGGAATCCAAACCGATTTTTAAAAGTGGCGAAGTGTCGGATGGCCCGCACCTGATTCAGCTGGCCACACTAGATCGGGCCTATCTATTTCAGATGAATGAGGAAATCTGGAACTTTCTTAAGCCAATCTTCGCCAACCGTGACCAGATTAAAGTCGGCTTTGGCCTGAAAAATGATGCCCATCTGTTTCGCAAAAAAGGCGTAGAACTGAACAGTGTGCTGGAACTGTCCAAATGCTTTCACAGCTTTGGCTTTAAAAACCCGGTCGGATTAAAACATGCCATGGCGCTGCTGTTTCAGGTCTATTTTCCCAAAAGCAAACGGCTCAGCACCTCGAACTGGGCCAATCCGGTATTAAGCACAGCACAAATGGAATATGCCGCCGCCGATGCTTATGCCCCGGTACTGGTTTTTGAAGAATTGTTGCGTTTGGGCCTGTTGCCGAAACAGATTCCCAATACCTCGCTCAAACTCAGAATCCGGCCATCTAAAACCCCGCCCTAAACCGCTTTGAAGATCAAGCTGCACAGACAGCCGGATTTTCTTCATCGAACCTTTGTTGACCGCCTGACACAGCACAGGCTGTTTTTATTTTTGCATGCAAATATAGCATTTAGAAAATTTTCGTTTATTGCTAAGATGGGCGGCAAGAAATTTAACCGATGAAGCAAGGAGCGAAAGCATGCTGATCATCCCTGCAATTGACCTGAAAGATGGAAAATGTGTCCGTTTAAAACAAGGTCGTATGGAAGACGATACCGTATTTTCTGATGATCCGGTGGCCACTGCACAGCATTGGGTCAATGAAGGTGCGCGTCGCTTGCATCTGGTCGACTTAAATGGCGCTTTTGCAGGTACCCCAATCCATAAACCGGTGGTCGAGGCCATTGCCAAAGCACAGCCAGACCTGCCAATTCAGATTGGTGGCGGTATTCGCTCGTTTGAAACCATTGAACATTACCTCGATGCAGGCGTATCTTTTGTGATTATTGGCACCAAAGCCGTTCAAGAGCCAGAATTTGTCGAACAAGCCTGCAAAAAATTCGCCGGGCATATCATTGTGGGCATTGATGCCATGAATGGCATGGTCGCGACCGATGGCTGGGCCAACGTGACTGAAGTGAAAGCCACCGATCTGGCCAAACGTTTTGCCGATGCCGGTGTCTCCAGCATTGTGTATACCGATATTGCCCGTGACGGCATGATGCAAGGCGTAAACGTCGAGCAGACTGTCAATCTGGCGCAATATTCAGGTTTACCAGTGATTGCTTCAGGCGGCGTGACCAATCTGGATGATGTCCGTAACTTAAAAGGCCAACCGGGCATTTTAGGGGCGATTACCGGTCGTGCCATTTATGAAGGCAGCCTGAATTTGCGTGAAGCGCAATTGCTGCTGGATGAGCAAGCCCTCTAAGTGCTGCTGTCAGAAAGAGGTCTTCGGGCCTCTTTTTTTATGCCCTCACCGGGTTGATGTCTTTTTTCGAATACTCGCTGATCTGCCATGTCTGATGCCCCTGTGAACCTTAAAACCACACTTAACAGCAAAGCGCCACAACTGGCCCTGATCATGATTACCATGCTCTGGGGCGGTACCTTTGTGGCAGTCAAGCTGGCGCTGAATTATGCCAGCCCGATGTTTTTTGTCGGCTGCCGTTTTGCCGCCGCTGCACTGGCAGTCGCACTGATTTCGCTGCCGCATTTACGCGCTGTGCAAGCCAAAGAACTCTGGGCCGGCGCATTGATTGGGGCCAGCCTGACCGTCGGTTATGGTACGCAAACCGTAGGGCTGCAGACCATCAGCAGTAGCGAATCGGCATTTTTAACCGCATTATATGTGCCGCTGGTGCCGATCTTACTGTGGCTGCTGTTCCGGAAACGGCTACACATCATGATCTGGCTGGGCGCTAGCTGTGCCTTTATCGGGCTGGTTTTACTGACCGGCAATGGTTTGGGGCAGCTACAGCTGAGTTTTGGTCAGCTGATTACCCTGCTCGGCGCCATTGCGATTGCACTGGAAATTATCCTGATCAGCCATTTTGCCGGACGGGTCAATCTGCAACGGGTCACGGTGATTCAACTGCTGTTCGCCTCCCTGTTTGCCTTTCTTGCCATGCCACTGGTCGGTGAGCAGCAACTACCACAATTTTCCTGGATGCTGCTGCTCTTGGCGGGCGGTTTAGGTCTGGCCAGTGCACTGGTTCAGCTGGTGATGAACTGGGCGCAGCGTGCAGTCAGCCCGGCACAGGCGGCAATTATTTATGCCGGAGAACCGGTATGGGCTTCGCTATTTGGCCGTCTGGCCGGCGAGCGTTTACCGTTTATGGCTTTGGTCGGTGGTTTTCTGGTGGTGCTGGGCGTGATTATCAGTGAATGGAAACCGAAATTTCTGCGTCAGAAACAGCAGCACACGCCATCAGCGATCGATCTTCCGGACTAAATTTTGGGAAGATCGGTCTTATGATTCAGATATTTAAGAATACATCGGCTCATTATCATTCAGGCGCATAATACCGCGAATAGCCCGATAGACAATCCACAGCCAAGACAGGCTAATCACCGCCAGACAGAAGGCCGAAGCACCAAAAATGACCTGGGCAAAGCGGTTCGGGTCTTCATCAATAAAGAAAATAAAAAAGAACGGCACAAAGGCCACAATATTCCAGAATAGATACCACCAGAAGCTGCGAATTTGCCAAGTAAAGTGGCTTTCAAAAATCGAACCGCGTACCGCGCCGCGTTTTACATAATTGATGATTAGCGCGACGATTGCCAGCAAGCCGGCACTAAAAATCGCCACGATATACAGAAGATACAGAATAAAAGTCAGACTACGATTCGGGTCACGGTCAATGGAAGTATTCATATTGTTGTCCTGCACTCCCCGCCCCGCTATGCTCAGAGCGTCAACAGATTAAAAGGAGAAATAAACCATAAAATCAAAAGAATATTTAAGCCAATTGTACAAAAATAAATTTTACGAAAAGGTTGTTTTTGTGTTTTATGTCGCATTTTTTCCTGTGCCAGCCAGGCCGCCGGCCAGCCCCCCAGAGCCGAAACCAGATGCAGGCTCTGTTCCGGAATCCGGCGGTGACCGAGTTGGGCCGCTTCCTTGTCTTGTGCATACAGCCAATAGCTGAGTGCATTCATCAGGCTGATCAATAACAGCAGCAGGCCGTGCAATAAACCGGTCAGGGTCAGTACCGCCAGCACGAGAATATAGGCCACACACAGGATTTGCATGGCCGGACGTTTGGCCGCAGGACGCTGCCGCGGCTTGCTCACCACATCAGCACGCGGCTTGACCTGCGAGGCTTTTAAATACACCACCTGCTGGGCCCGATAGCGGCCGCGTTCATCTAAAATGACCTGATAATCCAGTGCACAACCGACAATCGGGCGCGGCCCCGGACGGGCAAAATCCTTGATATGCAAAAATACGCGGTCTTTGTCCGGATCATTGGGTTGAATAAAGCCATAGCCCTTGTCATCAAACCATTCAATTAACCGGCCCTGATCGCGCATTTCCCTACCCTTTATGTTTAAGCTGTGACGAACTTTAAGCGTTCAATCAACATATTACGCATCTCGAGCGGATTTTTCTGCAAAATTGCGTCACCGCTGCGTCCTTGCAAAGCATTTTTTTGTGCCACCTGTAAACGCATCATCCAGAAACGGCCAGCAGCCATTGCCAGATACAGCTCCAGACAGGCTTTTTCATCTTCGGTTAAAGGACGAATGCTGTCATAGGCTTTTAAAAAGGCCATGGCTTTGTCTTCATTCAGGCTGACCTGCGGATACTCAGTACAGAAGTCATTTAAGGTAATGGCAATATCAAACAGCCATTCATCCTGATTCAGCTCGTAAAAATCCAGAATGCCCTGCAGCTGATCGCCTTCAAACAGGGTATTATCGCGGAATAAATCAGAATGGATAAACCCTTTTGGACGGTCCGGATAAATCGCGGTAAGCGCTTCATACAGTCCCAGCAATTTGCTGAGCAGGACTTTATCTGCCTCGCTCAAGCTGGGTTTAATTTCCTGGGATACCGCCAGCCAGTACGCATGATCGCGGACAAAAGCGCGTTTTAAAGGAAAATCTTTTAAGGCCACATGCATTTTGGCCTGTGCCACGGCAATGGCTTCCACCTGAGCGATGCTGGCCGGCATTGGATGCTCGCCGATTAAACGCGGCGCAATCTGGGCCGGTTTCTGTTTAATCGAGTGGATGGCCTTGCCAGCATAACTGAGCGGCACCGCCACAGCCAGACCTGCCTGACCCAAATGTTCCAGTACCGGCACCAGTTCACCGGCTGCCTGTTCATCCATGTCTTCAAACACGGTCAACACATAGTGTGTACCGTCCTGAGCCACCAAAAAGTAATTGGTATTTTGAATACCGCCTTGAATCGGAATCAGATCGACCACCTCAAGTCCATAAGGGGCTGCAAAATCCTGAACTTCCTTTAAAGTCAAAGGCGTATAAACCGACATAGAAAACCTGCGAAAAATCTTACATAAGTTTGATAGAATAGCGTGTCCATCTGCCAAGGTGTAGCGCTTGTGTGGGTGAGTTTCATAATCAGCTGAAATGACTGGAAAAAATTATGCTTGCTAAACGTATTATTCCTTGCCTAGACGTAGATAACGGCCGCGTGGTGAAAGGTGTGCAATTTCTGGATATTCGTGATGCAGGTGATCCGGTTGAAGTGGCGCGTCGTTATAACGAACAGGGCGCTGATGAAATCACCTTTTTAGATATTACCGCTACCCATCATGGCCGTGACACCACCTACCGTACCGTTGAGCGTATGGCAGAAACCGTGTTTGTTCCACTGACTGTGGGCGGCGGCGTGCGTAAGGTCGAAGATATCCGTTTATTGCTAAATGCCGGTGCCGACAAGGTCAGCATTAACTCGGCTGCGGTGTTTAATCCGGAATTTGTACAGGAAGCCTCACAACGTTTTGGCGCACAATGTATTGTGGTGGCGATTGATGCCAAAAAAACCGGCGACAACAAATGGGAAATTTTCACCCACGGTGGCCGCAAACCGACCGGGATTGATGCGATTGAATGGGCCGTGAAAATGGCCGATTACGGCGCTGGCGAACTGCTAATTACCTCTATGGATGCCGATGGTACCAAAGCCGGTTATGACTTAGCGCTAATGCGGACCATTAATGACCACGTCAATATTCCAACCATTGCTTCTGGCGGTGTTGGCAATTTACAGCATCTGGCAGACGGGATTTTAAAAGGCGGCGCCGATGCAGTTCTGGCGGCCTCAATTTTCCACTTTGGTCAGCACACCATTCCGGAAGCCAAGCAATACTTGGCGGCACAAGGTATTGAAATGCGCCTTTAAGCCCATTGACGTACATATTTCAGAACTGAAAAAGAGTGTAGCCATACACTCTTTTTTTATGCGGCAAAGCAAAACAAATAAAAAATGAAGATAAAAAAAAGGAGTCTTGAAGACTCCCTATAAACCAAGAATTGCTACAGCGCTTGGCATTAAAACGTACATATTTCAACAGAATCACCTTCGATGTAGGCAGAAGTTCTGCCGCTATCTTCAGCTTCTTTACTATAGAAAACTTCCCTGAACAGATATTGACCATCAACGCCAATTTTATTGACAATTCACGACAACAGCTTGCAAAGCAGTTGTTTTCAATCAGTTTTATTTGATCTCTATCACATAATTGATCCAGTATTATTGTTCCGCGAATATACTGACTTTGGGCCAATCAACGATGAATTTACTCAGCAGATAAACAACCCTCTCATTAACTGGCTTTGGGTAGCGGCTCAAGATCTGGGGATGGCTTTTCATTCCGGTCGACCCATTTGGCCGGGAAGAATTTTTCCGCGCCGCGGTTTAATAGCGCCGACAGCGGCCGTGGCAAGGCAATCCCGAGCGGATTCTGCTCCTGCAAATCCGGTGAAGATATAACCCGGGTGCCCAGAATATAGTCAAACCAGGGCTTGGTTACACACCAGTTGGCATCCTGATTGCTGTTCATATGATGGTCATAGTGCCAGGGAATTTTTGTTCTGGCCCACTCTGGCTCCAAATGGGCACGGCGGTGAATATAGTAATAATTCAGGGCACTATACATGCTGCCGGCCATCATGCCTTTGGAAATCGGGAAAAAGACCAGCCCAAACACACCCGCGGCGGCGGCCAGCGAAATAATCTCGTTTTTATTGCGCCAGTGCGACCAGCCAATCACATAGCTTTCATCATTAAACTGATTTTTCCGCACCTCACGATGATGCTCCCAATGCGAATGCATACTGCGTGGCACCGGACTGTGACGCGGCTGCCCCGGGCGATGGGTACCATGTAAGACATATTTATGTGCCACCCATTCAAAGGCATTGGCCACCAATAAACCTGCAATAAATCCTTTTAACATGCTCCAGTCCTCCTGTGCTTTTCCTTCACTATAAGCGTCGGCACAGGCTAGATATTGACGGAAAAATTGAATATGATTGACAAATCACGACAAGAATAAAATGACAAGCTATGCAACGGATAAAGGATTATACCGGCTCGATTTATGGTGGCTTGGCCCAGTTGTTGTACGACTTTTATCAAGCACAACAGCTGCCGGTTCCAGAAAAATTACAGCAGGTTCAACATCAGGAACGTTTTGATTATATTCTCTGGCGCGACTTGCTGACCGAACTGGAACAGCAGCTACAGCGTCCGGCGTTGGGACTGGAAATTGCCGCACTGGTGCAGCCCAAACATCTGGGCATTATTGCCTATATTGCCCTGTCCTGTGACAATCTGGGTGAAGCGTTGCAACGCTATCATGACTTTCACCGGCTGGTGTATGACGGCAGTCCGTTACAGGTGGAAGTGCAAGGCAATTATCTCTCCATTCGCTGGGCTGATCTGCCGCCGACCATGACCACGCAACTGACCAATGAAATTGCCATTGCGCTGATGGTGGAATTCCTGAAACATTTTATGGAGTTTCAGGATATTTGCCTGCATGAAGTACATTTCCAGAATCCGGCGCCACGGCATGTGGCGCTGTATGAGCAGTATTTTCATTGCAAGGTACGTTTTTCCCAGGAAAAAACCCAGGTGCTGATGCCATTGCAGGAACTGTCGAAACCCTTTTATCAGGGAGATCAGACCTTACAGCATTTATTGCTTCAACAGGCCAAGGCACTGCTGGAAAAACTGCCAAACTCCACCCAGATTGATCACCGTTTACAGCAAGCGATTCTGACCGGTTTACAACGCAATATGTACCAGATTGAACATATTGCCCAGCAGCTGAATTTGTCAGTACGGCAGTTACAACGGCATTTACAGCAGCAAGGCACCACCTATCAACAACGGATTCAGGAAGTACGCTGCTTACTGGCCGAACAATATTTAAAAGATCCACATTTAAGCCTACAGGAAATTGCCCTGCTGCTCGGCTATTCGGAACAGAGTGCCTTTCAGCGTGCCTTTAAACAATGGACCCAACACACTCCACAGCAATGGCGTCAGAACAACTTAATCAATCTTTCATCTTTTTAGTTTAATTTGAAGCGTATAAAAAAAGAGTATTTTACAAAAATAGTGTGACATATTTCACACTTTATAATTTTCATCACATAAATAAAATTCTGGAGACATGAAAATGAATAAATATTGTGCAGAATTTCTGGGGACCTTCTGGCTGGTATTCGGCGGCTGTGGTAGTGCCGTGCTGGCTGCAGCCTTCCCCTGAACTGGGCATTGGCTTTGTTGGCGTATCGATTGCCTTTGGTTTAACCGTTTTAACCGCGGCCTATGCCCTGGGGCATATTTCAGGCGGTCACTTTAACCCGGCGGTGAGTCTGGGCTTATGGGCCGGCGGCCGTTTTGAAGCCAAAGAACTGCTCCCGTATATCGTTGCCCAGGTATTGGGTGCTGTCGTCGCGGCCTGGATTTTATACCTGATTGTCCAGGGTCAGGCCGGTTTTAGCGACACCGGTGGTTTTGCCAGCAATGGTTTTGGTGAATTATCCCCGGGGCAATATTCACTCGTTTCAGCACTGATCATTGAAATTGTCTTAACCGCCTTTTTCCTGATTATTATTTTAGGCGCTACCGATCAGCGTGCGCCGGCCGGTTTTGCGCCAATTGCAATTGGTCTGGCCTTAACCCTGATTCACTTAATCAGTATTCCGGTCACCAACACCCCAGTCAACCCGGCCCGTAGTACCGGTGTAGCGTTCTTTGCAGAAACTGCAGCCTTAAGCCAGCTCTGGTTATTCTGGGTTGCACCAATGATTGGTGCGGTAATTGGCGCGGTGATTTATAAAGTGGTTGGCAAGAAGGACTAATCTTGCTGCACGTCCTACAAGCTCACTTCGGTGGGCTTTTTTATATTTTAAATGAACAGTTTATTAGTTAGAGCGTAAAAACCCTGTCCTCTAAGACAGGAAGAATGTCAAAGAAAAGGATTTTCGATTTCCCGTACTTCGGTACGCTGGACTTTTTCAGGCAGATTTGGCTCTTTTTCCAGAGCCGCAACCACCTCATTCAGCAGTGCCTGCAAGGCTTTAGCCGCAGCCAGACCCGCCTGGTCCTTGGTGAGCTGTAAATTGCCATAGACATTCACGCAGTCCAGATCATTCTCGACAGTCAGATCATGAATGGCATGAGATTCTGTCCCATGTTGAAACGGTTTAAACATACCCACCTCGGCCGTAATGCTGGTTGTTGTGGCAGGATCAATTGCTCATCCTGCCGTTTATATGTGCTGATCAGCTTTTATTCATTAACTGTAAGATATAGTGCAACAAGGCCTCAATCAACTGCTTAATGATGGCATCCTGGGTTTCGGCATCCAAGGTTGTACCACTGGCAGTGGCCGTGCTACCTCCCGATTTAAACTGACGCTGTAAGGCCTGTAGCTGCTCCGGAGCAACATCTTCAGCACACTGGCTTTCTGCATCCCAATGCGAATATTCCAGTGGTTTATTGGCTTTTACCGCGTTGGCAGTCAGCGGCAATTTATAGGTATTGCGTTTTTGCTCTTCGGTCAGCTGCGGAAACAGGTTAATGCCCAACTGTTCTTCTAAATAACAGACGCTGACCACTTTGACCTGCAGGGAATTGTCATTCGGTGCATAGTAGGCGCCAATTGCGCCGGTTTTAGGTAAGTAAATGGCTTTATACACCGAGGTTGGAACAATCACCCCATTACCAATCGCTTTCAGTTTTTTGCCACTAAAAGTCGGCCCGGTAATGACATACACATCCTGTTTATGCTTGCTCACCAGCGCACGGGTGGCTTCTTCCAGTTCACGCCAGACCTGCTGATTATTCTTCGGCGCTTGCGGCACCATATTGGCCAGCGAGAAACTGTCGTATTGCGCCGCTTTATTGGACATATCCGCATTTGGGGCCATATGTCCGCGGTCATAACCTGAACCACGATAATCCGCCAAGGTCGCGCGGTGCTGCTCTTTCACCCGCTCTTCTTCATGGAAACTGTCTTCACGGGGAATTTTCTGGCTTAAACGCGCCGGGGTCAGACTTTCAACCACCCACAGCGGGGTTTTGGACACGCCGGAATACATCACATTAAAACCATTAAAGCACAGCGGATAACTGTCTTTGCGCAGGCTGTCTTTAATTAAATACGGCGGCACATCACGGTAAAATTGTTCCAGACAGGCACTATTCGAAGTGCTTGGTGTCAAGGACATCCACTGGCTGATTTTTTCCTGTCCAAAGGCAATCGCGAAACTGCCAGCGGCCACCACACCTAAAACAACTTTTAAACTTCCTTGATGAAAAAAGGGAAAGAGAGGCGGATTTGTACTGCGCTTTTTTCTGGCCATTACACTGCTAAAAACTATAAGAATCACATATTGGCCGAGCTTAACAAGGGGTCTGCAGCTTGTATATGTTCTGGCTGTTGTTCGCTTAACAATTAGACAATAAACCGCTGTACAGGCGGTGACTGTGTAACAGTCTGTCAGAGTTTTAACACAGTTTATGATAAGTCTGGATGGCTTTCAGTGTGCTGCGTTGCGTCAGGCCAGTGTTATATGCCAAGGTAGTTCACGAAAAAATCGTGTGATAAAAATTTGATGGAGGAATCTATGTATTCCAAATTACTGGGTGCCGGCCTGATTACCGGTTTAATGAGTGCAACTGCCTTTGCCGAACCTCCCATTCAACCGGGTGATACCCTGGAAAGCTTATCGAAAGCCAAAGTGGTGACCACGGTTAATGGTCAGCCGGGTTCATTGCAGGATATCGTGGCCAGCGGTCAGGTGCGCATTGTCTCTGAAGCCAATCCGCAAGTGGTTCAGCCGATGCCGACCAATCCGCAGCTGGATGTGATTCCGGCAGATGCACCCGCCCAGGTACCAGGCCATGATGCTCCGGTACAAGCGGTTGCACCCGATGCATCAGCGCTGACCTCACAACCGGTATCGGCTGGCCAGTCAACTGATCCGTTGGCCCAGGGCGCACAGCCTATTACTGAACCACCCGTAGCAGAGTTGACTGCACCTGCAGCGGAAGCCGCCCAGAATGCAGCGCCCATGATGGACTCCTCAGCTGAAGCGCCGGTGAATGGTATAGAAGCCGAAACCGATGTTACCCAGGAAGCCTTAGCCGCTGCACCAGAAGCAGCACCAATGGCAGACCCTGCTATTCAGGCCGCACCTGAAGCTGGCGCCGAGCAAATGCAAGCGCCTGTTCAAGCCTTACCTGAAGCCCCAAGCCTGAATGAAGCCAATTAAAGACCTGTTTTAGGCTTTTATCCTCCCAAAAAACCAGAGCTATGCTCTGGTTTTTTTATTGCAGTTGCGTTGAGACCACGCCGTTGCATCAGATCTGGATTTGACTGCCCAGCTCCACAACCCGGTTGGTCGGAATCTGGTAGAAGTCACTGACCGGACTGGTATTGCGCTGCATCGAAATAAACAGCTTTTCCCGCCACGGTGCCATGCCTTCGCCGACTGTGCTGATAATGCGTTCACGTGAAATAAAGAAGCTCATTTGCATCATGTCGAATTCAAAGCCCAATTCATCATAGGCCTGCTTTAACGCGCGCGGAATATTCGGCTGATCTTTAAAACCGTAATAGATAAAAATCCGGTAAAAACGTTCATCTAGCCGTTCAATCTGCACCCGCTCTTCTTGCGGCACATACGGAATATCGCGCGTCACCACCGTCACCATAATATTGCGCTCATGCAACACCTTATTGTGCTTGATGTTATGCAGCATCGCATGTGGCACGATATTCGGCGTACCAGTCAAGAATACCGCTTCGCCCGGCACAAATTTGGTGTCATTGCCCATGCTGATACTTTTAATAAACAGCTCAATCGGCAAGGCATCTTTTTCCAGATGATGAATCAGCAAGGCACGGCCATCTTTCCAGGTCATCAGGAGGATAAATACAATGGCACCAATTAAAATTGGTACCCAGCCACCGGCGACAATTTTCAGTGAGGTTGAACCGACAAAAATCAGATCCAGAATTAAAAAAGGCAGTGCAAACAGCAGCACTTTCCACACCGGCCAGCGCCAGAAACCATAGGCCAGAATGGAAATTAAAATGGTGCCGCAGAGCATGGTCATGGTCACCGCTACGCCATAGGCACTGGCCAGATTGGCACTGTTTTCAAACAGCAGAATCAGAATCACCACCGATACAAACAGTACCCAGTTAATGAACGGCAGATAAATCTGGCCCTGTTCCACTTCTGAGGTATGTTTGACCGATAAACGCGGCAAATAACGCAGCTGAATAGCCTGATTGACCATCGAAAATACGCCAGTAATCACCGCCTGTGAGGCAATCACCGCCGCAGCCGTGGCCAGCGCAATCATCGGATACAGACCCCAGTCCGGCACCAGCAGATAGAAAGGATTGGTAATCGCGTCCGGATCACGCAGCAACAAGGCGCCCTGTCCGGCGTAATTCAATAACAGACATGGCAGCACAATCACAAACCAGGCCATCCGGATCGGCAAGCGGCCAAAATGCCCCATATCGGCATAAATCGCTTCACCACCGGTCATGGTCAAAATGACTGCGCCCATGGTTAAAAAGGCCACATAAGGCTGTTCCAGCACAAAGTTAATGGCCCAGTGCGGGCTGATCATCGCCAGCACATACGGAGTCTGGATAATACTCCACAGCCCCACCCCGCCAATCGACAGGAACCAGAGCAGGGTCAACGGCCCAAAGAAGGTGCCCATGATGCCAGTGCCATGACGCTGTACCAGAAACAGTCCAGCCAGAATCCCGATAGATAAGGGAATCAGCCACTGGTTAAACATCGGGGTGGCAATACTCAGCCCCTCAATCGCCGACAGCACCGAAATGGCCGGGGTAATAATCCCATCACCAAAAAACAGCGATGCACCAATAAAGCCCAGTGCAATCAGGTAGATTTTCTTCTGTTCGGAAATACGGGTGGTACGCAGGTTTAAGGCCAGCAGCGACATAATCCCGCCTTCGCCGTTGTTGTCTGCGCGCATGATGATGGTGACGTATTTAAAGCTGATGGTCAGCATCATGCACCAGAAGATCAGCGATAAAATCCCCAGAACACTGCCTTCAGAAATGGCCAGATGTGCGGTCAGGAAACATTGACGCAAGGCATAGAGTGGACTCGTTCCAATGTCACCAAAAACTACGCCCAGTGCCGCGAGGGTAATCACAGGCAGGGCGGCTTTTTTTGCAGTACTTTGCATAGAATGTCTTCATGGATAGACCGTATTTTTGCGCATAATAGCACCAGCCCAAAAGTTTTTCCGCAAATCAATTGTTTCAGCTTGGCAGAGTGACTTTTTTTGGGTATTATCCACGGCCTATGGTGAGGTGTCCGAGTGGCTGAAGGAGCACGCCTGGAAAGTGTGTATACGTTGACGCGTATCGAGGGTTCGAATCCCTCTCTCACCGCCAGAATGTTTAAAAAGACTCAAATTGTAAAATTTAGGTCTTTTTTTATGCTTCGACTTTTCTGCTTTTTCAAAATTATTCAGTTCCAGACAGTGAAATTATCTGATTGTTTCTGGATTAGATTTTAAAATAACAACAGTACTTTTATTTTTTTGAATTTAAAAACTTGAGCCTGAATACATCCGCTAAGTTTTAAATTCATCAGCTTTTGAATTTAAATTTATAGTTGAAAAAGCAGAGCATCTATCGCATCTGCTTCCCTAAAATTTAAATGGATGGTCAAGTTTTTAACACAGATAAAATAGGAAACCTGAGATAGACTTTTTCTATCAAATTCAAAACTATATTGATAAATTCATTGACTTGAAGCGCTTATTTTTCCAGCACCATCTCAGGCTTTGCTGAAAATAGCATCAATTTTTCTGACTCCCCGTTCATCTCTTGGGTTGTTAAGCATGATCTTCGGGTTATGCCATCCTGCCGCATATATGTGAAAGTTACAGCCTGCCACAGTTCCAACCTGTTTTTAAACCACAGATGTCAACAAAAAGTCATCATCTCATGCTACAACAATAAAAAGTGGCATAGAATTCGCAAGCTTTACAGCAGCAAGCATTGTGCTATGTTAAACACAGACCTAAACAGAACAAGGAGAACAATAGGCAAAATAAACAACTGTTTAAAACTATTAACTTAAAAAATATTCTTCATTTAATCGTGCCAAAAAAGATGTTTAAAGCCAATCAGTCAAAAAACTGCTATTCGGGAGCGAGCATGAATAACAGCGCAAATTATGTCAAACAAATTAAAAATGCCAAACGTGGTGGTTATACCCCCACCATCGCCAAAGACCTCAATCGACATAAAATTCAAAAAGCCCTTAAACTTATTGAGCAGTGGAGATCTCTCGCCAACGAACTCAAACCACAAATGCAACTCGATATGGCTTTTACCCTTGAAGAATGTGCACAAGATTTAGACCGTATTTTAAGGAGCAAGTAGCACGCCTCTGCGGCACTTAACCCCCCCCTTTATTTTAAATTCAAAACAATAGCTCGCCTGAACGTGAGCTATTGTTGTCTTGAGCAGAAACTTGCCTCTTCCACGATGTTTAAGCGCGAAAACAAGAGCTGGATAAAAATAAAACAGCGCCTGTCGCCTACTTTTAATTGCTTATTTTTTCGCTTGCGCCCGAATTAAAAATCTGTAAAATGCAACTCCACAATGCCGGCATAGCTCAGTTGGTAGAGCAACTGACTTGTAATCAGTAGGTCCACAGTTCGAATCCGTGTGCCGGCACCATTTTCTTAGGCTCGCTATTTTAGTGGGCCTTTGTTGTTTTTATGACGCTATTTTTTCTGCTTTATTGCGTGTGTGCGGTCACTTGCACATATCTCACCCAGCCATCTTTATATAAACGTCGGCACAGCTTTGCGGTCATGGCAATCTTGATCCGGTCCAGACCTGGACTGTGCTGCGGCCAGTGCAGCTGCTGGATATATTCGGCAAATCTGTTTAACACTGGTGCAGATAAATCTTCAATCTGAATCTGGGTAAAACCGCGTTCCTGCAAACACTGCTCCAGTTGTACTGCGGTTTTCAGTTCCGGCAACGACACATCCGCCGCCTTTAATAAAGCGCGATAAGAATGCTGTTGTAATGTATTTGATTTTAAAAACTGCGGTGACAATATCAGGGTGTGAAAACCCAGACGGCCTTTTGAATTTAAAACCGGTTGCACGGCATCCAGAAATGAATTCAAAGCATGATGATAGGCCGCATCAATACACAGCACCACATCAAATGGCGCCAGAGGTATGAGATTTTTTAAATTTAAAAAAGACTGCGCATAGATGGGCAGCTCTGGCCAGCGCGCTTGAATCTGCTCGACACAGGTCGTTTGCAGTTCAACGGCGGTAATATTTGAGAGTTGATAATGCTGTTGCCAGTGCAACAGGCTGGCGCCCTGTCCACAGCCTAAATCGAGCAGCCGATCTGTGGATTGCAACTGAACGGCTTCGGCCAAATGATCGGCCAGCTGCTGGCACGCCGCCGGATAGTCCTGTGCAGATGAGTGCCAATAGCCCAGATTGCTCCAGGGCAACTCGGCAGGATCTCCCAAAAGCGCTGCATTGATTGCATATTTATGGGAAGGAGCCTGTCGAAAAATTGCCTGAAGCCAGCGCATAAATTAGTAGCCGAGTTGGGGAGCAACCTCTACTTTAGGTTTTAAGCCCACAAACGGCAACGGTGCACCAAAAATTTCTGCAATATGCATGGCCGAAGTCACGGCTGATTCTAAAATTGGCAAGCCGTCACATGACCATGAACCACAGAAGAACACCTTGCGATCAGCGACTTTATGACGCTGTTGCAATTCTTTGTTCAGTGCCACAGTTTTTGAATCCACCACCGCACGGGTCAGGGTGACAGAAGAAATGACTTTCTTCGGATCAATAGGCGTGACCGGACGCCAGGTCTGGAACACCGGCGTTTTACCGACCAGCGATGGCTCAATCGAGTTTAGCCAGACAGTAAATTGCTGACGGGTAAACTTGCGGTCCATCATATAGCTCAGTACCGACCAGTCTTTGCGTTTTGGCGGCATCACTGTGCTATCGGTATGAATCACCAGTTCGCCCTGTTCAAACTTGAACTGCTTTAACAAGGCAATATCTTCGGCAAACTGTTCACGATCGAGGAAGTTCTCGATATTGGTGGTTGGGGTGGCCACCACCACACGGTCAAATACCGCAGTTTCGCCTTCGGCATTTTTGACATAGACCTGATCATCTTGCTGGCTAATATGGGTGATGGGTGAACCACTCTTGATATGAATACCTTCAATCAGCTTATTCACCAGCGCCGGAGTGCCACCCTGAATACGCAACAGCGCATCACCATCGGTCAATTGACGCAAGAAGGTCAACAGCGGCTTCGCTGGCCATTCGCCAATGGTTTTCGGGTTACAGGTACAGATGGTGTACAACACCGGCATTACCGCGCCATGCCAGAACACTTCTTCAATTTCATTCTGGTTGATGAACTCAGCCAGGGTAATGTCCTGATTCTTCGACCGGAAGAATTTGGCAATTGCCGTTTTTAACTGCAACATGCCTTTAACCAGACGCCAGCCGTATTGCTGCAAGCCTTTACGGTTATTGATAATCGGGAAATTCCCGATACGCGTACGCGAGGTGGTTAACCAGGTTTCGGTCCGGTCTTCAAATAACCAGCTACAGGCCATATAGGTCCGTACCGGGAAGGTCGGAATACCCAGATAGGTGGCTAAACTGAGTGTGTTTTTCCACAAATGCGGATTCATGACCCGCAGCGGTGCGTCAATTAAACCGCCTTCAAACTCAGTACTGTGGCTGTCCATTCCACGTCCAGACAGAGCTTCAAAAATTGTAATGTTATGCCCTGCATCTTTAAGAATTCTTGCGGTAGCTAGCCCAGCCATGCCACTACCGATGACTGCAATATCCAAAACGTCTTATCCGTTAATGAAAACATTGACCGAAATTATGAACCATGCCTTGCCAAAATGAGCTATTAAAAACTACCAGATTCACCCTTTTTACAAAGTGTAATAAAGTTCTAAAATGCCACTTCTGTTACATTTTTTAACGTATTTTCAAGCCCCGTGTAAATATAAGAAATACCTGAAATTTTATTTATTAATTTTTAAAAATCATTTAAAAACAATAGATATAAATTAACCAGTTTTAGAATAGTTGTTTTACAAAGCGCGTGCTTTCCGCTAGTATACACCCTACACAAGAATGACAACCACATCACATAAAATCATTACAGATAATGATACAAATGAGATAAAACAAGAAACTTAACAGCGCAATAACAAGAAAGCCTCTGATTTTTATCAGAGGCTTTTTTCTTTTCGCAGCAGGATCGCTGAATGCTTAGCTTTGCGGCGGAATTTGGCCAAACTTACCAGAATGAAAGTCATCAAAGGCCTGAATAATTTCCTGTTTGCTGTTCATCACAAAAGGACCATGGCCTTGAATTGGCTCATTTAATGGCTCACCGGTCAGAATTAAAAACTGTGTTTCCTGCTGCGCCTGCAACTGAATGGTCGGCTCGGCATCGCGGGCAAACATCACGATAGAACTGTCCTGCACCTGTTGATTGCCATTCACCAGCAGCTCGCCTTTTAGCACCACCAGCAGGACATTGTGAGTCACCGGGACATGCACAAAGGTTTGTGCATCTTTGTGCAAGCTGCCATCCCAGACATTGACCGGGCTAAAGGTCTGTGCCGGCCCGGTGTGACCTAAATAGTTCCCGGCAATCACCCGGAGGTGCCCGGCGGCATCGTCCAGTTCAATTCGGGGAATATCGGCAGCGGCAATGGCCTGATAACGCGGTGCGGTCATTTTGTCTTTGGCTGGCAAATTGACCCAGAGCTGGACCATTTCAAACAGTCCACCGGCTTCGGCAAAATCGGCAGAATGAAACTCTTCATGCACCACGCCGGCACCGGCTGTCATCCACTGCACATCACCCGTCTGAATGGTGCCCCCGCCACCGGCCGAATCTTGATGGGTGACGGCGCCCTGATAGGCCAGAGTCACGGTTTCAAAGCCACGATGCGGATGTGAACCCACACCACGCTGCGCTGTCGTTGCCTCAAACGGATAAGGCGCAGCATAGTCGAGCATTAAAAACGGGCTGATGGCCTGACCTAAACGGTCATAAGCAAACAGGTTCTGTACCGGAAAACCATCACCGACCCAGTGCATGTTTTTATTTCGATATAAACCAATTATTTTTTTCATACTGTCCTGCGCCTGCAAGGAGAATTGATCGTTTCATGTTAAGCCTTTGCGGTGCGGCCAGCTAGCGCAAATCTGGCATACTGCATTGCAAGAATAGAATCATCCAGGCGCATCCGGATTCTGCTTGGTTTCTGTTTCAACAGACAAAAAAAATCCAGAACCGGAGTTCTGGATTTTCATCAGAAGATAAATGCAACTGGATTAGATTTTACCGACCAGGTCGATTGACGGTGCAAGCGTTGCTTCACCTTCTTTCCATTTTGCCGGGCAAACTTCACCTGGGTGTGCATGGACATATTGCGCTGCTTTGACTTTACGTAGCAGTTCCTGGGCATCACGGCCAATACCGCCAGCGTTAATTTCAACAATCTGGATGGTACCTTCCGGATCAATCACGAAAGTACCACGGTCAGCCAGACCTTCAGCCTCAATTAACACTTCAAAGTTTTTTGCCAGAGTCCAGGTTGGATCGCCAATCAGCGGATACTGGATTTTACCAATCACGTCTGAAGTATCGTGCCAGGCTTTATGGGTGAAGTGGGTATCAGTGGATACGCCATAAATTTCAACGCCCATTTTCTGGAATTCAGCATAATGATCAGCCAGATCGCCTAATTCGGTTGGACAGACAAAGGTAAAGTCTGCAGGATAGAAAAATACCACCGACCATTTACCCATCATGTCCTGCTCAGACACTTCAATGAATTGACCATTCTGGTAAGCAGTAGCGTTAAAGGCTTTCACTTGGGTATTGATTAAACTCATTTTGTATTCCTCAGTGCGTTGTGGGGATTGCTTATCTTGTGAAGCTAGAATACAAAACTGAGGTAAATCGGTAAAACAGTACTTTTTTATAAAAATAATCGGAAATACAGATTTAAATATTCTATCTCCATTGAAGTTTTTATCGTTTTCCTCAATTGATCTATCCTACTTTTCACACAGGCAATAAAAAACCCTTTGCCAAAACAAAGGGTTTTTATTTATTTTCTGCTTTAGATGATGGCCTTAAAACGGATATACATACCAAATTATAATTAATATATATATTTCAAAAACTTAATGAATTATGTATTGTATTTTGTAAAAATTCAATAAAAAATACTTAAAAATTTACACTTTTTATCTCACTGAAATTTAGTGTTAATTCGGAAGCTATGAAAAATAAATATACTAAACTGGAACATAAGCCTGAGCTAAACGCTTTTCTGTAGATGCTTGTGTTGTGTAAAAACGCTCTTGGATGGCATATACAAAATTCTTTAAGGACTCTTCGTCTGTAATCGTGTATTTACCATTTGCATCCATAGGTAAGCCCAAGGTTTGGATATAGCTATGTAAGTTTTTTTTAACTTGAGGGCTATACGCATTGTAAGTATCTAATGCTTTAGCAATATTCTTACGATTTGGAATGCCTACTTTATCTACAGTATATGAGGGGTGGTAATCCTCCCATAAATAACCGAAGTTAAAAGTAGAGGTTAAGCAGCCATTAGAGGTGGCCTTCCTTTGTTTGCTTGGTGTGGTCTTTCATGGTTGTAATGCCACAACCAGTTTGTTGCATAATCTTGTACTTCATCCAAAGTATCAAATAAATGCTTGCTCAGCCAACTATAACGTATGGTCCGATTATAGCGTTCAATATACG